>DASVXQ010000639.1:0-41682 GCA_036392615.1 Actinomycetes bacterium | reverse complement strand
CGATCGTCTGGCCGACGATGTATTGCGGCGTGCCGAAGAAGCGGGCCACCTGTTCCGCGCGGCGACCGAACGCGTCCTGCCCGAACGCACCGTGGTGCTCTGGGGCCATGGGCAAACTGCGAACCTCCGTCGTGCTCATAGCGGCTCCTCCTGAGTCGTGTCAGGGATAACTTTCGCGCTTCGGCCGCTGCGTCGTACCAGGGATTTCGTGGTTGGCCCCTGGTCGGTGGGATCGTTGACGGAGGGGCTCTTGTACGTAGGGAGGCCGCCGATGAGGCTCCTCGGACGTCGTGCCGAAGGGCAGACACTCGATCGGCTCTTGGCGGACACACTCGCCGGCCGGAGTCGAGTCACCGTCCTGCGCGGGGAGCCTGGGGTGGGCAAGAGCGCGTTGTTGGGCTATCTATCCGACCGTGCCGCCGACCGGCATGTCGCCAGAGCCGTCCGGCTGTCGCCGCCATGGAGCTACAGGATCAGCAAGGGTGTCGAGCAGCAAATGGCACCAAGTGATCGCAGCGTTCACCGCTAGATGCGCATGCCGAGGGCTGAGCCCTGCAGGCGTGCTCGCCTGGCCGTGCCCTGAGCCATAGCCGCGGTTGCGGAGCTCCGCAACACCGATCGCAATCGACGACACGCCACCGAGGATCTTCTTGACCGCCTCAGAGCTGTCCGGCCCAGTGGTTGTCGAGGATGGATGCAGGTGCAGCGCCTGCTGGGCCGCCTTGACGAGCTCGGCAACCTTGGCGTTGTCCTCGACAGGCAGGCCGCGTTCGGTCAGCACCACCTTGGCGGTCGCCTCCACCAGCTGCTTGGCAGCGCCGATCGCTCCAGCGGGATCATTCGGCAAGGCGCGCCGGATGCGTTCCAGCTCAGCGCAGATTCCGATGGATCGGTGAGACCGGCTAGAGTCGCCACAAGCGCAGGCGGGCGCCGCAGCCGAGCAAGAAGATCGACGGCCGCCTGGCCCGCTCGCTGATCGAGCTGCCCCAGGCGATCACCGGAGAGGTCGAGATCCAGGCCTACCACTCCCTGGCAGTGCGCGACCTGCAACGCGGCCAGGCCTACGGGCTCGCGTCCGGCGAATCGCTGTCCCGCGCGCTCGGCGTCGAGCCGCTCACCCCGGACGACATCGGGCTCCGCGGGGTCGGCTGGTCGGGCGAGACACCGCTCTGGTTCTACCTGCTCAAGGAGGGAGGTGCGGAGCGGCGGGGACCGGCTCGGCCCGCTCGGGGGCCGCATCGTCGCCGAGGTCCTGCTCGGCATCATCGACCGCGACCCGGAGTCCTATCGCGCCACGCAGCCGGACTGGCAGCCCACGCTCCCCGCCGCCCGACCGGCCGCGTTCGACATCGCCGACCTGCTCGCCACGGCAGAATTCTGAGGACACCAGATAACCGTCACCCGGTCGCCCGTCGCTGGTGCAACCACCTAATGGTTCGCTATCCCGACTTTCGGGTCGGGAGGCTGGAGTGGCCGAAGACGCACCTGGCCTGGGCGGCAAGCTGGTGAGCACATTGTCCAGAGGATTCTGCTAACGGCTTGCTCCCTCCGCACATGCGATCCTCCCTGGTGCGTACGTACCGGTCGAGGTTATGCTGGGCACGCCGCAGCGCTGAAGCAGGCTCGCCGACCGGCTAGAAGCGCGGCGCATCGGGAAGTTGTTCGACAGGCAAGGTCGACCCCGCGGGGTCATGGAACGGGGTCTTCCGGGCGCTGTAGGACGGTGGCGCCGAGCCATTGGCTTGCCAGCAGGGCCAGTTCGACGTGCAGGCGATGCTCGTCGAGGGGATGGCCGAGCGCCTCCTCGGCCTTGCGGACGCGGTACTGGACGCTGTTCTTGTGCAGGATGAGCCGCTCGGCGGTGGCCTTGTAGCTGCCGTTCTCCTGCAGGAAGACGCGCAGGGTATTGCGCAGCCTGGCGGTGTGGTCGTCGTCGTCGGCCAGCTGCCCGAGCGTCTCGATGACCCAGGTGCGCAGCAGCTCGGTCGAGCTGGCCATCAGCGCCAGCGGCGCGACCTCGGTGAAGCTGGTCATGCGCTGTCCCGACGGGCCGGCGGCGAGCGCGACGGCGTGGGCGCCAAGGGCCTGGTGGTGGCTGCGGCAGAAGCCGGCGACGCCGGCGCCAGGAGCGCCGAAGGCGAACCAGATCCCAGGTTCCGCCCTGGCGCCGCCGCCCCTGGTCGGAGCGGCGAAGGTGTCTGTGGCGCCCAGCGGCAGCCAGGCCCAGGCGCAGGACTCGTCCTGGGGAAGGAAGACCGGCCGCCCCTGGCACTGCGTCTGACTGGCCAGCTCCATGGTCGCCCGTTCCAGCCGCGCGAGCGCGTGGCCGCCTGGCTCCTCCTCGCCAACCCAGCACACCAGGCCGACGTGGTGCTGGCGGAGCCGGTAGCCCAGGATCACCTCGGAGGCGTCGACGTCGATCCGCTCGCCTTGTAGCAGGGCCCGGACGCGGGCCGCCCGGGCGGCGCTGAGGTTGCGCAGCCAGTTCTCCTTCTCGGCTTCGTAGGCGGCCACCAGCTCCTCCGACACCCGGTCGATGTAGGCGGCGGTGGTCTCGGCGATGCGCAGCCCGGCGTCGCTGACGACCGCCGCGTCGTCGGTGTGGCGCGCCAGTTCCTGCAGGCACCAGTGTTGGAAGCGGGTGGAGCCGATGCGGTAGGCCCGCAGCAGCGCGGCCATCGGGATGCCGCGTTGCGCCAGCCGGCGGGCGTATTCCTCGGCGGCGGCGGGGGCGTGCACGCGGTCCAGGTCGATGCCGTGCTGGAGGATGTGCAGCATGGTGGCCACGTTCTCGGCGACGCTGGCCTCCAGCAGCGCCAAGACCCGGCGGTCGGTGCGCAGCTGGGGGATGTCCCGCACGATGAGCTGGTAGACGTCGGCCGACAGCTCGGCCAAGCGAGGGGCGAGCGCGCCAGAGACGTCGGCCGCGTACTCGGCAACGCTTGGGCTTGTTTTGTCCACCAGCGGATCGTACGCCGCCAAGCCGCCCGGGTCACCGACCGGGATGGCGGCATCATGCCGGTTCGCTGGCGGCGCCCACCGGACGATTAGCCGGCAGGTGCGTGGTGGTGCTGACGTGCGCCGGGCACCACGCAAGCTGCTTGCTTTGTGGCGGGCGCCCAATGGCAAGACGGCGCGTCAACAGTAGTGTCAGGCAACACCGCGTGCCGGCCGGCAGCGAGATCCCAAAGTGGCAGCACCAAGGGGGGACCCATGGACTTCTCCACCCAACTCGACGATCTCCAGCAGCGCGCCGCCGACGCCAAGACGGCAGCCCAGGCCGCCGTTTCTGAGTCCCGTGAGCAGCTGCGCCAGCGCATCGACCAGGCCCAGGCCGACCTGGACCAGGCCGCCAAGGACGCCCAGCAGCAGGCCGGGCAGGCCGCCGCCGACGCGCGCAGCAAGTGGGCGCAGCTGAAGGCCAACGCCGCCGAGCTGCAGGCGAAGATGGACCGGCGGGCCGAGCGGCTGGATGCCAAGCTTGCCGCCGGCCAGGCCGACGGCGCCGAATCCGACGCCGCCGACGCGATCGACTTTGCCGCCTGGACGGTCGACAACGCGCGGCTGGCGGTGCTGGACGCCATCGACGCCCGCGCCTACGCCGACGAGCTCGCCAAGGAGGCCGGCTCCTAGCCTGGCCCGACTTTCGGACATGCCCGGCCGTCACAGCGTCGGCCGGGCACGACACAACACGACCCAGGATGGAAGCGGTCTGCTGCCGCGGGCTCTGGAGGTGGCAGGGCCCGCCGGCGGCGGCCAAGGCAAGGGAGGCTGTGATGTCGAGCGAGGCAACACCCTCTGGCACCCTGCGGGACACGGTGCGGGCAGGGGTGCGGGACCTGTCAGCAATCTGGTGGTGGTTTTTGGCCCTTGGGGTCTTGTGGACCTGGTTTGGCATGTTCGTGCTGTCGTACCGGGTGGGCAGCCTGGCCGCGGTGGCCGCCTTCGTTGGGGTGGCCTTCTTGTTCGGCGGCCTCACCCAGCTGATGGTGGCCAGCCGCGTCGAAAGCTGGCGGTGGATGTTCATCGTTGCCGGGATCTTGGGGGTGGCCGCCGGGATCCTCACCTTCGTGTGGCCGAGCATCACCTTGTATGTGGTGTCGATCCTGGTGGCCTGGTACCTGATCGTCTTTGGGATCGTGCACCTGGTCAGCGCGCTGGCCGGCCCCAAGCTGAGCTACTGGTGGACCGGGCTGCTGCTGGGGGCCGCCGAGCTGGTGCTGGGGGTGTGGGCGGTGCGGTCCTGGCAGCGGTCGCTGGTGACGCTGGTGACCCTGGTGGGGGTGTGGGCGATCTTTCACGGGGTGAGCGAGATCTTCGCCGCCTTCACCCTGCGCCAGGCCGGCAAGCGGGTGGAACAGCTGGTCCGCTGAGTGTGCCAGGAAACGTCTGGCTGGCCTGCGCCAGGACCGAAGCCTGGAGCAGGCCAGCCGGCCCGGCGACTAGCATGGCGTCGTGATCCGAACTCCTGACCAGCGGCTGCGGGTGTTCGTCAGCTCCACCCTGGGCGAGCTGGCGGAAGAGCGTCGCGCGGTCGCCCGGGCGATCTCGTCGTTGCACCTGACCGCGGTGATGTTCGAGGCCGGGGCGCGGCCGCACCCCCCGCGCGCGGTGTATCGGGCGTACCTGGAGCAGAGCGACATCTTCATCGGCTTGTACTGGCAGCGGTACGGGCAGCTCAACCCAGGCATGGAGGTCTCGGGCCTGGAGGAGGAGTTCGACCTGGCGCGAGGGTTGCCGCGCCTGCTCTACGTGAAGACGCCGGCGCCCGACCGTGAGCCTCACCTGAATGATCTGCTGGGCCGGGTGCGGCAGGAGGCCTCGTACCGCAGGTTCCGCACACCAGCTGAGCTGGGGCGGCTGGTGCGCGACGACCTGGCGATCCTGCTGAGCGAGCGGTTCGCGGCAACCGGAGCCAAACCGGTCGCCTCGCCATCCCGGCACCGCAAGCGCCCGCTGCCGGCGGCCACGACCTCGCTGCTCGGCCGCGACCGGGCCATCGACGAGGTCGTCGGCCTGCTCGGGCAGCCTGGGTCGCGACTGGTGACGCTCACGGGGCCGGGTGGGATCGGCAAGACGCGGCTGGCGCTGGCGGTGGCCGAGCGTGTGCGTGACCGTTTCGGCTCCGGGAGCGTGTTCGTGGAGCTGGCGACGGTCACCGAGCCCAGACAGGTCCTGGCCGGCATCGCCCGGGCGCTCGAGGCCGACCTGGCAGGGACCGAGTCGCCGCTGGAGGCGCTTGCCGAGCAGCTCGGTGATGAGCGGTGGCTGTTGGTGCTGGACAACCTCGAGCAGGTGGTCGACGCCGGCCCCGACCTGGAGGAACTTCTCGCCCGCTGCCCGGGCGTGGCCATCCTGCTGACCAGCCGCACGGCGCCGGGGCTTCGCGCCGAGCGGGAATACCCGGTGCCGCCGCTGCCCCTGCCAGCGGATGCCGGCGGGCTGCCATCGGAAGAGCTGCTGGCGTCCCCGGCGGTGGCGCTGTTCGTGGACCGCGCCCGAGCCGTGCGCCACGACTTCGACCTCACCCAGGCCAACGCCCGGGCGGTGGTGGAGATCTGCCGGCGCCTGGAGGGCCTGCCGCTGGCCATCGAGCTGGCCGCCGCGCGCACCCGGCTGCTGGACCCGGACGCACTCCTGCGGCGGCTGGCGACCTCCCTCGACACGTTGGGCACCGGCGCCTCAGACCTCCCAGCGCGCCAGCGGACCCTGCGGGCCACGGTCGACTGGAGCGTGGGCCTGCTGGACGACGACGAGCGGTCGCTGCTGGAAACCGCGGCGGTGTTCGTCGACGGCTGGACGATCGAGGCGGCCGCCGAGGTGGCCGGCCTCGACGAGGACCGCGCGCTGGAGTTGTCGGAGGCGCTGGCTCGCCATTCCCTCACCTACGTCGACCGGACCGACCAGGGGACGCGCCTGCGGATGCTGGAGACGGTCCGCGAGTTCGTCACCGAGCGGCTGGCCGCCCGCCCCGACCTGGCCGAGATCGAGCGCCGCCACGCCGACCACTATCTGTCGCTGGCCGAGCAGGCCGACCGGCCGCTGGCAGGGGCTGGCCAGCGGGAATGGGCCGAACGGCTGGAGCTCGACGCTGGCAACCTGGCCGCCGCCGTCGGGTGGTACCTCGACCACGAGCGTGGGCCGCTGCCGCACCTGTTCCGGGTGCTGTGCACCTTCTGGATCCTGCGCGATCATTCGAGCGAGGCCCGCTCGTGGATCAGGCAACTCCTGCCCGCCGCCGACTCCCTGGACGCCCGCGATCAAGCAGAGCTGCTCTGGGCCGCGGCGGTGATCGCCAACGAGGTCGGCGACGACCCATCGGCGCTGGCGGCCGGCGAGCGGCTGGCACCGCTGCTGGACGGGATCGACGACCCGTACCTTCACGCCGTGTGCCAGCTGGCGATGGCCTGGATCGCGTCCATCGGAGACGACCTCGACGGCGCCGTCCGGGCGGCGGCAGTGAGCGTCGAGCAGCTCAGCCGGCTGGATGAGCCCTTTTGGACAGCGCTTGCCGCCGGTTCCCTCGCGTTCCTGGAGACGGCGGTCGGCCGCTACGACGACGCCATCAGCCACCTGACCGCGGCCCGCGAGCTGGGCGAGCGGCTCGACAACGCATGGATCACCGCCGGCACGCTCGCGCAGCTGGGCACGGTGGCCGTCGCGCAGGGCCGGCTCGACGACGCTCGGGCACTGCTGGTCGAGGGGTTGGACCGCGGCCTGGCGGCCTACGGCACCCACGGTGTCACCCTGTGCTTGGCCGCCAGGAGCAGTGGGAGGACTCGCCGCAGGGGTCCCCGCAAACCCCGCCGTACGGGTGGTGGAACTACCACGACGCCTACCGCCAGGGCAACTGATCACCCCATCTGGGGCGTGTCGGTGCAGGAGCTTCCGCGCTCATCGGCGCGGGAGGGCTCGACCTGCACCACAACAGCGACATCCCTGGTCGGCCTCCTTGCTATGACGCAATGAGCAACGACCGTCACCGAACCTCAACAACACTCGGGACATCCCCCCGGGAGAACCTTGCTGAGGTGCGCGGCGCTTGGGAGCAGCAGTCGTGTGGGCGGGCAGCAGACGGGCAGCAACCGCCCGTTGGAAAGATCCGGAGAGGCGCGAGAGAACCGTGATGAATCATGGGTCTGTGCGGGTGGCCACAGTGGCTTCTGCCTGTACGTTTCCCATGATCCTCCACGCGCCGTCACAGTCCCGAATTACATCGACGTAATTCGTCGTGGGATTTGACACGGCAGAGGTCGGAGGTCCAACTCCTGCCGCGCCCACCAGCACAAACGCTTCTGGTCCGGTGGCGCACGCCGGCTGTCAGCAGACGCACTTCAGGAGTCAGGGGTGGCCCGCCGCACGACCACTCGCAACCTCCTTCTCCCCCTTACCTGACCATCCCTCGGACAGAGCTGGATCGACGGCTGGAGGAGCGCACAGCTCAAGGGCGTGAGCTTCTTACTCGTTCAATCTCAAATGACGAGCATCTTCGCGCGCCCGAAGTGACTTCCACACCTGGAGCGAGTACAACCAGACGCTCCAGGGCAAGGTCCTCTACCTCGGCCAGGGGGCGGCACGGTTGTCCTCTACGACCCGGGGAATCAACAGGCCGTGTACGTGTCGGCCAGCTCGATCGTTTGCATGTGAGCAACTGCAACACCAAGCGATCACCCGACCTGGCATGCGGTAAGCTCCAGCTCCACTAGGTGCCGGTATCAACCAATCGTCGGGTGGTACCGCGGGGCCTCCGGCGTGGCTCAATGGACGTGGCCACGGAAGCGTCCGCGGCAGGACGAGCGACGTCGAGCGGGGCGGTCAACATGCGCGTTGACTCGGGTTCGGGCACGGCATCGAACACGACCAGCAGGTCGCCGGTGCTGGCCGTCGCTGCAGCGGTCCTCCTCGGCCTGGTGGGCTCCTCCGGGCCTGCGCAGGCGGCGGCCTGGTCCCACGAGCCGGCAGCGGGCTATCCGGCGGCCGCAGCGCCGGTCGCGGGGGAGACGTCCTCGGTGGCCGCGACCACGGCGGACCCCGCGCAGGCCGTCTACGACCGGATGAGCCAGGCGCAGCGGATCGGCCAGCTGTTCATGGTGGGGACCCCCGTGACGGGGCTCGGCACCGCGACCCGCACGGCGATCACGACCTATCACGTCGGCAACGTCGTGCTCACCGGGCGGACGACGGCCGGTCCACCGCCCGTGCGGGCCCTGACGAGCGCCGTCGACGCGCTGACGACGTCCGCAGCCACATCACGCGTTCCGCTGTTCGTCGCGACGGACCAGGAAGGCGGATACGTCCAGGTGCTCCAGGGCACCGGCTTCTCCAGGATGCCGACGGCGCTGACCCAGGGCGGTTGGAGCGACACCACGCTCACGTCGAGCGCGCGGGCCTGGGGCTACCAGGTCTTTCGTGCGGGGGTCGACGTCGACCTTGCCCCGGTGATGGACACCGTGCCGCGCTCGCTCGCCAGCACCAACCCAATCGGTCACTACCAGCGCGAGTACGGGTACACCGAGCCGGTGGTTGCCGACAAGGGCGGGGCGTTCCTGCGCGGGATGGGTGTGTCGGGGCTGGCCATGACGGCCAAGCACTTCCCGGGCCTTGGGCACGTCACGGCGAACACCGACACGTCGTCGGGGGTCACCGACACGGTGACGACGCGGACCTCGGCGGACGTCGCCGCGTTCCGGGCCGCGATTGGCGCCGGCGCCGGGTTGGTCATGGTCTCCTCGGCGGTATACAGCCGCATCGACGGCGCGCACCCGGCGGTGTTCTCGCCGACGGTGATCCGCGGCATGCTCCGCGGCGACCTCGGCTTCACCCGTGTCGTGGTGAGCGACGACCTCGGCCGGGCCAAGCAGGTCCAGGCGTGGTCCGCGGGAGCACGAGCGGTGGGCTTCCTGGTCGCGGGCGGGGACGTGGTCCTCACCGTGGATCCGACGGTCGTCCCGGCGATGGTCCGCGCGGTCACCGCCAGGGCCGCCAGCGACGCGACGTTCCGGGCCACCGTCCAGGCGGCGGTCCTTCGCGTCCTCAGGGTCAAGGCGGCGTACGGCCTGCTCGCTCCGCGTCTGGCGACCGACGGTGTGCTCGGACCCCTGACCGTGAAGGCGCTCCAGCGCTGGCTCGGGGTCACCCAGACCGGAGTGCTGGACAGCTCGACCGTGCGGGCCCTGCAGTCCCGGATCGGGACGACGTCGGACGGCATCTGGGGGCCGGCCTCCATGGCCGCGCTGCAGACGTACCTCGGCATCGCCCGGGACGGCGCCAGGACCTGGGATGCGCCCACGGTCACCCAGCTGCAGAAGTACCTCAACACGCAGCTGTAGACAGCCGGCTGCGGACCGACCGAGCTGCCGGGGCATTTGACGCCACCGTGGTGGGGCCTGGTCTCTTTCGGGCGGGGATGCTCGGGAGACCGACCATGGCGCATCCCCCAACCGCAGGCACGCGTGGACCAGGACGGTCCGGCCCAGCTCGCGGACCTTCAGCGTCAAGGCGTCCAGCCACACGAAGGTGTACGGGCCGACGTCCAGCGGCCGGTTCCCGGAACGGGGCCTAAGATTGTCAGCAATCTGTCAGCAAGCTGGTCCTACGTCCCATCGCGCCACATCACGCACCAAGACGGCACCACTATCCTGAGCTGTGGTCATGTGGTGTGGCGCAAGGTCCTGTGTGGCCCTCGGCCCGGGCCGCCATTCGTTCACACGGCAGAGGTCACAGGTTCGATACCTGTCGCGCCCACCAGCCGTTTCCGCAGGTCATCGCCCCTATCGCGTTCACTCTTTCCTGTTTGCTTCTTCTGTTTGAGCTTTGTTGGGGCACACCTGGGGCACGGGGAGCGCGCCAGCGAGCCGCTCCTCCAGCGCCGCGACGACCCTGGCCAGCATCTCTGGCGTGGTGTGCCGGTAGGTCCGGCCCATCGGGCTTCCCTCACGGGCACCGCCGGAATGCCCCATCAGTTCGTCGATCACCCGCGACAGGATGCCGGCATCTGCGAGCCAGGTCGCGTAGGTGTGGCGAAGGTCGTGCGGCCCGCGCAGGTCGAGATGCGCCAGGCCCGCGGCCTTGTCCACGACGCGCTTGTAGACGCGGCGGTAGTTGCCGACCGTGAGCGCCGTCCGCTCGCCGCGCAGCGCATGACGGTTGCCGCCAGGTCCGGCGAAGATGCGCCCGTCGGCTGGGCAGCCGACCAGGGCTTCGACGACGGCGTCCGCGGCCTGCTTAGCTAACGGCACCTGCCGGATACTCGCCGGCGACTTCGGCCGATCCTTATAGCCTCTGCCGAACTTGCCGGAGTCATAGCGGACCTCCACGACCTCGATCAGGCCATCGGCCGGCCTCACCCGATGCGGAGGCAAGCCCAGTAGCTCCCCGGGGCGGAGCCCGGTTCCTACCTGAGTGACGAAGTGCGCACGGTAGAACTCAGGACAGCGGTCAGAAACCGGCCGAACTCCTCCGGCGAGAAGGTCCGCCGCTTGGCGTTGCCGAGACGCCGGTCAGCGTCCACTGGCTTCGGCGGAGGATCAACCTCTCGAACGGGGTTGAAGGCCAGGCGGCGATCCTTGACCGCCGCCTTGAGGATGCGGTTGAGCAGCGAGCGGCAGGCCATGACGGTCTCGTGGGCGTGGTCGCTCGCGAGTTTCTTCTGCCACCGCTCGACCAGCAGGGCGGAGATGCTGTCGAGCCGCCGTGGCCCGAACGTCGGCCGCAGGTGCACGCGGAGCCGCACCTCGGCCGGCTGAAGGGTGGCAGGGCTCTTGCCAGGAGACCAGACCTCCCACCACTGGTCCGCCCACTCGTCGAACCGGATTCGGCCCCGGGCGGGATCGATCCACGTCCCGGTGTCCTTGGTGCCTTCCTGCGCGCGCAGCCAGACCTTGGCGTCGCGCTCCCGAGCGAAGCTCTTGCGGTGCTGGCGATTGTCGGCACCCCAGTAGCGCGCCCGATAGGGCTTCGGCCGATCGGCCCGGTACTCGATCGAGCCCATCAGGAGGCCTCGGCCAGTGGTCGTGCTTCGATCCGGCCGGAGGCGATGTAGTCGGCCAGGTCGTCTGAGTCGATGCGGACGTGCTTGCCGAGCTTGTGGTAGGGGATGCGTTGCTCGCCGACCAGGCGGCGGACGAACCGGTGTCCGGTGTTCAGCCGCTCGGCCGCCTCGTCCAGGGTCAACAGCTTGCCCATCGTGCGTTCGCGCCCTCCATGGACCGGACGGGGTTGGTTCAGGCGATGTGGGTCGTGTGGGTTCGGGCCTCCTCTCGTGCGGTTTGGCGTTGCTCGCGTGCCCAGGCGGCGGCGGACTCGGCCAGCCAGGCGTCGCCGAGGGTCCGGTAGCCGATACCGGCATAGGTCCAGTCCGCCAGGACGATGACCGTCTGGTCGTCGAGCTCGCGGCCCCAGGCGTCCAGCGGGACCGCGCCGCCCAGCCGCCGGCGCCTGCCGTACTCCGCGCGGGCGCGGCGCAGGCTGGTGAAGGTGATCGAGTAGCGGCGGCTCTTGGTCTGCCAGTGCCCACGGAAGCCGAGCATGTGCGCCCACTGCCGCAGCCGCAGGTCCTTGAGCCTCGGGTGGCCGCCCAGCCGCCAGCAGGCCCGCACCAGTTCCAACACGTGTGGCGGGACCTCCAGGCCGTCGATCTCGCATTCGTTGAGGCGACGGTCCAGCGCGGGGCCGAAGTCCTCGGTCGCCTTTGTGGCGTACTTGGCGATGTAGCCGGCCACCGCCTCGGCGGTCAGCTCGCCTCGGGTCTGGACCGGCCGCAGGTCGAGCTGGGAGCCCCAGCGGGCCAGCCGCACCGGCCCGGCGCCGAGCTGCGGCAGCGGGACCGCGACCTGGCGCGCACGCCTCAGGCAGCACGAGACCGGCGCCGAGGACCACGCCACCGGGCTACGCCGCCTGGTCGACGCCCAACGCCAGCACCGCAACCGCCCCGGCGGCTACTGGGTCGCCAGCACCCTCCCCGGCGCCGCCTACCAGGCCATCACCGGCACCGTCGCACGCCAGCAACTGAACCGCGCCGCCCTGACGACCGACGGCGCCGCCCGCCTGGTCGAGCGCTTCCACCTCGCCACTTGGCCCGACGCCCTCGACCTCGTCGACCAGCACGGCCCACACGCCCTCATCGACCAGGTACGCCAAGCCGAGTACACCGATCCCCACGGCCACCAATGGCCCCGCGGCAAAGACCACGACGACGCCACCATCGCCATTTGCCGGATCAAGCAGGTTCGACGCTGAGCAAGTAAGGCTCTGGAAGCTCGACCGGATCGGTCTCACCCACGCCGACCCACTCGATCCCGCCGAGGATCTCCCCAAGGTCAGGGTCCTCAATGGTGTAGAGGAACAGGCCGTCGTAGGAGACTGGGAGCCCAGCATTCACGCGAATGGTCATTCCCAACCCGCGGCCACGCTGGAAGTCAACGGACGGGCAGCCGCAACTGCACTCACCAACGACGAGTACCTCGTTCGCCTGGCGGCGGAGGTTGTCGACACCTGGGAAGTCAACGGACAACAGCGCCTCGAGCACTTCCTGCTCACGCCTGGTCAGCGGCCGAGGGTCCATGGCGGTCATCGTGGCACCTGAGGCCGATGTGAGCGAGTCATGCCTAGGTCCAACTGATGGTTGACGTGGCGGTTTCAGGTGATGGTTGACAGTTTCCAGGGTCCGGCTGCTGTACCGGGCCGAGTGGCTCTTCCCGGGCAGTCTCGTGATCACGAGCGGGATTGGCCGCTACCTGCTTTTCTCCCGGTCGTTCCTCCCCGGCACAACAACGGCCTCAGGTAGTTGTTCTGCAGCCGTCGCGGAAGTGGCCGCAGCTCACAGGGCCGGTGCCGGTGCGAACGCGGACGGCAGCGGGGTTCCGACCTGGTCCGAATCCACTTCGACGATCTCTCCCTGCAGGGGCGCCAGGATGTTCAGGAGTTCGTCCTGTTCAGCTTTCCCGACCTTGAAGCCGTCCAGAACCGCGACGACGTCTTCCACGAAGGCCTGGAACTCGCCGTTCGTCACCCCCATGTTGTGATGCGCCTCCGTCATGCTGCGCCCGGTGTAGGTGCACGGCCCGCCGGTCGCCTGACAGATCTGGTCGACGAACTCTTTGATCAGCCGGTCTACGTTGGTCCTGGCGTACTTCTGGTTGATGCGGTCGTCCTTCATTTGGCGATCTACAGCGGCGCGGGTGACTGCCGTGATGGCATCGACTCCGCCGAGGCGCTCATACAAGGAACCATCCACCGTTGCCACCTCCTCTGCTCGCGCCGCCAAGGCCCGGCGACGTCCCACATCACACCCCCTCACCCGCATCGCACACCGGCAAACCGTGTAATCCGGCGGCACCTGCACCCTCCTGCCACGGCCGGGCGGCGGGTGTGGACGTGGCGCTTGGCGTGGTACGCCCTTGTGGTTGGCTCAGACCCTGGGCTGTGGTCATGGCGTCCAGGCGAACCTTGAACGCAGGAGGCCAGGGTGCCGCCCGCCCGGGGTGGGCGGCGTGGCAGTAGGTGGGCCAGGCGGTCGCCCAGTCAGGCCAGGACCTTGGTGGCCGGCCACGAACGTGGACAGGATGACAATCCGACCAGACCGGTGGGGAAGGTGAATGCCTTGGTATAGTCCGGTCCCACCTGCCCGGCGCGTGCGGCACCACGACACCCTCGGTCTGGTCAACGCAGGTCGGCGTGGAACGAGATGGACGACGATCAGGAGATCCTGGACCTGCTCGCCCGTGAGATCCGAGACCCGGATCTCCGCCGGCGCATCTTCACCTTGCTCCAGCGAGATCCGGCGACGCTCACGCCGCAAGAGCAGCAGCTGGTGGAACACACGGTGGGCGGCATCCTCAGCGCCGAGACCGAGCGGTTGCGTGCTGAGACCGAGCGGCTGCGGGGACCGTGGTGGTGGTTGCCCAGGTTCCTTCGCAAACCACGACGGCCGTCGGATCCAAGCTCAGCCGCGCCAAGCCGCGGCTCCCCTCAGATGACAACCGCTGCCAGCGCCGAGGACCGCGACGACATCTCGATCCGCGGCTACCTGCGGCAGCTGCGCTGGATCGCGCCCTTGCTGCTGGTCGCCTGCCTCGGGTTGTGGGCCTTGGGCCTGGCGCGGGGGATGCCGCTGGCGGCGGCCCTGTTCTTGTGGGCCTTCCTCACGGTGGCCGTCGGGCCGCTTATCTGGCTGCGCTCTAGCGTCCGAAGCGACACACCGGGGTGGTGGCGAGCCCTGGGCCTGGCGGCGCTCTGGTTTGTGGGCGTGCTCGCGCTCCTCGGGATCGGCTACGCGCTGGTGATGGTGGTGCTCAGCGGTGGTTGATGATTCATAGGGTGAGGCCCGTCCTGGCAAGCAAGCTGCGCAGCAAGTCCGGGTGACGACGCACGAATCGAGCCCTGCAGACTCCACCGCATCGCCTGGAGGATGCGCCACACGTGCCCGGGATGGTGCGCCACGCCGGTCACCCGCTCGATCACCTCGGCGACCCGCGCAAGCGTCCACAGGTCGTTGTCGAACCCGGCCGCCACTGCCCCGCGGTCCAGCACCCGCCTGATGCGGGCCAGCTCGGCGGGGCCGAGCCGTGCCGGCTTGCCCTGGCAGGCGGTGCGCATCCCGACCACGCCGCCATCACGCCAGCGCGCCACCAGCGGCCCGCAGTCTGTGCCGAGACGCCCAGGTAACCAGCGACTTCGCCTTTGGACTCTCCCTGCTGGAACAGGTCGGCGGCCTGCAGCCGGCGGCGTTCCAACCATGGCAGATCTCCCGGGTGTCGCAGCACCCGGCCATTGGGGGAGACGGCTGATCGGCTCATACCGCCGAGCATAGCCACGGCAATCACCAACTATCGCGAAGCTCCGTAGCCCCCTTGTCATACTGCCCGCGTTCGTTGTTGCCCCCAGACGTGCTGGCCTGGCCCCACCGGGCCGGCGACCGGCGCTACCCGGGCATGAGGCCGAGGGCGCGGAGGATGGCCGGGGCGACGGCGAGGATGAGCCCGAGCAGCAGCGGCGCGCCCAGCAGCCCGATCCACGCCGCTGTCCACGGCGTGCGGTGCCGGCGGCCGTAGGAGACCGCCACTGTCCCGAACGAGGCAGCACCGGCAAAGCAGAACAGCACGTAGAGGATGGCCTTGGGCGTGACGCCGCCGGCTGCCGTCCAGGCGGCCGATGGTCCGATGAGCCCGGTGACGGTCGTGACCGTGATGAAGATGTTCCCGGCTGAGTACAGCGCGAGCACGCCGAAGGCTCCCCACAGCGCAGTCGCGAGGTGGCGCGGGGAGATCCACCCCTGCCCCGGCCAGATGGCGGCCAGCGCGAAGACCGCCCCGGCCAGCTTGAGGATCAGCACGAGGGCCACCATCGCGGTGAGCCCGGAGGCGTAGGCGGCGAACTGGTCTTCCAGGCCGCCTCCGGTCGCGAGCTGCCAGGCGCTCACGCCGGCAAACCCGATGCACCAGGCCGCGGCGGCGTAGCCGGCGACCTTCAGGCCGCGGCGGATCTCGAGACGGTCCTTGGTTGACGCATCTGGCTCGATGCCGGTCGCTGCTGTCATGGTCGAGTCCGTTTCTGGTCGTTGCGAGATTTCCGTGAGGACAACGGCCAAATCAGGCCCGGATGTTCCCAGTCAGCAGGCGCGGGTGAGCCGCGCGGGCACCGCGCCGGCGGCACGCCAGCTCCAGTGGGCCCAACTTGCCGCCCTATCGTGTCTTCATGTCATCTGTCACAAGGTCTTGTCTCGCAGCCGCAGGTCGCTACGGCGCCATCGCGCCTCGAGCTGGGCGCCTTGGAACTCGACTGTCGTGGTCTGCACGGCCATCCCTGCGGCGCGGCCACTGCTCAGGTCGTTGCTGGCTGCAAGCCACCGTCCCGCGCTTCAGCGACCTCAAGGTCGACCAGATAGCCCACGAACTGGCGCGCGAGGGCCGACCCCTGGTCGTCGACGCCATCGGAAGGCTCGACCGCTCCCGCCGGCACCCGGAGCATGTCCGTGAGGGTCGCCGTCCCCTGCACTGGCCGCAGCACCTTGTTGCCGGGCGCCTCCGGCGCAACGTGGCAGCGGACGGAACGAATGCGCAGGACGACACCCACCGTCTCCGGCACGCCGGCAGGCCAATCGGCATGATGCTCCTCGGCAGGCATCCAGACCGCTTGGCGACCCGTCTTCCAGTCGGGCTCAGCCACCTCCTGGGTCCGGCCAACGCTGATCGCCAGCCGGCCCCGCCGCAGCGCCACCCATCCAGCCGCGGTCCCTTCCGTCCCGTCGAGGTCGAGGATCTCCACATCCACGTCCAACGACGAGCCTGGGTAGGTCGTGCCGAGCACACAGCTGTGCCACTCGTGGTCGCCCCTGACCAGGGTCCAGCGGACCTCGTCACCCACCAGCGCTAGGAACGCATGATTCCTGCGAGCACGATCGCTACGAGCTGGGCTGTCGGGGCGCCGGCGTACCCTCCACCATGCTGATTCCCCTGCGACGCCCCCTTCGCTTCGAGGTCTCCAGCGTCCACCGGTACCCGAAGGCCGACTTACCCAGGGAGGCCATGTTCGGCGCCATGGCCGGGCAGGCCCTGCGCCTGGTCACCTGCGGCGGCACCGGACCTGCCCTACGTCCGGCGCCGCCGGCATTTTCGGCCGGCTGCCACCTCGAGCCCGCGCCGGAGGTGTGCCTGTCACGGCGAGGACGAAGCGACCGGCGGAGGGAGGAGGGTGGCGATCGGCAGGCGCTCGTTCGAGGAGTTCTACGCCGGAACGGTCGACCGGCTTCTCGGCCAGCTCTTCCTCGTCACGACAGACCTGCACGAGGCGGAGGAGGTGGTCCAGGAGGACACCCGTGACGAGTGGCTGGACCAGCTGCCCACCCAGAGCGACCACAGCCAGCTCCCGCCCGCCAAGCTCCAAGAGGTGCTGGAGGGCATCGGGGCCGCCGTCGACGCGCTGGGAGGCAGCTTCACGATGCGCTACACCACCCTCGTGGTCACCGCGGCGCGAGCCAGCGCCGCCACGTGAGCAGCCCGCGGCACACGCGGACTTGGGTTGCCTTGGTGTCAGCGGGTGGGGAGACGGAGCAGCAGGGCGTCGCCCTGGCCGCCGCCGCCGCACAGGGTGGCGGCGCCATACTCCACCTGGCGGCGGCGCAGCTCGTGCACGAGCGTCACGATCATTCGGGCCCCGGTGGATCCCAGGGCGTGGCCCAGCGCCACCGAGCCGCCGTTGACGTTGACGATCTCCTGGTCGGCACCGAGCATGCGGGCGGCGTGCACCGCGACCGAGGCGAAGGCCTCGTTGATCTCGAGCAGGCCGAGGTCGTGGACGTCCCTGCCGGCCTTCTTGAGCGCCTTCTCCAGCGCGATCGCCGGAACGGTGTGCAGGTACGCATATCGATCGGCGCACATGCCGTGGGCGACGATCTCGGCGAGCGGCTCGACGCCGAGCGCCTCGGCGCGATCGGCGCGCATCACCACGATCGCGGCCGCGCCATCCGAGAGCTGCGAGGCATTCCCCGCGGTGATGGTCCCGTCCGGGGTGAACGCCGGCGGCAGCCCGGCGAGGGACTCCTCCGTCGTCGACGGGCGGATGCCCTCGTCGCGCTCGACCACGGCGGTCGCGCCGGCACGGTCCCGCACCTGGACGCCGACCACCTCGCCGGCGAACCGCCCGGACGCCCAGGCCGCCGCCGCGCGCTGGTGCGAGCGGGCCGCCCAGGCGTCCTGGTCGCGCCGGGAGATCTCCAGCGCCGCGTTCACCTGATCGGAGGACTCGCCCATGTGCTGCCCGGTGAACGTCGACCACAGCCCGTCGTGGATCATCGTGTCGACGAGCTCGCCAGGTCCCGCTCGCACGCCCCAGCGGGCCCCGGGGACGACGTAGGGGGCGTTGGTCATGGACTCCATCCCACCGGCGACCGCCACCTCGATCTCGCCGGCCCGGATCAACTGGTCCGCCAGGGCAACGGCGGTCAGGCTCGACAGGCAGACCTTGTTGAGGGTGATCGCCGGCGTCTGGATCGGAATGCCGGCAGCGATCGCGGCCTGGCGGGCGGTGATCTGGCCCGCTCCGGCCTGCAGCACCTGGCCCATGAGGACGTAGTCGACCTCGCCTGGCGGCACCGCCGCCCGGGCGACAGCCTCGGCGATCGCGACCGCTCCCAGGTCCACGGCCGAGCGGGACCGCAGCGCCGAGCCGAACCTACCGACCGGCGTCCTGACGGCGGCGACGATCACCGAGCGTGGCATGTCTGGAACCATCCTGCGGCCGAGTCTACGCTGGTCGGGTCAGCCAGCGAATGCAGGGGGGCGCTGATGACGACCACCACGTCGTTGCTGGTCATCGGGGCCGGACCGTATGCGCTCTCGACGGCCGCGCTCGCCAGGCAGCACGGCATCGAGACGGTCGTCCTCGGGAAGCCCATGGGCTTCTGGCGGGAGCACATGCCTGCGGGGATGTTCCTCCGCTCGGGGCCAGACTGGCACCTCGACGCCGCCGGCGTCCACACCCTCGAGGCGTTCCTTGAGGAGCGTGCCATCGCCCCGACGGACGTCGATCCCCTGCCCATCGGCGTGTTCCTGGACTACGTGGAATGGTTCCAGCAGGCCAAGGGGATCGAGGTCCACGAGGACTTGGTCGCCCACCTCGACAAGCCCGACGGCCGGTTCGTCGCCGTGCTGGACGGCGGTGACCGGGTGGTCGCCGACGCCGTGGCCGCCGCGCCAGGGATCCGCCATTTCGCCAGCCTGCCGGACTGGGCGGTGTCGGTCCCGCCCGGCAGGGCGACGCACACCTGTGACCTCGTGCGCTTCGAGGACCTGGCCGGAGCCCGGGTGCTGATCGTCGGTGGGCGGCAGAGCGCGTACGAGTGGGCGGCCCTGCTGGCCGAGCACGGCGCCGAGCGGATCGACCTCGCCCACCGCCACGACGTCCCACGGTTCGACCGGGTGAGCTGGCGGTTCGTGGATCCGCTCGTGGAAGCGACCATGCGGGTCCGGGGCTGGTGGCGCGACCTCCCGGCCAGCGAGCGGGACGCGATCGCCAGGCGGTTCTGGGAGGTTGGCCGGCTCACCTTGGAGTGGTGGCTCACCCCGAGGCTCACCAGCCGGTCCATTCGTCGCTGGCCCGGCACCGAGGTCGTCCAGTTCGAGGAGACCGCTGGCGGCGAGCTGACGGTGGGCCTGTCGAACGGCGAGCGGCTGACGGTGGATCAGGTGGTCTTCGCCTGCGGCTACCGCGCCGACGTCGCACGGGTCCCCTACCTGGAGGGGATCCTCGATCAGGTCCGGGTGGCCGACGGCTTTCCCGTGCTCGACGAGGCGATCGGGGCGAGCCTCTCCGGGCTCTACCTTCCCGGCTTCACCGCGACCCAGGACTTCGGACCGTTCTTCGGCTTCGTCAAGGGTGCCCCGGCCGCCGCGACGCTGATCGTCCGGGACCTCCTGGCCCGCGCCTGACAGCCGCGAGGCCCCGTTGGCCGAACGGCCAGGCGCCCGGTGAGGGATCATTGGGTCCTCGTGCTGAGGCGCAGCCGAGCCGCAGGTGGCGCTGACGGAAGGGGATGCCATGCCCGCGACCACGCCCGAGCAGATCCACCGGTTGTTCGAGGAGATGTTCAACGCCGGCGACATCGACGGCCTGATGACGCTGTACGAGCCCGACTCGGCGCTGGTCCCCCAGCCCGGCAGCGTCGCCAAGGGCACCGAGCAGGTGCGGGCGGCGCTGGAGGCCTACCTGGCGCTCGGGGGACGCATCAGCCTGGACACCAAGCTCGTGGTCACCGTCGGCGACCTCGCCTATCTCTCCAACACCTGGTTGTTGGAGGGCACCCGTCCCGACGGCGAGCCGCTCGCCCTCGGCGCCACCACGGCGGAGGTCGCAAGGCGCCAGCCCGACGGCAGCTGGTTGTACGTCATCGACAACGCCTGGGGCGATCAGGGAGCCGGGTAACCGGAGGGCTGGGAAGAGGTGGCCGTCAGGATCTGCGTGGCCGCGTTCTCCGTGGCCATCCCGCTCCTGGCTGCCCTGCTGGTGGTCAATCGCCAGGAGGTCTTCCGCCGCCGGACGAGCAGGTCGTTCCTGGTCGAGGCAACCGGCCTGCTCGGGGTCGCGGTGCACTCGGCCGGCTATGCCCACCTCGAACAGGACCCGCAGCCGATCCCGCCGCCATCCTGAGGAACCCGGCGACGCGGAGTCGTAGGTCGTTCGCAAGCGGCGCCGTGGGCTCGGCGGCTGGACGCCGGGGCGCAGCCGGCTATCGCTCGTGCTGCTGGATCGAGTCGCCGATCAGCCAGAACATCGGTGGCCACAGGCCGACGAAGATGGCGCGGCGCTCGGCGTTGCCGCGCTCCTCCTGGTCGATGGTCTTGGCGCGGATCCACAGCGACAGGCACAGCACGATCGACCCCAGCGAGGCGAGCTGCAGGTGCAGGCTGCGCACCCCCAGGCGGTACAGTCCTTTGGCGAGCATCGTCCCCCTCATCCGCTTCCGGCCAGCCTCCCGTCCCGGCCGCTCGGTCCTCCGTCTTCCCTTCGAGCGGCCGCGCTCACCGGGTTCCACGCCGCTGTCCTCGGGTAGGCGGCCAGCGGGAAGGGGGGCAGGCAGATGGGACTCGCGCGTCGGATCGGGACCGTGGGGCGCTGGCCGCTGGGGATGGGCCTCGCGTCCTGGCGATACCTGTGGCGGACCTCGCCGCTGCACCGGGTCGACCAGGCGGGAACCCCGGACGACGTCGGCCCGCCGATCCCCGACGACCTGCTCGACCAGCGGGTGCAGGGCGTCTCCAGCGGCGCGGGACCGCTGTTTCGCCGCCGCTACAGGGTACGCATCGAGGACTCGTCCATGCGACCCGAGCAGGTCATCGGGCTGATCGCGGAGAACCCCAACCGCGCGGCGCCGGTCGAGGTGGCGATCTTCCACAAGACACGCGGTGCGCGCGGTCCGATGCGGGTCGGGGACGAGTACATGGTGCGCATGCCGGGACCCTGGGACGGCCCGGTGCGGGTGATCGACCGCGGCCCCACCTCGGTGCGGCTGGCCACGCTCCGCGGCCACCTCGAGGCTGGGCAGATCGAGTTCCGCGCGAGCAGGGAGGACGGCGCGCTGCGCTTCGAGATCGAGTCCTGGGCGCGCAGCGGCGACCGCCTCTCCGAATTGCTGTACGACCGGGTTCGGGTCGTGAAGGAAATGCAGCTGCACATGTGGACGCATTTCTGCGAGCGCATCGCCCGCCTCGCCGGTGGACGCATCCGCGGCGGCGTCCAGATCCACACGCGCCGCGTGGAGCGGCTACCGGATGGATGAGGCGCCGCGGTTCGGCAACCCGGCGGCCCGGAAAGCCCTCGACGAATTGCACGACAAGGGCCTGAATTTCGATCTGGAGCGGCGCGGCGAGTTCACCCCGGAGAACGGCTGGCACGTCGACGACTATTGCCAGGCGCTCCCCGCCGAGCCGCCCGGGAAGCCGTTGCCGGACGGGAGCTGGCGGGTCGCGCGGCGGCTCATGCGCGACTATGCCTTCGCCGATCCGTCGATCGTGCGGGCGATCTACTACCCGGATCGGCCGCTGGAGCAGCGCGACATGCTGCTCGAGGGCAGGTTTCTCGGCCTGCGGTTCACCTTCGGCTGCCGGGTCGGCGGCGTCAACGACGAGCTGCGTGACGTCGACGGGCACCCCGTCAAGGTGTGGGGCTGGAACTACCGGACGCTGCAGGGCCATCTCGAGATGGGGCAGATGGACTACGAGGTCTGGAAGTGGCTCGACAGCGGGTCGGTCGAGTTCCGCATCCACGTCGTCTCCAAGGCGGCGCACATCCCCAACCCGGTGATCCGCCTGGGGTTCCGGTTGTTCGGCCGGACGGTGCAGCGACGCTTCGCCCGCCACGCCTGCGAGCGCATGGCGCGGCTGACCGGCGCGGCGCTGGAGCGCGGGACGGCGCCGGCTCCGCCGCCGTCGGGCGAGGTGACAGTGGAGCCCGCCGCCAGCCGGCCGAGGGCTCGGCGGCGACTGGACCGGCAGCGCCAGGACCCCCACTGAACCGGGACGCCGGGCCGTTCCACCCCGCACACGGATGGGCCTGGAGCCCCCGGTGGTCCGGGAGGGCTCCAGGCCCATGGCGTGCGGCTGTTACGGCGTCGTGGTGGTCGTCTGCGGGAACGTGGTGGTGGTCGCGCCGACGGTCGTGGTCGTGGCCCCAGCCGTCGTGGTCGTGGCCCCGGCGGTGGTGGTGGTCGCCCCGCCCGTGGTGGTCGTCGCACCGGCGGTGGTGGTGGTCGCGCCGGCGGTGGTGGTGGTCGCACCGGCGGTGGTGGTGGTGGTCTGCCCGACCGTGGTCGTGGTGGTCGACCCGACGGTGGTGCTGGTGGTGGGCGACGTCTCGCAGCCGGTCACCCAGAACACCTTGTGCTTGGTGTCCGCGCCCTCGGAGCCGTCCGCGTGGATGGTCAGCTTCACGTGGACGCCCTGGTTCGGGTGGGGCTCGATGCCGGTCAGGTCCAGGGTGTACTCCTTGGAGGCGTCGAGGCCGGCCTCGCTGCCACCGCCGGAGTTGTCGTCCTGGCCGATGAAGACCCTGTCGGTCAGCAGGACCTGCTCGTCGCCGGTCGGCGGGTGTGCCGTGAAGGTGACGTCGGCGTTGAGGTTGCCCTGGTCGTAGCCGTAGAAGTCGACCTGGAACGTGCAACCGACGTGCGGCTCGTTGTTGGGGGCGTCGTCGAACGGCTCACGGTCGACCTTGATCGTGCCGTTGTTGCCCGCCGGGTTGGGAGCGGCGGAGGCGAGCCCCGCCAGGAGGGGTGCGCCGCCCACCAGCAGCAGCGCCACGCCGATCAGCAGCAATCTGCTCGATCGTTTGGCGACCATTTTTCGTACCAGACCGAACACAGGCATCCCTCCGTTGGCTCGAGAAGCGGCGACCGCGTCCGCGCGATGTGGGGAGGCGCGCGAACGGAGAACACGTCCTGGCGAATGAGCGACCAATCGGCGTGCGACGTTACATCCGTGGCCGCCGCGGAGGCGATCGCGTGGTGGGCCGCCTGTGCGGGTCGGGCGACCGCTTACACTACCGGCGATGTCCCCCCACGCTCAGCGGTCCGATCAGCTCGGGAAACCTCCAGGCGACCCCGACAACCGAGCGCCCGGGCCAGACGCGGTCGAGCCAGCCTCCGGACGACGAACCCGGAGGCTGGTCGTCGTGCCCGAGGTGGTCCTGGGGGCGTCGGTGGCGGCGTACGTGCTGATCCTCGGCAGCCTGACCTGGGCACAGCAGTCGAATTTCGGCACGTACGGCTTCGACATGGGCCTCTACGACCAGGGGATCTGGTTGCTCTCCCGGTTCAAGGAGCCGTTCCTGACCGGGCGTGGGCTCAATTTCTTCGGCCACCACGTCAATCCGATCACCCTGCTGTTCGTGCCGGCCTACTGGCTGGGCGCGGGCCCGCATTTTCTCTACCTGGTCGAGACGGTCTGGATGGCGCTGGGCGCGGTGCCGGTGTGGCTGCTCGCCCGGGACCGCCTGGGCAGCTCCTGGCTCGGAGTCGCGCTCGCGGGAGCCTTCCTGCTCAACCCGTCGCTGGAGTGGATCAACTGGTTCCAGTTCCACCCGGACGCGCTGGTCATCACGCCGCTGCTGTTCGCGTACTGGCTGGCTCGGCGGCGCCGCTGGGGCTGCTTCGCGATCGCGGTCGCGGCGGCCCTGGCCTGCAAGGAGGACGCCGCGCTCGCCGTGGCCGCGCTCGGGCTGCTGCTGGTGCTGCGCGGCGAGCGACGGGCCGGGGCGCTGACGGCGGCCGCAGGGGTGGGCTGGTTCCTGATCGCCACCGACGTGATCATCCCGCTTGCCGGCGGCGGCACCGGCCCGTACTACTACCAGCAGTTCTTTCCCGGGTTCGGGGACTCGGCGGGCGCCATCCTCGGCAACCTGGTGCTCCACCCGAGCCGGATCCTGCATCTGGCCACCCAGCCCGACCGGCTGCGCTACTACTGGCAGGTGCTCGCTCCGGTCGCCCTGCTGCCGCCTGCGGCCCCGCTGGTGCTCGCGATCGCAGGGCCGCAGGCGCTGGTCAACGTGGCGTCCGCGCACCCGCCCACGCACGACGCCCGCTTCCAGTACACCGCGATCGTGCTGGCGGCGGTCTTCCTGGCCACCGTCGAGGCGATTGCGCGGCTCGGGCGAGCGACGGTCGTCCGGCGCCTCCTGGTCGGGCTGGTCGCCGCGATCGCGCTGGCCACCAACCTGGCCTGGTCGCCCTCCCCGCTGGGGGTCCACTACCGCACCGGCATCTGGGTCGGGCCACAGCCGAGGCTCACGGCGGTCAACCGCGTGATCGACCTGCTGCCCGCCGACGCGAGCGTGAGCGCCAGCGATCTGTTCATGCCGCACCTGACCCACAGGGTGCGGGTCTACGAGTTCCCGAACCCGTGGACGCCGACGAACTGGGGCCTCCGCGGCGAGAACCCGCCCGATCCGGGCACGGTGCGGTACCTGCTGCTGGACACTCGGGCGCTCGGCGACCGGAGCCAGCTGTATGGGCGTCTGGTGGGCCCGGGCAAGGAGTTCCGCGTGGCGTACTCCCACGACGGGATCGTTCTGGCGAGACGGGTGGGACCGGGCGGGTAGACGAGCTGGCGGAGGCCGCCGGAGCCGTGCTCAGCCGGTGAGGCGCAGCCGGTGGGCGACCGCGGCGGCCTCGCCGCGGTTGGCCACGCCGAGCTTGGCGAGGATGTTGGACACGTGGACGCTGGCGGTCTTGGGGCTGATGAACAGCGTCTCGGCGATCTGGCGGTTGGTGCGGCCGTCGGCGATCAGCGCGAGCACCTCGCGCTCCCTGGGCGTGAGGCCCAGCGGATCCTCGAACGTGGCGGCGGCCCGCGCGGGTGGGCCGTCCAGGCAGCCACCGCTGAGGGTGACCACACCCGCAGCCGCCGCGTGGTGGGCCAGTTCGGCGATCAGGCGGGTCTTGCCGACGCCGGCTTCGCCCGCCACCACCATGATGGCGGGCTGGCCGCTGGCCGCGCGCTGCAGCACCGCCCCAAGCTGGGCGAGCTCGCCACCGCGACCCACCAGCACCGGACAGGTGACACGCCCGACCACGCCATCGATCATCGCAGATGCCGCTGCGGGATCACGTGGTGGTGGCCGGGTGGGGCTGCCGGAAGCGCAGGCGCTCCCAGACCGAGCGCCGCCGCTGCGACTCGCCCTCCCGGCTGGCCCGCAGCTCGCGGACCAGCCGCCAGGTGGCGGCCTGCTGCTGGAGCTCGGCGATGTGCTGCGCCGCGAGCTGCCTGGTCATCTCCGGATGCATCGGATCCCCCTGGGTGTTCGCTGTCGGTTCTCACCGAGCCCAGGATCGGGCTAAGACCCCACCCCGCACATGGGGAGGACGATGTACATCCGCCGAGGTCAGGCCCTCATTTCCGAGATGCGGCTCCCTAGTGCTGTGGCAGCGCGGCGGTAGGGTCGAGCTGGCCGGCGCCGCGCCGGCCGGAGGGGAGACGAGGGAGGCGCGGATGCCGCGACAGAACCGCGTACGGCCGGACGGGGAGCTGGTCGCCGTGCCCGACCGTGGGACGTTCTGGGGCAGCCGCGGCGCGCTGCTCGACCGCGACGGCCGGCTGGCCCGCTACTCCCGTGGCAAGGACTGGCTCATCTGCGTGCTGGAGTTCAAGGGCCGCCGGCGGACGGTCTGGACGCCTGGCCGGCAGACCGAGCTGTTCTTCCTCGACGAGGCCACCGGGCTGGCCGCCGGGCACCGGCCCTGCGGCGAGTGCCGCAACGCCGCGTACCGCGCCTACAAGGCGGCATGGGCCGGCGCGAACCCCGACGACCCGGCGAACGCGAGCGGGATCGACGCCAGGCTCCACCGCGACCGGCTCGCCGCCACCGCGACCAGGCGCACCTACCGGGAGCGGCTGGACGCGCTGCCCGACGGGACCATGGTCGAGCTGGACGGCGAGCCCTGGCTGCTCCTCGGGGACGAGCTGCTGGCCTGGAGCTTCGGCGGCTACCGCGAGCGGCGCTCCCGGGCGGGCACCGGCGAGGCGACCGTGGTCACACCGCGGGCGAGCGTGGCGGTGCTGGCGGCCGGCTACCGCCCGGAGCTGCACCCCAGTGCGGTGCGCTAGCTCCTCCCGCGGCGGTCGCCGCGCGACGACGGCGGGTACAGCCAGGCGCGCAGCCCGCGGGTGAGCAGCGGCATCGCCACCCAGGTCAGCAGCGCGACCATCAGCACGGTGACCACCGCGTTGGTCACAGCGGCCGGCCAGGACTCCCCGAACGGGGACAGGACCGCCAGGATCACCGTGATGAGGACATAGGCCGCCGGGGTGGTCACCAGCGCCATCTTCCAGCGCGGCGGCGGCTCGACCGCGCCGAGGCCCGGGATGGTGAACCAAGTCTCCAGGCTGGACGGCTCCTCGTAGACGTGCTTCGAGAACGCGTCGGACTCGGCGGTGAGCGCTTTGCGCTCCGCTGAGTCGACCCAGCGCCGCAGCGAGCCCCGGTCGGCGAAGCGCAGGATCAGCATGCGCCGTCCGGGCTCGCGGTGCGGCGGGCCCACGAACGTCGCGCCCTGGTAGCCGGGGACGCGCGCGACGGCGTCCAGGAACCGCCGCGACCACTCCTCGTAGTCGGACTCCCGACCCGGGTCGACCTCCCGGGTGATCACCGCGGTCGCCGGCGTCCAGGCGGCGGCGAGGCTGGCGGGCGCCCCGCCAGCCTCGCCAGCCGCTCGGCGTGCACCGGTACGGTGGCTCACGACCGCCTCGCTACAGCAGCTGCTCGAGTGCGATCGGCAGCTCGCGGACGCGCCGGCCGGTGGCGTTGAAGACCGCGTTGGCGATCGCGGCGGCCGCGCCGACCTGGCCGATCTCGCCGACGCCTTTGACGCCCAGCGGGTTGACCACCTCGTCCTGGACCTCCACCAGCTCCACGTCCACCTCGGGCGCGTCGGCGTTCACCGGCACGAGGTAGTCGCCCAGGCTGGTGTTCGCCCAGCGGCCCATGCGGGCGTCCATCCGGGTGCCCTCCAGCAGGGCCTGGCCGAGGCCCCAGAGCATCCCGCCCATGAGCTGGCTGCGCGCGGTCTTGGGGTTCAGCACCCGGCCGGGCGCGAAGGCGCCGACCATCCGCCGCACCCGCACGAGCCCCAGGTCGGCGTCGACCGCGACCTCGGCGAACTGGGCGCCGAAGGTGGTCGTCGCGTAGCCGGTGTCGGCGCCGGTGGGGTTCCAGGTCCCCAGCGCGTCGGCCTCCTCCTGGTAGTTGCGCCGCAGCAGCTCGCTGTAGGTCTCGCCGCTGTCGGGCTTGTCCAGCAGCATCATCCGCCCGTCGCGCACGAACACGGCGCGCGGGTCGGCGCCGTGCAGCGGCGAGCGGTGGTCGGCGATGGCCTGGGCGACCAGCTGGTCGCGCAGGGCCGTGGCCGCCAGGTGCACCGCCGAGCTGACCAGGCCCGCTCCCGCCGAGCCGACCGCCGAGGAGGTGTTCGGCAATTCGGTGTCGCCGAGATCGAAGCGGACGCGGTCGAGCGGGAGACCGAGCCCGTCGGCGGCGACCTGAGTCATGGCGGTCGCCACCCCGCCGCCGAATTCCTGGGCGCCGCACTGGACGACCGCGCTGCCGTCGGCGTACAGGCGCGCCAGCGCCCGCTGTGGCTGCAGTCCGGGGAACGCCGGGACGGGGTAGGCGGCACCGGCCATCCCGGAGCCGATCAGCCAGTTCCCGTCGCGCCGGGAGCCCGGCGCCGGGTTCCGCCGCCGCCAGCCGAAGCGCTCGGCGCCGCGCTGGTAGCACTCCTTCAGGCCCTTGCTCGACCAGGGGTTGCCGCTGATCGGGTCGACGTCGGCGTGGTTGCGCAGGCGCAGCTCGATCGGGTCGAGGCCGAGCTGTTCGGCGAGCTCGTCCATGGCGCACTCCAGCGCGAACATGCCGGTGGCCTCGCCCGGGGCGCGGGTGAACGTCGGCGTCATGGTGTTGGCCCGGATGAGCTGGTAGAAGCCCTGATAGTTGGGGCACGCATAGGTCTGCGCGTCGGTCCCGATGGACGGCTCGGCCCAGTCGTCGAACGGCGACGTCGGTGAGATCTTGCGGTGACGCAGCGCGGTGAGGCGACCGTCCCTGGTCGCGCCGAGGGCGATCTGCTGCTCCTGCTCCTCGCGGTGGCCGGCGGAGGTGAACATCTGCCCACGGGTCAGGGCGAGCTTGACCGGCCGCCCGACCTGCCGGGCGGCCATGGCGCCCAGCGTCGCGTGGGGCCAGACCATCGCCTTGCAGCCGAACGCGCCCCCGACGAAGCGCGTGATGACCCGCACCTTGGTGGGCGGCAGGCCCAGCAGCGCGGCGACCGTCAGTCGCGTGGCGGTGATGCCCATGGTCGAGTCGTAGAGGGTCACCTGGTCGTCGTCCCAGACGGCGGTGGTGGCGGAAGGTTCGATCGGGTTGTGATGGTTGGCGGCATAGCGGTACGTCGACTCGACCCGCACCTCGGCCTGGGCGAGGCCGGCGTCGACGTCGCCATGCTCGATGCGCCCCGGCAGCAGGCCGCCGAAGACCTTCTCCGGCTCGTAGGCCTGGTCGCGCCCCTGCTCGATGGTGGTGATCGAGGGCGCCGTCTGGTAGCCGATCCGCAGCAGCGTCGCCGCGTGCTGGGCGCGCTCGAGCGTGTCGGCGACCACCATCGCGACCGGTTGCCCGGCGTAGTGGACCGTCGGGTCCTGCATCGGGAAGAACGTCTCGCCGGGCGCCGCGTGCCCGAACAGCGACGGGAACAGCGGCGGCTGCTGGGCGATCTTCGGCAGGTTCCGGTGGGTCAGCACCGCCAGCACGCCCGGCGCCCGCTCGGCCTCGCGGGTGTCGACGGCGTCGACCCGCCCGCTGGGCACCTCCGCGCCGATCAGCACGGCGTGGACCAGGTTCGGCAGGTTGATCTCGGCCGAGTAGCGGCCGGCGCCGGTGACCTTGGCGCGGCCGTCGACGCGGTCGACCGGCTGGCCGATGGCCACGGTCATGCCGCACCTCCCATTCTGGTGGCCTGCTCCAGCGCGCGGACCATCGCCCGCTGCGCCAGCTCGACCTTGAAGGCGTTCATGCCCCTGGGCACCGCCGCCGCCATCTCCGCCGCGGCGGCGCGGGCGAAGCTGGCCCGCTCGGCGGGCTGGCCGAGCAGCTCCCGCTCGGCCTGGCGCGCCCGCCACGGCTTGGTGGCGACGCCGCCGAGCGCCAGCCGGACCTCGCCGACCCGACCGCCCTCCACGCGCAGCGCGACGGCCACCGAGGCGAGCGCGAACTCGTAGGACTCGCGGTCGCGGACCTTCAGGTACAGCGAGCGGCGGGCGACCGGCGTCGGCGGCACCTCGATGCTCACCACCAGTTCGCCGTGCTGCAGCGGGTGCTCGATGTGCGGCGTGTCGCCGGGGAGCAGGAAGAAGTCGTCGATCCCGATCGCGCGGTGGCCGCTCGGCCCGTCGGTGTGCACCACCGCGTCGAGCGCCATCAGCGCGACGGCCAGGTCGGAGGGGTGGGTGGCGATGCAGTGGTCGCTGGTGCCGAGCACGGCATGGCCCCGGTTGATCCCCTCCAGCGCCGAGCAGCCGGTCCCTGGGACCCGCTTGTTGCACGGCGACGCGATGTCGCGGAAGTAGCTGCAGCGCACCCGTTGCAGCAGGTTGCCGCCCATCGAGGCCATGTGCCGCAATTGCGCGGAGGCTCCCAGCACTAGCGCCTGCGAGATCACTGGGAACCGTTCCACCACGCCCGGGGCCTCGGCCACGTCGCTCATCCGCGCGAGCGCGCCGATGCGCAGCCCGCCACCCGGAAGGTCCTCGATCTCGGTGAGCGGCAGCGCGTTGATGTCGACCAGCCGCTTCGGCCGCACCACGTCCTGCCGCAGCAGGTCCACCTCGGTCGTGCCGCCGGCCAGGAAGGCGCTCTCCGGGTCGGCGCTGACGGTGGCGATCGCGCTGGTCACGTCGGTCGCCCGCGCGTAGCTAACCGGCTGCACTGGCGCCTCCCCGCTGGCCGTCGCGGACCTCGCGGACCGCTGCGCGGATGTTGGGGTAGGCGGCGCAGCGGCAGATGTTGCCGCTCATCCACTCGGCGATCTCGGCGTCGCTGGAGGCGTGCCCCTCCTCCAGCAGCGCCACCGCCGACATGATCTGGCCGGCCGTGCAGTAGCCGCACTGGAAGGCGTCGTGGTCGAGGAAGGCGCGCTGCATCGGGTGCAGCTCCTCGCCGGAGGCGAGCCCCTCGATGGTGGTCACCTCGTGGCCCTCGCAGACCATCGCCAGGGTGAGGCAGGCCAGCACCCGCCGCCCGTCCACCCAGACGGTGCATGCGCCGCAGGTGCCCTGGTCGCAGCCCTTCTTGGTGCCGGTGAGGTCGAGGCGCTCGCGAAGCGCGTCGAGCAGGCTGACCCGGGGCTCGATGCGAAGCTCGTGGGTCACGCCGTTGATGGACAGCTCCACCGGTACCGCGTCGGGCCCGCGCGTCTGGAGCGCGGCCGCCTCGGCAACGGCCGGAGCTGAACGCCCGTCGGACATTTGCAGCCCCCCTGTGCCCGGATCCGGGGTCAGAAACGGTCACGGTAGAGCCGGCCCACAGACCGGTCAAGAGTCCTTTCGGCCCTGCCGCAGTCCTTCGGCCCTGCCGCCCCGGACCGATGGCCGTCCCGCGGGCCGCGGCGGCTCCGCCTCGGGGGCCGCGGCCCGCGGGATCTGAGCTGAGGCTGTTTGCGCCGATCGGGCGGTGGTACCCGCTCCGGTTGCTCCGTGGACACCAAGGGGGGATGCACGTGCGCGGGTTGCATCGCATCGGGAGATCGCAGCGGGCCGGGCCACGGCCCCGGCGGGGCTGGCTGCTGGCGCTCGCCGCCCTCGCCCCGATCGCGCTGGTCGCGGCGGGGTGCGGCAGCAGCAACAACAACTCCGGCGGGTCGAGCTCCGGCGGAGGCGGCGGTGGCGGCGGGTACGGCGGCGGCGGCGCGCCGACGACCGGCGCCACGACCACCGCGACGGTCTCCACCAGCAACACCAAGCTCGGGCAGATCCTGGTGGACGGCAGCGGCCGGACGCTCTACCTGTTCCAGAAGGACCAGCCGAACCAGTCCGCGTGCTCCGGTGCGTGCGCCGCGGCGTGGCCGGTCGACCAGAGCGCCGGCACGCCCAAGGCGGCCAGCGGCGTCAAGGCCTCGATGCTCGGCACGATCAAGCGCAGCGACGGCACCACCCAGGTCACCTACAACAAGCACCCGCTGTACCACTACTCCGGCGACAGCGGGCCCGGGCAGCAGAGCGGGCAGAACCTGAATGCCTTCGGCGCCAAGTGGTACGTGGTGGCGCCAGCCGGCAGCGCGGTGACCTGACATGGCGGGTCGTGACCGGGCGGGCGCCACGGCCACGCAGGCGCAGCGCGGCGGCCTGGCACGATCGCCGCTCGTCCCGTGGGCGCTGCGGATCGGCACCGCCGCGGCCCTGGGCATCGACGCCGGGGTCCACGCCTACAACGCCTCGGGGTACGACGAGGTCTCCGGCACCATCACCCAGGGCAACCTGTTCCGGGTGGAGGCGGGCGTCGCCTGCGCGGTGGCGCTGTTGCTGCTGCTGTGGCCGCGCCGGAGCACCTGGATCGCGGCGCTGCTGGTGGCCGCGAGCGCGCTCGGCGCCGTGTTGCTCTATCGCTATGTCGACGTGGGGTCACTGGGCCCCTTGCCGGACATGTACGAGAACACCTGGGACGTGCCCGGCAAGGTCCTGTCCGCCTGGGCCGAGGGCGCGGCGGTGGTCCTGGCGGCGCTGGGCCTGCTCGACCACATCATGCGCGAGCGTGCCTACCGGGTCAGGTGACCGGGTAGCCCGCCGGCGATGATGCGGACATGACTCGCGCCACCGAGCAGGCACCCTCGGAGGCGGCGGACCCGAAGCGCTGGCGGGCGCTGGCGGTCACCCAGGTCGCCGGCTTCATGAGCCTGCTCGACGTCAGCATCGTCAACGTCGCGCTGCCGTCGATCCAGCGCGGGCTCGGCGCCTCGGCGGAGACCGTGCAGTGGGTCGTCTCGGGCTACGCGCTGACCTTCGGGCTTGCGCTGGTGCCGGCCGGACGGCTCGGCGACACGCTCGGCAGGCGCCGGATGTTCCTGATCGCCCTGACGGCGTTCGTGGTGACCAGCGCGCTGAGTGGCGCCGCGCCAACCGCCGAGCTGCTGATCGTGGCGCGGCTGCTCCAGGGCGTGGCGGGCGGCATGCTGGTTCCGCAGAACTCCGGGCTGATCCAGGACCTGTTCCGCGGCGCCGAGCGCGGCAGGGCGTTCGGCATCCTCGGCGCCACCATCGGCCTGTCCACCGCCGCCGGCCCGGTCGCCGGCGGGCTGATCCTCGCGCTGCTGAGTGGGCCCGACGGCTGGCGCGGCGTGTTCTACGTCAACGTGCCGATCGGCCTGGTCGCGCTGGCGCTGGCCATGCGCTTCGTGCCCGCCACCTCAGGCGACCGCTCGCGTGGCGCGGACCTCGACCTGATCGGCTCGCTGCTGCTCGGCGGCGGGGTGCTGGCGCTGCTGTTCCCGGTGGTGCAGGCGCAGAACGGCGACCTGGGCCGGCTGTGGTGGCTGTTCGCACTGGCGGTGCTGCTGCTGGCCGCCTTCGCCCGCTGGGAGCTGGTCACCGCGCGGCGTGGGCGCTCGCCGCTGCTCGACCCGGGGCTGGTCCGCACCTCGGGCTACGCCTCGGGGCTCGGCATCGGGATGGTCTATTTCATCGGGTTCACCGGCGTCTGGCTGGTGTTCGCGCTGTTCTTTCAGAACGGGCTGGGGTACTCCCCGTTGCGCTCGGGGCTGGCGGTGAGCCCGTTCGCGCTCGGGGTGGCGGGCTCCGCGGTGGTCGCCGGCCGGCTGGTGGCGCGGGTGGGACGCTGGCTGACCGTGGGCGGCCTGGCGGTGGTCACGCTCGGGCTCTGCGCCGCCGCGCTGGTGCTGCGCCACGTCCACGGCGACACCGCCGCCCTGGCCACCGCCGCGCCGCTGCTGGTCGGCGGCATCGGCGGCGGCATGGTCACCTCGCCCAACATCACCCTGACCCTGGAGGCCGTGCCCGTGCGGATGGCCGGCGCCGCCGGCGGCGCGCTGCAGACCGCCCAGCGGGTCGGCTCGGCGATCGGCACCGCCCTGCTCGCGCTGGTCTTCTACCGGATGCTCGGCCGCACCGGCCGCGACTACCCGGCCGCCATCTCCGACGCGCTGCTGTGCGCCGCCGGAGTGATGGTGGTCGCCCTGCTGCTGGCGATCACCGAGCTGTGGCGGCGCCGGTCCCGCGGCGAGCAGGCCGAGCTGCTGCACCGTCCGGAGCACCACTTCCACCATCTGTAGCGCGGCCCCTCCTTCCGCCGCTGCTTGTCCGCGCGACGCCCGGGTACCCGGAACGGTCGGACCACGGGCAACCAGTGGAGGGAAGATGCGCATCACCGTGATCGGCAGAGGCAACGTCGGCGGCGGGCTCGCGCGGCGCTGGGAGCGCGCCGGGCACACCGTCAGCGAGCTCGGCCACGACGGCGGCGACGCCTCCGACGCCGAGATCGTGCTGGTGGCGGTGCCGTCCGGCAAGATCGCCGACGCGCTCGGCAAGGTCAGCGGCCTCGACGGCAAGGTCACCATCGACGCCACCAACGCCTACGCCGGCCGCAACGAGGCGTACGAGTCGCTGGCGCACGAGACCAAGTCGATCGTGGGCGGCCCGGTCGCCAAGGCGTTCAACGTCAATTTCGCGGCCCTCTACGACCAGATCGACCAGCAGCGGGTGCCGCCGAGCAACCTCTACGCCGCCGAGGACGGCGCGCGCGAGGCCACCGAGCGCCTGATCCGCGACGCCGGCTACGACCCCCTCTACGTGGGCGGCCTGGAGCGGGCCCGCTCGCTGGAGGACCAGGCCATCGGGCTGGTCGGCGCCATCGCCCAGGGCGGGCTCGGCATGTTCTTCTACCGCTACGCCGAGCCGGGCAAGCTGTAGCCGGCCGGTCGGCCGCAACCCCGAGGAGGAGGCGACCATGCCCTCGGACGACAACGCCTTCCTGGAGAACTTTCGCACCTACGACGCGCCGCTCCCCACCAAAGCGCGCCTGGCGCTGGCGAACATCTGGAAGAAGGCCCGCACGCGGTCCAGGTGTTGCGGCAACTTCGGCCAGCCCGGCTGCTGACAGGCGGCCGACGGGCCCGGTTCGGGCCCCCACGACCACGGGAATCCCAACGACCATGGGCATGCCCACGACCACGGGCGTCCCCACGGCGACGGGCATCCCCGCCACTGACCCCCTCCCAAGCTGGTAAGCTCTGGCTTACCAGCTTGGGAGGCGACGTGGCCCTGGACAGTGCGTTCCGTGCGGTGGCGGACCCCACCCGCCGCGCGATCCTGCAGCGGCTGGCGCACGGCGCCGCCACCACCGGCCAGCTCGCCGCGCTCTTCCCGAGGATCAGCCGGCCGGCCGTGTCGCAGCATCTGAAGGTGCTGCGCGAGGCCGAGCTGATCCGGTCGGCGGCCGCCCGGCGGACGTCGGCCTACGAGCTGGCGCCCGGGCCGCTGTTCGAGATCGAGACCTGGGCACGCGAGCTGGCCGAGCGGTGGACCACCGGCCCGCTCCCCCGGTCGCCGGGACGACCGGCTGCCGCCGCCACCGAGCAAAGGACCCGGCCATGACCGAGCCCGTGAGCTACCTGGAGCTCAACAGTCCAGACCTCGACCGCTCCTCCGCCTTCTTCTCCACGGTGTTCGGCTGGGAGCTGCGGCCCTTCGCCGCGCCGAACTACCTGGTCGCCTCCAGCGACGACCCCTCGGGCATCGACACCGGGCTGATGCCGTCGATGGACGGTGCGCCGCGCGCGGTTCCGGTGATCCGGGTCGCCTCGCTCGACGACGCCCGCCGGCGGGTGGTCGAGCACGGCGGCACCGTGGTGGTCGAGCCGTTCGTGATCCAGGGGGTCGGGCGGGGCTGCTACTTCACCGACCCGGCCGGCCTGCTGGTCGGGCTGCACGAGTACGACCCTGAGGCGCGCTGATGGCGCCCTACCAGACCGTGCAGCACCAGCCGGGGCCGAGCTGGCGGCCGGGTGTCGCCTTCCGGGAGCAGCCCGGCGTCGAGCGGCACTTCGCCACCATGCGCGGCTGGCTCGAGGACGGCGTGCTGCTGGTCGGCGGGCCGTACCTGGACGAAGGGGGCGGTGGCATGGTGATCACCCGCTACCCAACCCTGGAGGCCGCCGTCACCGCCGCCAACGCGGACCCCGCCGTCCAGGCCAGCCTGCTCACCGCCTTGGTGCGCCCCTGGCACCCCGCCATGTGGCAGTCCGCCCTCGACGCCGCGATGGGCTAGGGTCGCGCGCGAGCAGCCGGTCCGCGCGGGCTCAGCGGGGTCTCGCCGGGCCCCCGATATGGCCTCTGAGCTGGGCGTTTGGGTGGCGCGTAACCGTCGTTCCCGGTATACTGGGCACATGAACGAAGCGTCTGCTCCTGTCGTTTCCACCCCGGTCCTGGACCGCGACGACCGGTCCACGCATGCCATCTACGGGCTGGCCGCCGAGGTTCGCGCGGTCGAGAGCGGCCACAACGCGCGGGTCCTGCCGGACGGCTCGGTCCTGGTCAAGTCCGACTCCCAGCCGGGCAGCCACCGGGTCTGGATCCGCGGCATCAGCGACGGCACCCTGCTGCTCGGCTGCACCTGCCGCTCCGGCACCCATCGCACCTGGCTGCCGGTCCCCTGCAAGCACGCCGCCCTCGCCGGCCGCCGGCTCGAGCGCGAGGGCCTGGCCCGCTGGCACGACGGCGCCTGGCAGATCGGCCGGCGCGCCCAGGTCCGCGGCCTCCGCCTGCTGCTCGCCCGCACGATCGACCACGGGCCGGCGGCGGACCCGACCACCCCCGCCACGGCCGACGAGGCCGAGCCAACCCTCCAGGCCGCCTGACCCGGCGCCGCCGCTCGGCGGTTCGCCAGCACCGCGTGGACCTGCTGGTCGTCCGGCACGCGGAGTCGACCTGGAACGCCGAGCACCGCTGGGCGGGCCAGTGGGACCCGGGTCTGTCGGCCAGGGGCCGCCGCGGCGCCGCCGGGCTGACCTCGCGGCAGATCGAAGCCCGGTTTCCTGGTGCGCTGGGCCGCTGGCGACGCGGCGAGGTGATCGAGCCGCCCGGCAGCGAGCCCATGGAGGCCTTCACCGGCCGGGGCGACTGAGCTCCACGGCGTCTGGCTGCGGGCCGCCCAGGGCACGCCTGGCTGGCTCGCCCACTGGTGAGCGGGCGGGATGACGCTGGACGGCCTGGGCTGTCACTGGTACCCGTAACGTTGCCGGGACGGCGTGCGGCCACGATGGTCGAAGTCCGCGGCGGAACGGGAGAGGGGGCGGGGGCGGTCGGGAGCACGGCGGTGCGCAGCGCGGTTGGCGCCGGCCGCAAGGGGTGGCGGGCGCCGGCGACGGCCTGGGGGCTGTGGCTCCTGGCCGTGGCGGGCCTGGCCGCGATGGCGTGGATCGACCGGCTGTTGCGCCGAGCCGGCCGGGTCGACCTCGCCCTGCTGCACACCAGCGACTCGGCTCCCTACGTCCTCGCCATCGTGAGCGCCGCGACGGTCGGGGCGGTGCTGGCCAGCCGCCGGCCCCGCCATCCGGTGGGCTGGCTGCTGCTGGCGCTGTCGGTGGTGCTGGCCGGCGTGGCGACCGGCTACGCGAGCTACGGGCTGCTGGCACGGCCGGGGGCGCTGCCCGGCGCCGCCTACCCGGCCATCTACAACGGCGTCGCGCCACTGCCGTTGGCGACGTGCGTGAGCTTCGTCCTGCTGCTGACCCCGACCGGGTCGCTGCCCATGGGGGACGGCTGGCGGCCGCTGGCGCGCGTCGCGGTGGTCGCGCCGCTGGTGGGGCTGGCGACCTCGGCGCTCGGGCCGCTCGACCCGCCGTACCAATCCGTGCACAACCCGCTGAGCGTCGAGCTGGCAGCCTGGCCGTTTCAGGCGCTCAACCTGGCGGGCTGGGTCGTCACCGGCCTGATGGTCCCGGTCGCGGCCGGGTCCCTGATCGTGCGCTTCCGCCGCGCACGCGGCGTGGAGCGTCTCCAGCTGCGCTGGCTGGTGCTGGCCGCCGGGCTCGCGGCGGCGCTTGTGATCGTGCTGGTGGCGCTGATCCCGACCGGCAACGAGACCGCGCTCGGCTGGGTGACGGCCGTCTGCATCGCCCTGCTGCCGCTGGCCACCGGGGCCGCGATCCTGCGCTACCGGCTGTACGACCTGGACCGGATCATCAGCCGGACCGTCGCCTACGGGCTGCTCACGGTGCTGCTCGGCGGCGGCTACGCCGCGGTCGTCCTGGGCCTGGGCCAGCTGATGGGACGCGGCTCGACGCTGGTCGTGGCCGGGGCGACGCTGGCGGTGGCGGCGGCGTTCCAGCCGGTCCGCCGGCGCATCCAGCGGGCGGTCGACCGTCGCTTCAACCGGCGCCGCTACGACACCGCCCACACCATCGGCCGGTTCAGCGCGCGGCTGCGCCAGCAGATCGACCTCGACACGCTGACCGGCGAGCTGCTCGCGGTGGTCGACCAGACGATGCAGCCCACCCACGTGTCGCTCTGGCTCGAGCCGAGGCGGGTCGCCGGCGGCGCGGCCCCGCGGACGGCCACGGACGGCGCGGCCCGCCGCGCGCCATGACCGGGCTCGGGCAAGGGATGGCGGGAGGCGACTGACGCCGCCCGTGGCGATCTGTACCCTCAAGCCATGGATGTGATCGTTCGCCCCGCACGTCCCGGCGATGGGACCGACCTGGCTCGGGGGTGGCTGGAGGGATCGCGGTACTACACCGCGCTCGACGCTGAGCGGTTCCAGATGCCCGCCGCCGAGGGCCTGGCCGAATGGTTCGAGGAGCTGCTGGCGCGGGAGCGGCCCGAGGACGAGCTCTGGCTGGTGGCCGAGGTGGACGGCGCGGTCGTGGGGACCATCAACGCGGTGCTGCAACGCCCGATCGACACCGCGTCCCGGCAGGTCCTGCGGTCGCTCGGGAGCACCCGCCTGCTCGTCGAGGCGCTCGGCGTCGAGGCCGCCTACCAGCGCCGCGGTATCGCCACCCGGCTGCTGCGGGCGGCGGAGCAGTGGGGACGCGACCATGGCGCGGTGCTCGTCTCACTGGACACCTGGACCGGCAGCCCGCTCTCGATCCCGTTCTACGAGCGCCGCATGGGCTATCACCGCGCCTCGATCGTCTTCGAGAAGCGCCTCGACAGGGAGGACCCCAGCCCGGCGGGCGCCGGAGAGGCCGCGTCCCCGGACGAGGCGGAGACGTGACCGCCGGCGGGAGAGACGTGACCGCCGGCGGCGGTGCCGAGACGACGCGGGAAGCCGAGGCGCGGCGGGCCGAGGTCGAGGCGTTCCTCCGGCGGGCGGGCGAGTGGGCGGCGCGGCGGCCGGACGTGGTCGCCCTGGCGCTGGTCGGCTCGTACGCGCGCGGGGCGGACCGTCCCGACTCCGACGTGGACCTGATGGTGCTGACCACCGGTCCCGCGCGGTACCTCGACCGGGAGGACTGGATCGGCGAGCTGGGAGCCGAGCGGCTGGTGGCCACCCGCTGGTGGGGCCCGGTGACCGAGCGGCGGCTGCTGCTGCCCTCCGGCCTGGAGGTCGAGGTCGGCGTCGCGCCGCCGTCCTGGGCGGCGGTCGATCCGGTCGACGCCGGCGCGTGCCGTGTCATGACCGACGGCAACCGCGTCCTCTACGACCCCGCCGGCCTGCTGGCGGCGTTCATTGCGGCCCGCTGAGCGACAGACGGGCCGGCATCCACCCGCCCCGGGGGGCCCAGGCGGATGCCGGCCCGATCGGCTGATCCGGCTGATCAGACCCGCTGCTTCGACGCCTCGTCGATCTCCTTCTCCAGCGCCTTGGCGTCGGCCTTGACCTGCTTCTGCATGCTGCGCTGGGCGCGCGCGAAGGCCCGGTCCAGGTACTGCTCGAACTTGGACTCGCCCACGATCACCAGTGCGGCCTCGCCCTCGTCGATCAGCTCGCCGAGCTCCTTGACGTCGGCGCGGGACATCCCCCGCCAGAGGTGGCCGACGAGCCCGCCGGCCACCCCGCCGGCCACGCCGGTGGCGATGATCGACGGCGGGAACAGGATGCCCACCAGCGCGCCGACCGCCACGCCGGTCCAGACGCCATGCTCGGTGGGCTTCTCGTGCTTCTTCACGTGGACCTTGCCCTGACCGTCCTTGGTGACCATGGCGATGTCGTAGGTGCCGATGACGCCCTCGCGGTGCAGGGCCTTCACGGCGTCGAAGTCCGCCCTGGCGTCGTCCTCGCCCGCGTAGGTCCCGACGAACAGGAACACGTCCTTGTCTGCCATCCGACCTCCCCGTTGGTTGGTGGTCAGGCCGCCGAGCGGCCCGGCCCCATGACCGGGCGTCGTCAGGTACCACGCTCGACCGGCGCCAAACCGACAAGGAAGACCCGTGCCGTGTTGGCCACCCACGGCTCGCTTTGCTCACGTGCGGGCACCGGCGGGCATATCGTGGTCGCCCCCGATTCAGGACGGTGAGCCCATGCAAGCCGCAAGCGACCCGATCGACCTGCTCTCGCGCGCGCTCGACCAGGCCGGCGAGGCGATTGCACGAGTCCGGCCGGAGCAGGCCGGGCTGCCGACCCCGTGCGCCTCGTGGGACGTGCGCGCGCTGGTCAACCACGTCGTGCACGACGTGCTGCTGTTCACCGAGATGGCCACCGGCGGGAGCCGGGAACGGGACGAGCGCGACGTCATCGGCGGTGACTGGACCGCCGCCTATCGCGATGCCGCCGGCTCCCTGCTGGCCGTCTGGCGGCGTCCGGGCGCCCTCGACGGCACGGTGAAGCTGCCGTTCGGCGAGCGGCCGGCATCCTGGCAGGTCTACCAGGTGATCGCCGACCTCGCCGCGCACGCCTGGGACGTGGCCAAGGCAACTGGGCAGTCCACCGACTTCGACCCCGAGGTCGGCCGCGTGGCGCTCGACTGGGCCAGGGAGAACCTCACGCCCCAGTTCCGCGGCGACGAAGCCAGTGGCCACGACTTCGGCCCGGAGGTCCGGGTTCCCGAGGACGCGCCCGTCTACAGCCGGCTCGCCGGCTACTTCGGCCGCCAGCCGTAGCGGCCCAAGGGGTGGCCGCTCTCCAGGGAGGCACGCGGGCGGGTCACATCGGACGGCCCTCGGTGATGCGGTGGAGAAGGTCGGTGAGGCGCTCGTGCCCGTCCGGGCCGAGGGGGTCGAGCAGGGCCGACCGCAACGTGCTGGCGTGCACCGCGGTCGCGCGGCGGAGGGCGCGGCGGCCGCTCGGGGTGATGATCAGGACGATGCCGCGGCGGTCGGTGGGATCGCCGGCGCGGCGGAGCAGGCCGCGCTGCTCCAAGCGCCCGGCCATGCGGCTCAGGGCCGGCTGGCTGAGCCGGATGGCCGGTGGCAGGTCGCCGAGCCGGGTCCCAGGAGGCGGCACACCGTCGATGCGCCGAAGCACCTCGAACTCGGTGATGCCGAGCCCCGCGGCCTCGAGCAGGGCGAGGCCGAGCCGCTCGGTCACCATCGCGTGGGCAGCCGCCAGCGCCGCCCATGCCGGGGCGCCCTCGGGACCCTTTGAAGATCGATGCATTCGCATGCATGGAGTCTATCCGGGCCCTGTGACAAGCCCGGGGCGATGGCCGGGTCGGGGCGCCGCCGGGGCCGGGGCCTCGGACGGCCGCCCGTCCGCAGGGTTCCTTCCCAGATTGCCGAAAGGTGTGGAACTCCGGGAGTGAGTGGCTAGACTGCTTGCGGGGTACCGACGTGGCCGAGGGATCGGATGGAGGCCACAGGATGAGGCAGCCGGAGGGACGTGGGGCCAGGCCGGACGCGACCGCCGCCGACCGCGGCGGGCCGGCGCAGGAGCCGGGCGGCGTGCTCGACAGCCGGTCAGCGCCGGGGCAGGAGCCGGGCGGGGTGCTCGACAGCCGGCCGGCGCCGCGCGGGCTGAACCGCCTGGTGCGCACCGGCTGGCGCCGCTCCCCCAAACCGTCGCGCGCCACCCCGCCGGACGCGCAGCCATCCGGGGCCGCCGTGGACGAGCCGTTGCGGCTGCGGGTCGAGATGGTCCCGCAGTCGAGCTGGTACAAGGACCTGCGCCAGCTGCTCGACGAGGCGACCTGGGAGCGGATCGGCTCGCTGGTGGCCGAGCGGGCCGGCGAGCGCTGCGAGATCTGCGGCGGCCGCGGGCCGAGGCACCGGCCGGTCGAGTGCCACGAGCTGTGGCGCTTCGACGATCCGGTGCGCGTCCAGACGCTCGTCCGGGTGGTTGCCCTCTGCCCGGACTGCCACGCGGTGAAGCACTGGGAGACCGTCCGCAAGCACGGCGGCGACACCCAGGCCCGCGCGCACCTGGCGAGGGTCAACGGCTGGAGCCTGGCGCAGACCGACGCCCACATCCGCGAGGCGTTCGGCCTGTGGGCGCAGCGCAACCAGGGATCGTGGATCCTCGACCCGGAGGGGCTGCGGCCGTACCTGGGGGCGGCCGAGTACGCACGGGTCGCACGGCGGGCGGCCACGCCGCCGACCGGCCGCTACTGAGCTGGCGGGCTACTCGAGGTAGTCGCGGAGCTTCTGGCTGCGCGAGGGATGCCGCAGCTTCGACAACGTCTTGGACTCGATCTGCCGGATCCGCTCCCGCGTCACCCCAAACTCCCGCCCAACCTCCTCCAACGTCCGCGGATGCCCA
>DASVXQ010000638.1:0-3593 GCA_036392615.1 Actinomycetes bacterium | reverse complement strand
CTGCCGCCCGCGCCGACCTGGCCAGGGTCACCTCGGTGGCCGCGGCGGTGCTGGACGCGCCGCTCGGGGGCGCCGGCCCGCTGGACGGCCTGTTCCGCTTCAAGGCGGCGGACCACCGGCCCGGCGGCCGGGTGGCCGAGTGGGCCGAGGCGGTCGAGCGGGGCGACGCCCAGCCGGAGCAGACCCTGCGGGCGCCGCGCGACCAGGTCGGCGGCGCGGTGCTCGCCTGGCTGCGGCTCAGCGCCATCGCCGACGACCGCCGCCGGGAGGAGGCGCTGGACGGGCTGGCGGGCTCGCTGCTCCCGCTGGTGATCGCCAGCCGCAAGCCGGGCACCCGCTCCGGCGGCAGGGAGCGCGCGCCGGTGGACGCCAGCGCCGAGCTGGCCGGCCTGCTGCGCGCCACGCGCGGCCGCGAGCCCGAGCGGGTGAGGTGAGCCGGCCGTGCGCTTCCTGATCGAGGTCGACCGCGACTGGGCCGTGTCGGTCAGCGGCCCGGGGCTGGAGCGCCACGGCCGCATGGTCGCGCTCGACGCCGGCCGCTACGGGCGCCTGCCCGCTCCGGCGGACGGCGCCTGCGACCCGGAGGACCCCGCCCACGCCGACTGCCTGCGCGGCGCCGAGGCGGTCAGGGAGGCCTACGAGGAGGTGGCCATCCGGCGCGAGCCGAGCGACCCGCGGCTGGTCGCCCGGCTCGGCCGCTACCTGTTCGACGCGCTGCTCGGCCAGGAGACCTGGAAGGCGATCGTCGCGGCCGCCGGCGGCGCCGACGCCACCGTGATCGAGCTGGCGCTCGCCTGGGACGTGCGCGACAACGAGCTGCACCGGATGAACTGGGAGCTGCTGCACGACGGCAGCCGCTACCTCGCCGAGGGACAGGGCCGCGCCGACGTGACCATCACCCGCGTGGTCAACGCGGACGCGGTCGCCCGCGAGCTGGACGGGCCGCCGCGGCTGCTGTTCGCGGTCGGCGCGGCGCTCAACGACCCCACCATCCGTCCGGGCGCCGAGGCGATCGGCCTGCTGCGCAACATCCAGCAGGGCGGCCGCAGCATCAACGCCCGGGTGCTCGAGAACGCCAGCCCCGAACGCCTGAAGCGGGCGGTCGCCGAGTTCGAGCCCCACGCGGTCCACTTCATCAGCCACGGCGAGGTGCGCGACGGGCAGGGCGTGCTGCTGCTGCCGCCCGACGAGCGGGACCAGGAGGCGCCGCAGCCGCGCGACGCCAAGCAACTCCTCCAGCTGCTGCGGGTCGAGGGCGAGCTGCCCCAGCTGGTGGTGCTGAGCGCCTGCGAGTCGGGCCCGGCGGTGCGGCTGCTCGGCGCCCACCAGACCGCGCCGCTGGCTGCGCAGCTCGTCCAGGGCGGCGTGCCGGTGGTGGTGGGCATGGCCGGCCAGGTCTCCGACCTCGCCTGCCGGCTGTTCACGCGGTCGTTCGGCGCCGCGCTGGTGGGCGGCCGCTCGCTGGTCGCCGCCAGCGCCGAGGCGCGCCGGGCCGGGCTGGCCGGCGGGGCGCTGACCAGCCGCTCGGTCGACTGGGCCTTCCCGGCGGTGTTCATGTCGTCGGCGGTCGACCCGGACTGGTGCCCGGTGCCGGCCGGCGCGGACGAGGTCACCCCGCTGGTCAACGGCTGGATCTCCAGCTGGCAGGTGGACGAGGCGCCGGTGTTCTGCTCCCGCACCGAGTTCTTCGAGCTGTACTGGCGCATGCTCGAAGGCGACGGCGCCCCGGTGCTGGCCGCGTTCGTCAAGGGCCAGGGCGTGCGCCGCGGCCGCACCCGGCTGCTGCGCGAGCTGACCAAGCAGGCGCTGTGGGACGGGCACATCCCGCTGCTGATCGGCACCAACCCGGGCGACGAGCCGCCGCGCACCCTGGCCGCGTTGCGCCGCAGGGTCGAGGGCGCGGTGGTGCTGGTGCGCCGCTGGCTCGACCTGCCGCAGGGCGCCACCAGCCAGCTCGCCCTGCTGCGCTCCTTCGACCCGACCCGCCCGCCCGACGACCGCCTCGACCCGACCATCTCCGGGCTGCTGGGCGCCTACGGCGAGGTCGTGCCCGAGGCGGTCAGGATCGCCTTCCAGGAGGACCTCGGCCTGCTGGCCGCGGACGCCCGGCGGCGCCACCCGGTGCTGGCCCGCGGGCCGGGCAGGGTGGTGCTGCTGCTCGACGGCATCGACGACGGGTCGGTGGAGCTGGTCGAGCAGCTCCACGAGCAGCTGCTGGGCGACCACGGCCTCGGCACCGACGCCGAGCCGGTGCCGGTGGTGCTGGCCTTCGCCTACGCCAGCCGCGACAACCTGCTGCGCCAGATCGCCGAGGGCCAGTCCGGCAAGCCCTGGCTCGAGGCGCGCGAGCTGCGCGCCTTCCGGTCCGACGGCGAGGACCTGCTCGCTTGGGAGCAGGTCCTCATGCACCCCTTCAACCGCCAGATCATGCCGGGCTTCTCCGACAAGCCCTGGGTGTTCAACCGCGAGCTGGACCCCCAGCACTGGGACCGCTACGTCACCAGGGCGCGCGACAGCCTGGGCGGCGAGCCGAGCGTGTTCGTCGGCGACGTCTTCTACGCCTTCCTGGCCGGCACCGAGCCGGGCGGCTTCCTCAAGGACGCCGACGACGAGACCCTGATCGCCAACCTCCCGCGGGACGGCGAGCCGCAGTGACCGAGGTGGCGGCCGGCGCCGAGCTCCACGCCGAGCTGGAGCGCGTGCGCGAGCGCCGGGTCGACGAGCTGGGCCCCGAGGCGCTCGCCTGGCTCGCCCTGCCGCCGGTGTGGACCGACCGGGTCGCCCGCGCCTGCGGCTTCCCCGAGCGCCCGCTGCCGCTGGAGGAGCTGCTGGCCCGCGCCGAGGCGGTCGGCTGGTGCGTCCGCCGCCGGGGCGAGTCGCACGCCCGCACGCCCGCGCTCCAGCTCCAGCTGCGTGCCGAGCTGGTCGCGGTCGACTCCCGGCTCCAGGACGCGCTGCTGGCCGACGTCGCCGCGGTCGCCGACGAATCGCTGCGCGCCCAGCTCCTCGCCAGGCTGGTCGCCGCCGCGCCCGAGTGGCTAGGGCGGTCGGTCCGCGCTATGTCACAGCGCCTCGGCGATCCAGTCGTCAGGGCCGATGTGCGGCTGGCGCTCGCCGCCGCCGGGCAGGTCACGCCGGCGAGCTCCGGCCTGCGCAGATTGGTGGCCAGCATCGAGGATCCCAAGCAGCGCGCGCTACGGCTGCTGCGCGCGGTGGAGCTACAGGCCGAACCCGATGAAGGCTGGCTGGCCGAGGCGCGCGGCCTGCTCGATGCCGAGGAGCTGGACCCGGTGCTGGCGGCCCGGCTGCTCAAGGCGGTGGCGCGCTGGCTGCCGCCCCAGGAGACCGCCCGCCACCTCGACCGGCTGGAGGAGGGGCTGCCGAGGCTGGCGCTCGGCGACCTGGCGGTCGCGGCGGCCTGGTCCGGGGCGCCGGACCGGGCGCGCTCGATGGCCGCCGCGGTCACCGACGAGCGCTTGCGGACCCACCTGCTGGTCGAGCTGCTGGTGCCGCTGGCCGGCGAGGCGCCGCCGGTGGCGGTGCAGCCCGGCGACGTGCTCGGCCTGGCCAGGCAGGTGGAGCGGCTGCTCGAG
>DASVXQ010000637.1:0-6519 GCA_036392615.1 Actinomycetes bacterium | reverse complement strand
CAGCAGCACCAGCGACCCCGGCCAGGCGACCACGCCGAGCGCGCCGACCGCCGGCGAGATGCCGCGGCCTCCGGCGCCGCGCAGGAAGGGCGACCAGTTGTGGCCGGCCACGCAGGCCCCGGCGGCCAGCGCCGCGGCCACCGGGTGGTCCCGGCCGGCGAGCAGCGGGCCCACGGCGCCCTTGCCGACCTCCAGCACCCCGGCGACCGCCAGCGGCCCGAAGCCGGCCACCCGGTAGAGGCTGGTGCCCGACACGGTGCCGTTGGCGACCCCGCGGAGGTCCACCCCGCGGGTCAGCCGGGCGGCGATGTTGGAGAACGGGATGCTCCCCACCGCGAAGCCGGCGGCCACCCCGAGCCATGGCCGCACCGCCCGCCAGCACTCCATCGCCCCCCCGTCCGCCTCGCCGACTTGGCCGGCAGCCCGCACGATCGGCCTCCTTCCCAGGTCGGCGGCCAATCCGCCGGTAAACTACCGGACGGTCGACTGACCGCCGTGGACCCTGCTCGCTCCTGCCAGGATGCCCCCATTCCGCGGTGGCGCCCCAGCCGCCGACGACAGTGTGAAACCGGCTTGGCCCGGTTGCCATCATGCGCCTAGGCTTTCCATTTGTTCGCACGCGAGCCCGGAGGTATCCGGAACGTGCGTTCGAGCAGTTCAGACGTCGGTGCCGATGTTTCGGAGGGAGGGGGCAGGCCTGGAGCGCGGATCGCTCAGCTCGCGACGGGTCGTGGGAGCGTGACCTCATTGGCGGACCGGCCAGCGCGGGATCCTGGAGACGACCGGGTCGGGGACCCGGAGTCGATCCTGGCCAAGTCCGCCCACGAGAATTTCCCGGTCGCCCTGCGGCTGCTGCCGCGGGCGACGCGGCGCCACCTGATGGCGATCTACGGCTTCGCGCGGCTGGTCGACGACATCGGCGACGAGGCCGCCGGCGACCGCCTGGCGCAGCTCGACGCGGTCGACGCCGAGATCGACAAGATCTACCGCGGCGAGGCCCCGGTGCACCCGCTGCTGGCGGAGTTGGCCGGCACCGTGCGGGCGTTCGGCATCCCGGAGCGGCCGCTGCGCCGGCTGGTGCAGGCCAACCGCCAGGACCAGGCGGTGCGCCGCTACGCCGACCTGGACGCGCTGGTGGGCTATTGCGAGTTGTCCGCCAACCCGGTCGGCCACCTGGTGCTGTACGTGTTCGAGTCCGCCACGCCCGAGCGGATGGAGCTGTCGGACCGGATCTGCACCGGGCTCCAGCTGGTCGAGCACTGGCAGGACGTCGCCGAGGACTTCGCCCGCGACCGCATCTATCTGCCGGGGGAGGACCTGGCCGCCTTCGGCGTCTCCGAGCGCGACCTGGCGGCGCCCAGCGCGGGCGCGCCGCTGCGAAAGCTGATGGAATTCGAGGTGTCGCGGGCGGGTGGGATGCTGAGCGCAGGCGCGCCGCTGGTCGCTACGCTGCACGGCTGGGCGCGGCTGGCGGTGGCAGGATTCGTCGCGGGCGGCCGCGCCGCACTGGCGGCCATCGCCGCGGCGGAGTATGACGTATTGTCCTGCTCCCCCAAGCCGACACGGAGACGGCTGGCCCGCGAGCTGTCGTCCGTCCTGTTGCGGAAGGGATGAGCGCCGTGGACGTCCAAGCCGCATATCGTCACTGCGAGAGCGTGACCCGCAGCCGGGCCCGGAACTTCTACTACGGGATCCGGTTGCTGCCGCCGGCCAAGCGCGCCGCGCTCTGCGCCGTGTACGCCTTCGCCAGACGGGTGGACGACATCGGCGACGGCCCGCTGGAGCCGCAGGACAAGCTGGACCGGCTCGCCACCGCCCGGACAGAGCTGGCGCAGCTCGGCAAGCAGCGCGATCCGGTCCTGCTCGCGCTGGCGGACGTGTCCAAGAATTTCCCGCTTCCGCTCAAGGCCTTCGGTGAGCTGATCGAAGGTGTCGAGATGGACGTTCGCGGGACTTCCTACCCAACCTTCGACGATCTGGCGCACTACTGCCGCTGCGTGGCCGGGTCGATCGGGCGGCTGTCGCTGGGTGTGTTCGGCTCCAGCGAGCCGCACGCCGCCCCGGTGCTGGCCGACAAGCTGGGGATCGCCATGCAGCTCACCAACATCCTCCGCGACCTGCGCGAGGACGCCGAGGACGGGCGCGTCTACCTGCCCAAGGAGGACCTGGTCCGCTTCGGCTGCGACGGCGAGCTGGCGGCCGGCGGCGCCGTGCCGGAGGGCTTCACCCGCCTGGTCGGCTTCCAGGTGACCCGGGCGCAGCGCTTCTTCGCCGAGGGGCTGCGGCTGCTGCCGATGCTGGACCGCCGCAGCGCCGCCTGCGTGTCGGCGATGTCGGGGATCTACCGCGAGCTGCTGGCCCGCATCGCCCGCCGGCCGGAGACCGTCATGGAGGAGCGGGTGTCGCTGCCGACCTGGCGCAAGGCGCGGATCGCCGCGCGCAGCCTGCTGGGGATGTCGTCGAGGGGCGTCGACCGTGCCCCCTGACCTGGTGGTGGTCGGCGGCGGCCTGGCGGGCATCGCCGCCGCGCTGGCGGCCGCCGACGCGGGCGCCGAGGTGACCCTGCTCGAGGCGCGGCCGCGGCTGGGCGGCGCGACCTTCTCGTTCCAGCGCGACGGGCTGGAGCTCGACAACGGCCAGCACGTCTACCTGCGCTGCTGCGGCGCCTACCAGAGCCTGCTCGAGCGGCTGGGGGTAACCGGGCTGGCGCCGTTGCAGCCGCGCCTGGCGGTGCCGGTGCTGGCGCCGGGCGGCCGCATCGGCTGGCTGCGGCGCGGCAACCTGCCCGCCCCGCTGCACCTGGCCGGCGCGCTGGCGCGCTACCCGTACCTCGACTGGCCGGCGCGCCTCAAGATCGCCCGCGCGGCCCTGGCGCTGCGCCGCATGGACCCGGCCGACCAGCGGCTCGACCTGCGGAGCTTCGCCGACTGGCTGGCCGCCAAGGGCCAGGGCCGCGCGGCCACCGACGCCCTCTGGGAGCTGGTCGGCCTGCCGACCCTCAACGCCCGCAGCGACCAGGCCTCGCTCCAGCTGGCCACCAAGGTATTCAAGACCGGCCTGCTGACCGCCAGGGACGCCGCCGACATCGGCTGGAGCCGGGTGCCGCTGTCGCGGCTGCACGGCGAGCCGGCGGCGCGGGCGCTGGAGGCGGCCGGCGTGCGCGTGCGGCTCCGCACCCACGCCAGGGCGATCGAGCCGGGCGACGGCGCCGACGGCGGCACCGGCCCGCGCCTGGTGGTGCGGACCGACGACGACCGCATCGATGCGGCCACGGTGATCGTGGCGGTGCCGCACGACGCGGCCGGCTGGCTGCCCGCCGAGGTGACCGGGCCGGCCGGGCGGCTGGAGGGCCTGGGGGTCTCGCCGATCGTGAACCTCCACGTGGTCTATGACCGGCGGGTGACCACGCTGGAATTCGCCGCGGGGCTGGGCACGCCGGTGCAGTGGGTGTTCGACCGCACGGTGTCGTCGGGCATGGACCCCGGCAGGGGCCAGTGCCTGGCGGTGTCGCTGTCGGCCGCCCACGACGACGTCGAGCTTCCCGTCGCCGGGTTGCGCGAGCGCTACCTGCCGGCGCTCGCCGAGCTGTTCCCCGCCGCGCGGGACGCGGCGGTGACGGCCTTCTACGTGACCAGGGAGCGGACGGCCACCTTCCTGCCGGCGCCCGGCACGGCCGCCTTGCGGCCCGGCGCCGAAACCAGCATGCATGGGCTGTTCCTGGCAGGTTCCTGGACCTCGACCGGCTGGCCGGCCACCATGGAAGGCGCGGTGCGCAGCGGTCTGGTCGCTGCGCGTGCGGCGCTTCGCTCCCTCGGCCGCACCCGCCAGCTTCCGACGGCGGAGGGGTTCTGGCATCCCCCTCGACGCGCATCGGCCGCCGGTCTCCAGGGGGGCCCGAGACGTCCGGAGGTGGCGGCATGAGTGTCCAGACCCCAGTGGTGCTCGACCGGGTACGCCTGCTCACCATGCCCGCACTGCGCGCGGCGGTGGACCGTCTGGAGCCGTCCATCGCCCGGGTGGCCGCCTACCACCTCGGCTGGGTCGACGTCGAGGGCAACGCGATGGCCGGCAACGGCGGCAAGGCCGTCCGGCCGGCGCTGGCGGTGCTCTCCGCCGAGGCAGTGGCGGCCGGCGCCGAGGTGGCGCTGCCCGGCGCGGTCGCGGTCGAGCTGGTCCACAACTTCTCCCTGCTCCACGACGATCTGATGGACGGCGACGAGGAGCGCCGCCACCGCCCCACCTCCTGGAAGGTGTTCGGGCCGGCGATGGCGATCCTGGCCGGCGACGCGCTGCTGGCGCTGGCCGAGGACGTGCTGCTGGAGGCGCCCGGCGAGACCGGCCCGCGGGCCGCCAGGCACCTGACCGAGGCGACCGACCGGCTGATCACCGGGCAGGCCGAGGACCTCTCCTTCGAGGGACGGCTGGACGTGTCGGTGGCCGAGTGCATGGCCATGGTGGGCAACAAGACCGGCGCGCTGCTGGCCTGCTCCGCCTCGATCGGCGCGGTGCTGGCCGGCGCGCCGGCCGAGTCGGTCGAGGCGCTGTCGGGCTACGGCTACCACCTGGGTCTGGCCTTCCAGGCGGTGGACGACCTGCTGGGCATCTGGGGCCAGCCCGAGGTGACCGGCAAGCCGGCCTGGAGCGACCTGCGGCAGCGCAAGAAGTCCGTGCCGGTGGCCTACGCGCTCTCCAGCGGCGGCCGGGTGGCCGAGCGGCTGGCCGGCCTGCTCGGCCCCGGAGGGGCCCGGGGAACCGCAGAGGGGTTCCCCGGGCAATCGGGGCGGCCGGCCGACGCGCGGGCCGCGGAGGGCGGGCCACGGCTCAGCGAGGAGGACCTCGCCCTGGCGGCCAAGCTGGTCCAGGAGGCCGGCGGGCGGGACTGGACGATGGCGGAGGCGCAGCGGCAGCTCGGACTGGCGCTGCGCCGCCTGGACCGGGTGGCCGTGCCCGCCGCCGCGCGGGACGAGCTGGTCGACCTGGCCAGGTTCGTGACGAGCAGGGAGCTGTAGACGACCATGACGGTGACGGCGGGAAAGCGGGCCGGCCTCGGCGCCGAGACGGCGCTGGAGCGTGGCGTGCGCAGGCTGCTGGAGCTCCAGCACGGCGACGGCTGGTGGAAGGGCGAGCTGGAGACCAACGTCACCATGGACGCCGAGGACCTCCTGCTGCGCGAGTTCCTCGGCATCCGCACGCCGGAGCGCACCAGCCGGGCCGCCGCCTGGATCCGCTCCAAACAGCGCGACGACGGCACCTGGGCGACCTTCCACGGCGGCCCGCCGGAGCTGTCCACCACCATCGAGGCGTACGTGGCCCTGCGGCTGGCGGGCGACCCGGAGGACGCGGCGCACCTGCGCCGGGCGGCCGAATGGATCCGCGGGCACGGCGGCGTCGAGCGCGGCCGCGTGTTCACCCGCATCTGGCTGGCGCTGTTCGGCCTGTGGGACTGGGAGGACCTGCCGGTGATGCCGCCGGAGATGATCCTGCTGCCCTCCTGGGCGCCGCTCAACGTCTACGACTTCGCCTGCTGGGCGCGGCAGACGATCGTGCCGCTCACCATCGTCAGCGCGCTGCGGCCGGTGCGTCCGATCGGCTTCGGGCTGAGCGAGCTGCGCGCCGGCGCGCGGGCCACCAAGCCGGCCCCGATCACCACCTGGGACGGCCGCTTCCAGCGGCTCGACCGCTTCCTGCACCGCTACCACCACCGGCCGGTGCGGCCGCTGCGCACCCTGGCGATCCGCCGCGCGACCCGCTGGATCATCGAGCGCCAGGAGGCGGACGGCTCCTGGGGCGGCATCCAGCCGCCCTGGGTCTACTCGATCATGGCGCTGCACCTGCTCGGCTACCCGCTGGACCACCCGGTGCTGGAGACCGGGCTGCGCGGCCTGGAGAGCTTCACCGTCCACGACGGCGACCACATCTGGCTGGAGGCGTGCCAGTCGCCGGTGTGGGACACCGGGCTGGCGGTGACCGCGCTGGCCGACGCGGGCCTGGCCGGCGACCACCCGGCGCTGGTGCGCGCCGGCGAGTGGCTGCTCGGCGAGGAGGTCCGGCGCCGCGGCGACTGGGCGGTGCGCCGCCCCGACCTGGCGCCCGGGGGCTGGGCGTTCGAGTTCGCCAACGACAACTACCCCGACATCGACGACACCGCCGAGGTCATCCTGGCGCTGCGCCGGGTCCGGGCCTCGGCCGGGGACCCGGCGCGGAAGGCCGCCATCAGCCGCGGGCTGACCTGGATCACCGGCATGGTGTCGGCGGACGGCGGCTGGGCCGCATTCGACGCCGACAACACCTCGCAGATGATCGCCAAGCTGCCGTTCTGCGACTTCGGCGCGGTGACCGACCCCCCGTCCGCGGACGTCACCGCGCACGTGGTGGAGATGCTCGCCGCGGAGGGCATGGCGGACAGCGAGGCGGCCCGGCGCGGTGTGCGGTGGCTGCTGGACCACCAGGAACGCGATGGATCCTGGTTCGGCCGGTGGGGCGCCAACCATGTGTACGGCACCGGTGCGGTGGTACCCG
>DASVXQ010000636.1:0-23398 GCA_036392615.1 Actinomycetes bacterium | reverse complement strand
GGAAGGCGGCCAGCAGCTCGGCGGCCGCGGGGTCGTCGCGCCGCAGCAGCGCCAGGCCGGCGGCGGCCGCGCCGAGCGGGCCGCTCACCGCCAGACGGTCGCCCGGCCGTGCGCCGGAGCGGGTGACCACCTGCTCGGCCTCGCCGATGGCGGTCACCGCCAGCGACAGGGCCGGCCCGCGCGAGGTGTCGCCGCCGACCAGGTCCACCGCGAACGCCCGGCAGGCCTCGCCGATGCCGGCGTAGACCGCGTCGAGCCGGCTGACCGGCGTGCCCTCGGGGACGGTGAGGGCCAGCACCAGCCAGCGCGGCAGGCCGCCCATGGCGGCCACGTCGGAGCAGTTGACCGCCACCGCCTTCCAGCCCCAGTCGGCCGGCTGCGACAGCGCCGCGGTGAAGTGTCGACCCTCGACCAGCACGTCGGTGGTGACCACCAGACGGCGGCCGGGCGTGGGGGCCAGCACGGCGGCGTCGTCGCCGCCGCCGACCTCCACGCCCGGCCCGCTGCCGATCCGGGAGGTGAGCCGGGCGATCAGCCCGAACTCGCCCAGCGCTTCCAGACTGTCGTCCGTGGGGATGGGCGTCCTCCCAGGCTCGCGGCGATCAGGTCACCGCGTTGATGATGTCCTCCTCGAGGCCGGGGAAGCCCGCCAGGTACTTGGCCCGCTCGGTCTTGAGGCGCTCGACGTGCTCGCGGTACTCATCGGTACGGTTCTGGCGCTCGTACAGCCGCCGCGGCTGGAGCAGCTCGATGTCGTCGATGCCCGGCACCTCGGTGGCCACCTGGTAGCCGAAGTCGGGGTCCTCCTCCCAGGAGATGTTGCCCTCGGCGATGGCGGCGACCACGGCCGAGGAGTGTGGGATGCGGACCTTCTTGGAGCGGTCGTCGTCGTCCGGGCCGCCGACCCGGCCGGTGTTCATCAGGTAGACCTCGAGCGGGTGGCTGGAGAGCAGCTCGGCCAGCCGGTTGCCCTGCATGGAGTGCAGCAGCGGGAAGAACGGGTTGGTGCCGGGGACCCGCAGCGCCTTGCCGGCCTCGTCCGCGCCGCCCGCGGAGGTGCCCTGGGTCTCGCCGAGCATGAAGTAGCCGGCCGCCTGCTCGATGTTGAGCTTGGCCACGGCCGGGATGATGTTCTCGTTGCGGTTGAGGATCAGCAGGAACGACGCCGGCGGGACCTGGTCCGGCGGGAAGTTGTCGATCGAGCGCATGTTGAACACCGCGCGCCCGTTCTGGGTGTACGAGGTGTCGAAGAAGTCCAGCTCGCCGTCCTTCTGACTGACGTTCTCGAGGTAGGCGTCGGGCTTGGTGACCGCCCCGTGGATGGCCGGCTCGTCCTTGGGGTCGAGCGCGAAGGTCTTGGCGAAGCAGCCGTCCTCGGTGGAGACGACCTCACCGCCGGAGAACAGCCCGATGAAGTCGTCCTGGACCGCCTGGGAGCCGTTCTGCTTGGTGAAGGTCGTGGTGGTCTTGCCGGTGCCGGACAGGCCGACGATCAGCATCGTCTTGTGGCCCTCGGAGGTCGGGATGACCTTGCAGCCGGCGTGCATCGCCAGGCCGCCGCCCTCGTAGACCTTCTTGTTCCACATCCGCAGGCCGCCCTTCTTCGACTCACCGAAGTAGTCGGAGTTGACGACCCGCGTCACGCCGGCGTCCAGGTCGACCGCGATGACGCGGTCGTTGGGGTAGCCCGGCATGGTGAGGTTGGGGGTGTAGATGATGGTGATCTCGGGGTCGTGCGCCTGGTCCGGGTCGTCGATCGGGTCGTAGTAGAGGTAGCGCTGCATCCCGGCGATATTCGAGTTGGCCTTCTCGATGATCAGGCGGGCCGGGGTGCGGAAGGGGCCGTCGTAGCCGATGAACCCGTCGACCACGACCATGTCCCGGTCGCGGATGTACTCGTCCTGGACCTGGGCGATCCGGCGGCCCTCCTCCGGGGTGATGGTCTGCCCGCTGTGCTGCTCGGGGGTGTCGGTCACGATGTAGGTCGAGGCCGTGGAGCGCGCGAGGACCTGCGTCTGCACGTTGACGTTGCCGTAGCGCGTCTGGCGCGCCTGGGGCATGGCGTCGGTGAAGGCACGCAGCTCCGCCTCGCTGGGGTGAAACGCGATCGACTTGGCGACGAGGTCAAGGTCCCGGGACGAGAGGGTGCTCGACATACTCCGCTTCCTCCAAGCACAGCGGTAGGGGCGGCCCCGCTATTCGGGACCACCGGGGGTCGAAGCTGTCAGGGATGCAATCGATTCTACCTTGGCGGTCATCCGCTCACTCTTCGTTGTCCACGGCCCGCAATGCCCCGACGACCTGCGCATCGCTGACCTGGTCGAAACGAACGTACGCTTGGCCAACGGCCAGGTAGGGGTCCGGCCGGCGGAGCACGACGGCGTCGTCGACCTCCGCCCCGAGGCGCTCCTCCAAGTCGGCCGGGCCGACCGGGACGGCCACCACGACCCGGCTCGCGCCCTGGTTGCGGCACCAGCGCGCGGCGGCGACGGCGGTCCAGCCGGTGGCGATGCCGTCGTCGACCAGCACGGCCGTCCGGCCGGCCAGGTCCAGCGGCGGGTGGCCGGCGCGGTAGGCGGCGGTGCGCCTGGCGACCTCGCCCTTCTGCCGCTCGACCTCGCCGCGCACGGCGGACTCGTCGAAGCCGAGCCGGCGCAGCACGCGGTGGTCGATCGCCTCGACGCCCTCGGCGACCGCGCCGACGGCCAGCTCGGGGTTGCCGGGCGCGCCGATCTTGCGCGGCACCACCACGTCCAGCGGTGCCCCCAGCCGCTGGGCGACGGTCGCGGCGACGACCACGCCGCCGCGGGGGATGCCGAGCACGATCAGCGGCGGGCGGACACGGTCCTTCAGCGCCGCGGCCAGCAGCTCGCCGGCCTCGGCCCGGTCGCGGAACCGCCCCTGACCTCCGATACGCGCTCCGTTCCCCTCGGAAGGTCGCCAGTGCAGCATGTCGGGGCCGTGTTTCCCCGCCAAGGCCGCGCCGAATCAGATCCGGCCCTTCCGCGCGGGCGTGCGCGCATGCCTGGATCAGCCAGATCGATCCTTGGCATGCTTGATGACCGCGTGTACCATGCGCGCACCTTTTCCACCAGGATTCCACCCGGAGGTCATCCGTCGGGCGCCGTGGCCCACGGGACCTCGGCAACGTGGCGACCTCGGGGACGGTCGGGGGATCATCTCGGACGGTGGCTCACCCGGCGCGGCGGCAGACAAGGAGGTCGGTGCTCGTGGTGACGGCATACATCCTGATTCAGACCGAGGTCGGCAAGGCGGCGCAGGTCGCCAAGGAGATCTCCGAGATCAAGGGCGTCCAGCAGGCCGAGGACGTCACCGGTCCGTACGACGTGATCGTCCGGGCCGAGGCCCGGAACGTCGACGAGCTCGGCAAGCTGGTGGTCGCGCGGGTGCAGGCCGTCGACGGCATCACCCGCACCTTGACCTGCCCGGTCGTGCATCTCTAAGCCAGGCGCGCCACGATCCAGTCGACCGCGCGGGTGAGCACCTCGAGGTCGGCTGGCTCGATCGCCGGGAACATGGCGATGCGCAGCTGGTTGCGGCCCAGCTTGCGGTAGGACTCGGTGTCGACGATCCCGTTGGCGCGCAGCACCTTGGCGACCGCCCCGGCGTCCACCGCCGGGTCGAGGTCGACGGTGGCGACGGTGTGGCTGCGCTCCGCCGGGTCCTCGACGAACGGCACCGCGTAGTCGCTCGCCTCCGCCCAGCCGTAGACGATCGCGGCGGACTCGTCGCAGCGCTTGGCCGCCCAGTCCAGGCCGCCCTGCCGGTTGATCCACTCGAGCTGGTGCACCAGCAGGAACAGGGTCGCCAGCGCTGGCGTGTTCCAGGTCTGGTCGGCGCGCGAGTTCTCCAGCGCGACCGGCAGGCTGAGCGAGTCGGGGATCCAGCGGCCACCCCCGGCGATCGCCTCCGCGCGCGCGATCGCCGCCGGGGAGAGCAGCGCGACCCACAGCCCGCCGTCCGAGGCGAAGCACTTCTGCGGGGCGAAGTAGTAGACGTCGAACTCCGCCGGGTCGACCGGCAGCCCGCCGGCCGCCGAGGTGGCGTCGACCGCCACCAGCCCGGCGGCGCCTTCTGGCCGGCGCACCGGCATCCAGACGCCGGTGGAGGTCTCGTTGTGGGTGAAGGCGTACAGGTCGATCTCGGGGTTGGCGCGCGGCTCCGGGTGGGTGCCGGGGTGGCTCGAGAGGATCTCCGGCTCGGCCAGGTGCGGGGCGCGGGCGGCCGCCGCGGCGAATTTGGAGGAGAACTCGCCGAACGACAGGTGCTGGCTGCGCCGCTCGATCAGCGAGAAGACCGCGATGTCCCAGAACACACTGGTTCCACCGTTGCCCAGCGCGACCTCGTAGCCCTCCGGAAGCGCGAACAGCTCGCGCATGCCGGCGCGCAGCCGCGCGACCACCGAGCGCACGCCCGGCTGGCGGTGGCTGGTGCCGAGATAGGTCGGCGCCGCCTCGGCCAGCGCGGCCACCGCCTCCGGCCGCACCTTGGACGGGCCGGAGCCGAATCGGCCGTCGCCGGGGCGCAGGTGCTCAGGGAGCGTAATCGGGGGGAGCCGCCGGTCGATCTGTGCCACGATGTCGATACCCCAGTTCTAGGAGGCAAGTTCGTTCATGTCGTCGCCCATTGAACCAGCACCTGGCGCCGGTGGTCCGGCGGCGGGCCAGGGCAAGCCGCGGATCTCCCGGCGCGTCGGCGCGATCGCCGAGTCCGCGACCCTGGCGATCGACGCCAGGGCCAAGGCGCTCAAGGCCCAGGGCGAGGACGTGGTCGCCTTCGGCGCCGGCGAGCCGGACTTCCCGACGCCCGCGCACATCGTCGAGGCGGCCGCCGCCGCGGCGCGGCAGCCGCGCATGCACCGCTACTCGCCCACCGCCGGCCTGCCGGAGCTGCGCGAGGCGGTCGCCGCCAAGACCGCCCGCGACTCCGGCTACCAGGTCGCCCCGGCGCAGGTGCTGATCACCAACGGCGGCAAGCAGGCGATCTACAACGCCTTCGCCACGCTGCTCGACCCCGGTGACGAGGTGCTGGTCCCCGCGCCGTTCTGGGTCACCTACCCGGAGTCGATCGCCCTGGCCGGCGGCGTGCCGGTGACCGTGCCGACCGACGCCTCGACCGGCTTCCGCGCCTCGGTCGAGCAGCTCGAGGCGGCCCGCACGCCCCGCACCAAGGTGGTGCTGTTCGTCTCGCCGTCCAACCCGACCGGCGCGGTGTATCCCCGGGAAGAGGTCGATGCGATCGGGCGCTGGGCCGCGGCGAACGGGCTCTGGGTGCTGACCGACGAGATCTACGAGCACCTGGTCTACGGCGACAACCGCTTCCACTCGCTGCCGGTGCTGGTGCCTGAGATGGCCGACCGCACCGTGGTGGTCAACGGGGTCGCCAAGACCTACGCGATGACCGGCTGGCGGGTCGGCTGGATGCTCGGGCCCAGGGACGTGGTCCGGGCGGCCGCGAACCTCCAGTCGCACGCCACCTCCAACGTCTCCAACGTCTCCCAGGCGGCCGCGCTGGCGGCGGTCAGCGGCCCGCTCGACGAGGCGCTGCGCATGCGCGACGCCTTCGACCGCCGCCGGCGGCGCATCCACGAGCTGCTGTCGGCGATCCCCGGGGTCGAGTGCATCGAGCCGCAGGGCGCCTTCTACGCGTTCCCGTCGCTTCAGGGCGTGCTCGGCCGGCGCCTGCGCGGCAACCGGTCGGCCACCTCGATGGAGCTGGCCGACCTGATCCTCGAGCAGGAGCGCGTGGCGATCGTGCCCGGCGAGGCGTTCGGCGCGCCCGGCTACGCGCGGATGTCCTACGCGCTCGGCGACGAGGACCTGGTCGAGGGCGTCAACCGGATCGCCAAGCTGCTGAGCGAGGCCGACTAGCGAACGTGTTCTACCGCAGCTCGACGGCGACCTGGACCTCGTGGCGGCCCTTGGCCGCGAGCAGCGTCAGGGTGAGTGCGGCCGCCTCCGGGGGCGGCGAGGGCACGAAGGTGGCCTGGTGGACCTGGAAGCGGTCGTCGCCCTCGACCCTGGTGCCGAGGCACTCGTAGCTGGTGCCAAGGTTGTCGGCCAGGGTCCAGGCATCGTAGCGGGCCGACCCGAGTGACGGCGGGAGCCGTTCAGCGCCCACCAGGCCGACCCGCAGGTCGGTCCAGTCCGACCAGATCTCCAGGGACAGCAGGACCAGCCGGTGGCCCTTGGCGATCTCCACCTCCTGACCGATCGGCACGATCCGCACCAGCTTGGGCGGGCCGGCGCCCCGCTCGCGGACGCGCACGGCGGCGAGCGGCGGCGCCGCCGAACCGAAGAGCCGCGGCGAGAGCCGCTCCCCGCGCACCGTGAGGATCTCCGTCACCTGCTGGCGCACGCGGCCCAGGTCGGCGCCGAGCCCGGTGAGCACCTCGGCGGCGACGCCTTCGCCCTCGCGGAGGAGGCCGAGCAGGATGTGCTCCGTGCCGATGTAGTCGTGGCCGAGCTGGAGCGCCTCCCGCAGCGACAGCTCCAGGACCTTCTTGACCCGCGGGGTGAAGGGAATGGGACCGGCCGGGGGATCGAGACCCCGGCCGATGATCCGCTCGACCTCGGCACGGACCGCGTCGAGCGAGACGCCGATCCGCTCCAGTGCCTCGGCGGCCACGCCCTGGCCCTCGTGGATGAGGCCGAGCAGGATGTGCTCGGTGCCGATGTAGTTGTGATTCAGGAGCCGGGCCTTCTCCTGGGCGAGCACGACCACCCGCCGGGCCCGGTCTGTGAAGCGTTCGAACATGGGCAACTCCCGCGGCCGCACGCCGCCATCATCCGCCGATGGCGCCGGACCGTCGACCCGGGCGGCCCTCAGCCCTTCTTGCCGGCGTGGCGCTCGACCGCCAGATCCACCAGGCGCGCCACCAGCTCCGGGTAGGGCAGACCGGTGGCGTTCCAGAGCATCGGGAACATGCTCTTGGGGGTGAAGCCCGGGATGGTGTTGACCTCGTTGACCAGCACCTCGCCGGTCGAGTCGAGGTAGAAGAAGTCCACCCGCGCGAAGCCCTCGCAGTCGAGCGCCTGGAAGGCGCTGACCGCCAGCTCGCGGACCCGCTCGGCCACCGCGGAGGCGACCGGCGCGGGGATCACCAGCTTGGAGGACTCGTCGAGGTACTTGGCCTCGAAGTCGTAGAACTCGTGGCCGGGGACCACCTCGCCGACCACGCTGGCCTCCGGCCGCTGGTTGCCGATCACGCCGACCTCCAGCTCGCGCGCGACCACGCCCTGCTCCACCACCACCTTGGCGTCGTGGGCGAAGGCGGTCGACAGCGCGCCGGCGAGCTCGCCGGGCGACTTGACCTTGCTGATGCCGATCGACGAGCCGAGCCGTGCCGGCTTGGTGAACACCGGGTAGCGCAGCTCGCCGGCCACCCGGGCGGCCACCGCGTCGGGGTCGGCCAGCCAGTCCCGCTCGCGGACCACCAGATAGGGGGCCTGCGCGATGCCCGCCTGGGCGAGCACCACCTTGGCCATCGACTTGTCCATCGCCAGCGCCGAGGCCAGCACGCCGGCGCCGACATAGGGCAGGTCGGCCAGCTCGAACAGGCCCTGGACGGTGCCGTCCTCGCCGTAGGGGCCGTGCAGAATCGGCAGCACCACGTCGATCTCGCCGATCTGCTCGCCGCCGGCGGCGAGCGCGATCGCGCCGGCGCGCTGCTCCGGCCGCAGCGCGATGCCGGCGCCGTCCTCCTCGACCTCGGGCAGGCCGCCCTCCGGGGCGGTCAGCTCCAGCGGCGAGGTCCGCGGCAGCATCCAGGCGCCCTGGCGGGTGATGCCGATCGGCACCACCTCGAAGCGCTCCGGGTCCAGCGCCTCGATCACCGAGCGGGCCGAGACCACCGAGACGGGGTGCTCCGCGGACCGGCCGCCGTACAGCAGCGCCACGCGGATCTTGCGCTTGCCCACGATCACGCCACCTCCAGCGCCGACGTCAGGTCTTCCAGCAGGTCGGCCGCGTCCTCCAAGCCGACCGACATGCGCACCATCCCCTCGCCGATGCCGGCGGCGGCCAGCGCCTCGGCGTCGAGCTGGCGGTGCGTGGTGGAGGCCGGGTGCGCCAGCAGCGTCTCCACCCCGCCGAGCGAGGCGGCCAGCCGCGCCACCCTGGTCGCCTCGATGAAGCGCCGCCCGGCCTCGCGCCCGCCGGCGAGGTCGAACGACAGCATCCCGCCGAAGCCGTCCAGCACCCGGGTGGCCACCTCGTGGGTGGGATGGTCGGCCAGCCCGGGCCAGTAGACCCGCTCGACCTTCGGATGATCGGCCAGCAGCCCGGCGACCTTGCGGGCGTTCTGGCCGTGCCGCTCCATGCGCACCGGCAGGGTCTTGATGCCGCGCAGCACCAGCCAGGCGGCGAACGGGTCGGCCGAGGCGCCGATGTCCAGCAGCGTCTTCCAGGCCCGCTGGTGCAGCTGGGGGTCGGCGAACACCGCCACGCCGCCGATCACGTCGTTGTGGCCGCCGAGGTACTTGGTGGCGGAGTGGACCACCACGCTGGCGCCGTGCTCGATCGGGCGGCAGAGGAACGGGCTGGCGACGGTGTTGTCGACCACCAGCGGCACGCCGGCGTCGCGGGCTACCTCGGCGACGGCGGGCAGGTCGGCCACGGTCATCGTCGGGTTGGCGATGGTCTCGACGTAGACCGCCCGGGTCACCGGCCGCAGCGCCTCCTTGACCGCGATCGGGTCGGTGGCGTCGACGAAGCTGGTCTCGATGCCCAGCCGCCCGGCGACCACGCTGGCCAGCGAGAAGGTGCCGCCGTAGAGGTCGCGCTGGAGCAGCAGGTGGTCGCCGGCGCCGGCCATGCCGAGCAGCACCGAGGCGATCGCGCCCATGCCCGAGGCGGTGGCCATCGCCTCGACCCCGCCCTCCAGGTCGGCCACCAGCGCCTCGAGCGCGGCGGTGGTGGGGTTCTCGTAGCGGCTGTAGACGAAGCCCTCGCGGGGCTGGTGGAGCGCGTGGGCGAAGCGCTCGGCGTCGTCGAAGGCGAACGTCGAGGTCTGCCAGATCGGGTACGAGAGCGGCCGCTCGGCCGGCACCGCCGGCTCCGCTCCCTGGATCGCGCGCGTGCCGAAGCGTGGCATTCTGGTCGCTCCTTTCGCCTTCAGCCCTCCGCGCCCGGCAGCCTATCAGCGTCACCCTGGTCGGTCGGGGGACCTTGCGGCTCCTCCTCGGAGCCGGTGCCAATCGGGGTGCCGGCGCCTCTGGCCGCCTCGCCGGCCGGGGGCGCCGCCTGGGAGCGGCCGCGGACCGCCTCGGTGGCGCGGGCGAGCACGCGGGCGCGGAAGCGGTCGCCCTGCGCGCGGCCGCGCACGCCCCGCACCGTATAGGCCTGGCCGTTCCTGGCCACCAGCCGGGTGCGGCTGCGGCTCACCTCGACGGCGGACAGCTCGTCGTAGCGCAGCCGCCTGGCGCCGCCGATGCCGTGGAGCACCACCGCCTCGGCGTCCAGCTCGGCGGCGTGGACCCTGGCGCGCAGCAGCGCGGTGAGCAGGTTCCAGAGGCCGAGCACCGCCCACAGCGCCGCGGCGGCCGCCAGGAAGGTCGCGGCGGTGTCGCTGGAGTCGCCGGCCAGCAGCGAGCCGGCCAGCAGCACGGCCGCCAGCGCCAGCTCGATCAGGCCGCTGACCAGGGCATGCAGCACCCCGCCAGGCTGGAACCGCTCGGTCATCGGCGCGCCGGCGGCGGCTCGGCAGGGTGGTACCAGGACGGCGGGGTCCAGCCCTCCTTGGCCTCGTCGACCAGCTTGGTGATCGCCTCCATCACCCGGTCCCTGGCGGCGTTCACCTCTTCCAGCGGCGACTCGGGCCCGAGGCCAAGGTGCATCGGCGGCCCGGCGCGCAGCACCACCCGCGCGCCACGCCGGAACGGGCCGATCTGCCCGCGGGCGAACAGCAGCTGCGCGCCCCAGATGCCGACCGGCACCACCGGCGCGCCGGTGAGCGCGGCCAGCCGCGCCACGCCGCTCTTGGGCCGCATCGGCGAGAAGTCGGGGTTGGTGGTGGTGGTGCCCTCGGGGTAGATCACCACCGCCGCGCCGTCGCGCATCGCGGCGACCGCGTCGACCAGCGCCTGGGCGGCGTCGCGGGTCTCCCGGTACACCGGGATCTGCCCGGCCGAGCGCAGCACCCAGCCGAGCAGCCGCTTCTCGAAGAGCTCGGACTTCGCCAGGAAGCGCACCTGCCGCCCGGCCGCGTCGACGAAGGTGCCGAGGCAGAGCGGATCGAAATAGGAGATGTGGTTGGCGGCCACGATCACCGGGCCGTCCGCCGGCACGTGGAGCAGGCCCTGGCAGTCCAGTCGCACCCAGACGCGGATCACCGGCGGCACCACGGCCTTTGCCAAGGCGTACACGGGCTGTCGACGGCGTGCCATGGTGCGGCGATAGTACAGTGCTCGCCGTGTCCGCACCGCTGGTACCCGTGAAGGCGCTCGACGACGCCAAGAGCCGGCTGGCGCCGTCGCTCGGCCCGATCGAGCGGCGTCTGCTGACCATCGCCATGCTCGAGGACGTGGTGGCCGCCTTGCAGGCGACCGGCGGGCTCGAGCCGCCGGCGGTGATCTCGCCCGACCGGGAGATCTGGCGGCGCGCCGACGCCATGGGCTGCCGGGTGATCGAGGAGCAGCCCGGCGCGGCCGACCTCAACCGCTCGCTGGCCCGCGCGGCCGGGATGCTCGGCGGCGACGGCGGCCTGCTGGTGGTCGCCGCCGACCTGCCGCTCGCCAACCCCTCGGCGCTCGCCCGGGTGCTGGCGGCCGCCGCGGCGGCGCCGGTGGTGGTGGTCCCGAGCCGCGACGCCTCCGGCACCAACGTGCTCGCCTGGCGCGACCGGGCGAGCTTCCAGCCGGGTTTCGGGCCCGGCAGCGCCGCCAGGCACCTGGCCGTGCCTGGCGCGCTACGCCACGACGAGCCGGACCTGGCGCTGGACGTCGACACCGTGGCAGACCTGCGCGCGGTGGCCGAGCGGGTGGACCCCGCCAGCGTCACCGGCCGGCGCCTGCGCGACCTGCGCCTGCCGGACCGGCTCCAGCAGGTACCCTGATGCCCCGCACCCGCGCGTTCTGGGAGACGTCCATGCTGCAGGGAACCGTGAAGAGCTTCGACCCGGCCACCAAGGAGACGGTGGTGCTGACCGACGAGCGGGTCGAGTACCAGGTGCCGGCGGAGACCTTCCAGCGCTCCGGCCTGTTGCGGCTGACGCTCGGCCAGCGGGTGAAGTTCGACCTCGAGGGCGAGGGCCCGCAGGCGCGGGTCAGCTACCTGAACATCCTCACGCTGCCCGACTGAGCGCGGTCTCCCCGCACGCGCAACGGCCCCGCGAGTCCCGCGGGGCCGTCGTCGAACGGCGACCTAGCGCTTGCGGCCGCCCGACCTCGCCGGAGCCTTGGCCCGGCTGGAGGTCGTGCTGGTCCGCCGGCTGGTCGACGCCTTGGCGGTGGTCTTGGAATTGCTGGACCGGGCCGCCGCGGTCCTGGTCGACCTGGATGCCGACCTGGACGCGGTCAGCTTCGGCGCGGCAGCCTTGCCGGCGACGACGTCACGGAAGCTCTGCCCCGCACGGAACACCGGCACCTTGGTGGCCTTGACCCTCACCTGCTCCCCACTACGGGGGTTCCGGGCGACCCGAGCCTTGCGGTCGCGCCGCTCGAAGGTGCCGAAGCCAACCAGGGACACACGGTCGCCCTTCTTCACCGCGACCTGGGTGTGCTGGATGAGGCTGCCGAGCACCTTGTCGACGTCGCCGCGAGCCACCTCCGTGTGCTTCTGAATCGAGTCGACGAGTTCCTTGCGGTTCAAGGGCGCCTCCTTGCCCAATAGGGGAAACCCCCACCTGGGACTGGACCCCCGTAGCCCTGTCCCCTTTCGGGGTCGCATGCTAAAGACGCGGATATCGAAGGTCAACAACCCTCGGGCACCGAATCCCTTGGGAGACAAGGGGGCATCGGAAAGCGCCGGGCTCTCCAAAGGCGCCAGGCGAATTCGCCGATTCACTGAAACCCTTTGGCCACAAGGGATCCAGGCAGCCTCGACGGCAAACGCGCAGCGCTCCCGGCGGCCTTTGGCGGCCGCTCGGTGGCCGGCAAAGAATGTTGCAAGTCAGCATCGGAGAAGCCCGCCAAGACCGCCCGATAGCCGTGCCGCCACGCCGGCCGGACCGCTGCGCGCGCGGAAACAGCGCGCCGCCCGGGCGGCCGCCAAGCGCCGGATCGGGGTTCTGGCGGGACATGGCGGAGGCTTTTTCCGGGCGCGGTCCGCGCGCCGGAATCGGCAAAATTCATAACAAAAGTGCCTTCAACCAATAACCGTTATCGGTGACAGAACAGGCCAAGCCGTCCGCCGTGGGCGAGGCGCGTTGGGGCGGCCGTGGGCCCCGGGGACCACCGCGCAGCGGGCCCTGTCGCGCGGCGCGCCGCCGACAGCCCTGCGGCGGCGACCCGGCGCCGATCGCTTGTGAGGCCTTGGGGGCTGTGCCACGATTCGACCATCGTTGCACCCCTGAGGCGTCGAACATGGTCGCAAGCGAGCGGGGCGTCGGCGCGGTGGGCGCCACCGGGCAGGCGCGGGAGATCTGGGAGCTGCTGCTCGAGCTGTCGCGCACCCACCTGCGCGATCATCTCAGCGCGACCATCGCGGTGTTCGACCTCTCGCCCCCGCAGGCGCACGCCCTCCAGGTGCTCGAGCCCGGCCGGCCGGTGCCCATGCGCGACCTCGCCGTGCGGCTGCGTTGCGACGCCTCCAACATCACCGGCATCGTCGACCGCCTGGAGGCGCGCGGGCTGGTGGAGCGCCGCCCCGCGCCCGGCGACCGCCGCGTCAAGGCGCTGGTGGTGACCGAACAGGGCGTGGCGCTGCGCGCCCAGCTCGTCGAGCGGCTCCACCGCGTGCCCGCCGCCTTCGCGGACCTCAGCGCCGAGGAGCAGCGCGGCCTGCTGGACCTGTTGCGGCGCATCGTGGTCGCCTGCGAGGAGGAGCTCGCCGGCCCCGAGCGGCCGGAGCGCTAGCCTGCCGGCCGCCCTGCACCGGTGGCGGCCCGGGCGTCCTCCAGCGAGCCGATGCGCGGGAACAGCGGCGCCGGCTCGGGCAGGCGGCCGGAATCCCCGCCGCACTGGTCGGCGATCCGCGCCGCCGCGGCGGGCAGGAACGGCGCCAGCTCCTCGCCCAGCAGCCGGCACGCGCCCACCAGCAGCGCCAGCACGGCGTCGAGCCGCTCCGGTGGCGCGCCGGCCCGCTCCGCCTTGGCGAGCTCCCAGGGCCGCGCGGCCTCGACGAAGCGATTGGCCTCCTCCACGATCGTCCAGACCGCCGCGGTCGCGCGGCGGAAGTCGCCCGCCTCCAGCGCCTCGTCGACCAGCCCGGGCGCCCGCTGGCAGGCGGCCGCCAGCCGCTCGGCGCCCGCCGGGGCCGCGGCCGTGCAAGGCATCCGGCCCTGGCGGTAGCGGTGGACCATGGCGACCACGCGGTTGACGAGGTTGCCGAGCCCGTTGGCGAGGTCCTCGTCGCTGCGGGCGGCCAGCCGCTCCACGGTGAAGTCGGCGTCGCCCACGCGCGGCACCTCGCGCAGCAGCCACCAGCGCAGCGCGTCGCTGCCGAAGCGCGCGGCCAGCGCCACCGGGTCGACCACGTTGCCGCTGGACTTGCTGAGCTTGCGTCCCTCGACTGTCAGGTAGTCGTGCACCAGGATGCCGGTCGGCAGCGGCACCCCGGCGGATAGCAGCAGCGCCGGCCAGTAGACCGCGTGGAAGCGCAGGATGCCCTTGCCGATCAGGTGCACGCGCCGGTCGCCGCCGGCCCACCAGCGCTGGTAGTCGTCCGAGCCGGTGCCGTAGCCGAGCGCGGTGATGTAGTTGGCCAGCGCGTCGAACCACACGTAGACGACCTGCCCCGGGTCCCCGGGCACGGGCACGCCCCAGCCGCGCGAGCGCGCCACCGAGCGGGACACGCTGAAGTCCTCCAAGCCGCCGTCGATGAAGCCGAGCACCTCGTTGCGGCGCGAGGCCGGCTCGACCCGCAACGCGCCCGAGGCGATCAGCTCGCGCAGCCGCCGCTGGTAGCGCGACAGGCGGAAGAACCAGTTCTCCTCCTCGACCGGCTGCGGCTCGGTGCCGTGCTCCGGGCAGCGGCCGCCGACCAGCTCGGCGTCGGTGAAGAACTGCTCGCAGCCGACGCAGTAGCGGCCCTGGTAGTGCTTGCGGTACAGGTCGCCGCTGGCCTCGCAGGCGCGCCACAGCCGCTCCACGCCCGGGCGGTGCCGCGGGTCGCTGGAGGTGCGGATGAAGTCGTCGAATGACAGCGCCAGCGGCTCGCGCAACGCGGCGAAGGCGGCCGCGTTGCGGTCCACCAGCTCGCGCACCGGCACGCCCTCGGCCTCGGCCGCCTGCACGTTCTTCAGGGAGTTGTCGTCGGTGCCGGTCAGGAACCGCACCGGCGCGCCGCGCCGCCGCCGGTGCCTGGCGAGCACGTCGGCCTGCACGATCTCCAGCGCGAAGCCGAGATGCGGCGTGGCGTTGACGAAGGGAATCGCGGTGGTGACATAGAACCGCTCGGTCATCGGAACCTCCTCGGGCAGCGGCTCCGAGCGACTCCCACAACGCGACGAGGCCCCGCCCGGGGCCTCGGATGTCGTCCGTCCAGTCCAGATAGCCCCGACTAGCGGGGCATCATCACCTGCGACCAGAACGCGACCATGCACCAACTCTAGCACCCGTGGGCAATCGCTCGGCCAGCGGCCCGACGCAACGCCCGGCCAGCGCCGTAAGCGGGCCTGAAGCGGACCGTAAGCGGCCTGCAGCAGGCTGCGCCCGTCACGCGGTCCGGCACCACCGCCGCACTGCGGCCGAGAACGCAGGAGGCAAGGCGATGCGGAAGCTCATCGAGTCGACCTTCACGACCCTGGACGGGGTCATCAACGACCCGCAGCGGTGGGGGCCGCCGTACTGGGACGACCAGCACGCCGGCTACGCCCGCAAGCTGCTGTTCGGCGCCGACGCGCTGCTGCTGGGACGGGCCACCTACGAGGTGTTCGCGCAGGCGTGGCCGAGCAGGCCCAGCGACGACTACACCGACCGGATCAACCGCCTGCCCAAGCACGTGGCCTCCAGGAACCTGACGGAGACCACCTGGAACGCCTCGGTCATCGAGGGGGACGTGGCCGAGCAGGTCGCCGCCCTGAAGCAGCAGCCCGGCCAGAGCCTCCTGAAGTTCGGCACCGGCGAGCTCGACCGCACCCTGTTGGAGCACAAGCTGGTCGACGAGTACCACTTCTGGATCTTCCCGGTGCTCGCCGGGACCGGCGAGCGGCTCTTCGCCGGAGTCGACATCACCCACCTGCGGCTGGTGGACCAGACGACCTTCGAGTCCGGCATCGTCGTGGGCGTCTACGCGCCCAGGTAGTCAGCTCCGCTCGAGCGTCCGTTTTGCCAACACCCGAAAGGAACCCCGATGCGCACCTTCAAGCTCCAGGTCCAGACCACCGTCGACGGCTACATGGGCGGTCCCAACGGCGAGATGGATTGGACGACCTTCCCGTGGACCGACGACATCAAGGCCTACATCGATACGCTCACCGAACCGGTCGACACCATCGTGCTGGGCCGCAAGCTCGCCGAGGGGTTCATCCCGGCCTGGGCGGCCGGCCCCCCTGGCGAGGACCAGGCCTCGATCGACTGGATGAACAACACACCCAAGGTGGTGATCTCCAACAGCCTCAGCGAGTCGCCGTGGGACAACGCCACCGTCGCCGGCGGCGACCTCGCCGAGACCGTCAACCGGCTCAAGGCCGAGCCGGGCGGGGACCTGATCGCCTACGGCGGGAGCACGCTGGTGTCGGACCTGGTCGCCAACGGCCTGCTCGACGAGCTCCACCTGTTCGTCAACCCGACCGCGATCGGCGCCGGCCTGCCGGTGTTCCCCAAAGGCGCCTACCAGCGGCTCCGCCTGGTCGGCGCGCACCCGTTCGAGTGCGGGATCACCGCGCTGCACTTCGAACCGAGGCGCTAGCCCTCGGTGACCAGCACCCGGGCCGCGTCGAGGGTCAGTTCGCCGCCGCGTGCGCACGCGGCGGCGAACGTCGTTTCGCCAAGCGCGGCGCGGACCGTCCCGCTGACCCGGCCGACCTCGGTCCCGTCGGTGGGTGGCAGCTCCAGACCGCTCGCGCGGCGGGTCGCCGCGGCCGCGCCGAGGAGCTGCGCGGCCTGCTCGTGGCGGCGCTCCGCGGCCAGCGCGGAGGCGAGGCCCTCCAGCGCGGACGCCTGGTCGCGCGGGCCTTCCCGCTGCCGCGCGATGTCGAGCGCCTCCAGGTGCAGCGCCAGCGCGCCGGCCGCGTCGCCACGCTGCTCAACCAGGAAGCCCAGCTCTATCAGCACCATCGAGAGGAACAGCGGGACGCTCTCCTCGGCCTCCTGCCGGCGGCCCGAGGCCACCAGGCGGCGCAGGTGCTCCTCGGCGGCGTCCAGATCGCCTTCCCGGCGCGCGGCGAACGCCAGCCCGATGGTCGCCAGCGCCGCGACCGGCGTGATGCCCTGCTCGGTGGCCAGGCGCAGCGCCCGCTCGGAGTCCTCGCGCGTGCGGGCGTAGTCGCCGCGCTGGACGGCGACCCAGCCGAGCCATGCCAGCCAGCCGGCGACGTCCGGCCACAACCCCAGCTGCTCGGCCTCCTCGAGGCCGTCGCGGCCGTAGCGTTCGGCGGCCTCGTAGTCCCTGGTGAGCTCGGCCAGGCTGGCGAGCCAGCCGACGGCCTGCGAGACCCCCCAGCAGTCGCCGAGCTCGGCGAACAGCGCGGCGCTGCGGCGGGCGTCGGCACCCAGCGCGGCGAGGTCCGCCCGGACGTGCGCCAGCTTGGCGCGGGTGCTCAGCGCGGCCGCCTCCACCCAGCGGTCGCCGTCGGCCCGTGCCTCGTCGAGCGCGCGGCCCACCAGCTCCCCGGTGAGCTCGAGGTCGCCCATGTCGATCGCCGTGTACGCCAGGAACCACACCGCTCTGGCGCGCCCGGCCGCGTCGCCGGCACGCTCGCAGGCACGCAGCGCTTCCCGGTGGCGGGCCGCCCACCCGCGGGTGTCGCCCTGCAGCAGCGCCATCCCGGCGTGCCAGGCCAGCGCCTGTGCCCGGGCGGCCGTGGGGGCGTCCGTGGCGGCGTCCAGCGCCGCGGCCAGCGACCGGCGCGCCTCACCGACCCGGCCGCGCAGGAACCGGTACCAGGCCAGCGCGACGGCCAGGCGCAACGCCTGCTCCCCAGGGCCGTCCCGGGTCAGGGTGTCCAGCGCCACCCGCAGGTTGGCGGCGTCCTCGTCCAGCCGCCGCAGCCACTCCCGCTGCCGCGCCCCGCGCAGGTGGGGGCCGGCCCGGCACGCCAGCTCGAGGTACCAGCGGGCGTGGCGCCCGCGGACCGCGGTCCACTCCCCCGCCTCGCGGAGCCGGTCGTCGCACCAGGCCGCGACCGGCTCCAGCAGCCGGTAGCGGGGCGCGCCGCGGGGTCGCTCGTCCAGCACCACCAGGGAGCGGTCCACCAGCCGGGCGAGCAGCTCCAGCACCTCGCCACGGGCCACGTCGTCGGGCGAGGCCTCCCCGGCGCAGACCGCCTCGGCGGACTCGAGCGTGCAACCGCCCCGGTGCACCGCCAGGCGGCGCAGCGCGCGGCGCTCAAGGTCGCTCAGCAGGCGCCAGCTCCAGTCGATCACCGCGGTGAGGCTCTGGTGGCGCGGGTGGGCGTCGCGCTGGCCGCCGGCGAGCAGCCGCAGGTGGTCGTCCAGGCGTTCCACCAGCCCGTGCACGCCCAGCGCCCGGACCCGGGCGGCGGCCAGCTCCAGCGCCAGCGGGATCCCTTCGAGCCGCCGGCACAGCTCGGCGACCGCGGGGCCGGTGTCCTCGTCGAGGCTGAAGGTGCGGGCCGCCGCGGTCGCTCTGGCGACGAACAGCCGGACCGCGCTGCACGCCAGCAGCCGCGTCGGGTCGGCGCCGGCGTCCGGGGCGGGCACCTCCAGCGGCGGCACGTCCCACACCACCTCGCCGCTGAGCCCGAGCGGCTCCCTGCTGGTGGCCATGACCCGCACGCCGGGGGCGGCCTTCAGCAGCCGCTCGGCCAGCGCGGCCACCTCATCGACCAGGTGCTCGCAGTTGTCCAGCAGCAGCGCGAGCCGCCGGTCGCGCAGCACGCCCACGAGCCGGTCGGCCGCTGGCACCGGCTCGCCGGCGGCCGGGGTGTCGCCCACGCCCAGCACCGTCAGGACCTGGTCGGCCACGGCGGCGCCCGGCGCGCCGCGCGGGAGGGCGGCCAGCTCGACCAGCCAGACGCCATCGGGGAGCGTGCCAACCAGGCCGCGGACCACCGCCATCGCCAGCCGGGACTTGCCGATTCCGCCGAAGCCGGTGAGGGTGACCAGCCGGCCGGCGGCCAGCAGCGCGGCCACCTCCGCGACCGTCTGCTCGCGGCCGACCAGCTCGGTGAGCTCGACCGGCAGGTTGGTGGCGGGCCTGCCCGGCGCGGCGCGCGCCGGCGTGGCGTCCAGCGCCGGGTTCTGCTCCAGGATCGCCTTGTGCAGGGCGGCCAGCTCCGGACCGGGGTCGACGCCCAGCTCCTCGACCAGGCTGCGCCGCAGGCCGGCGTAGCTGTCCAGGGCCTCTCCCTGGCGGCCGGCGCGGTACAGCGCCCGCATGTGCGCCGCGCGCAGCCGCTCCCGGAACGGGTGCCCGCGCACCAGGTCCCCCAGCTCTGCGGCGAGCAGGCGGTGCTCGCCCAGCTCCAGCCGCGCCTCGGCCCGCTGCTCCAGCACGACCAGCCGCCGCTCCTCCAGCCGGGCGATCTCGCTGCGGGTGAACTGCTCGTCGCCGAAGTCGGCGTAGGCCGGTCCGCGCCACAGCGCCAGGGCATCGGCCAGCAGCGCCGCCCGCGCTCCGGGGTCGTCGGTGGTCCGCACCCGGTCGCTCAGGGCGGCGAGCTCCTCGGCGTCGACCGAGCACGCCTCGGTTCGCAGCGCGTACCCGGGCGCCACCGAGGCGACCAGCTCGCGGGCGCCCGGCTCGGCGTCCTCCAGCGCCCGCCGGAGCTGCGAGACCCGCACCTGGAGCGCGGCGCTCGGGTTGGCCGGCGGCGCCTCGCCCCAGAGGTCCTCCACCAGCCGGTCGACCGAGACCGGGCGTCCGGCGTGGACCAGCAGGTCGGACAGGAGTGCGCGGACCTTCACCCCGGGAATCGCGACGGGCTGGCCGTCGTCGGTCCAGACGGCCAGCGGTCCCAGCACCCCGAATCGCATGCGCGTCAGCTTAATGGACGACCCCGACGTGCCCACGGCCGGCTCAGGGGTGGGTGGTGCCCTCGTGGTGGCGGTGGCCGGCGGGCTCCACCTGGATGGTGGAGTGGTCGATGTCGAAGTGGCCGCGCAGGCAGTCGCAGAGGCGGTCGAGCACCTGCCCGCTGGCGCTGGGGTCGCTGACCACGATGTGGGCGGACAGCACCGGCATGCCGCTGGTGATCGTCCAGGCGTGCAGGTCGTGCACCTCGACCACGCTGCGGTCCTCCAGCAGATGGCGCCGCACCTCGGCCAGGTCGACGCCCCTGGGGGCCGCCTCCAGCAGCACGTCCAGCGCCTCGCGCAGCAGCCTCCAGGTGCGCGGCAGGATCAGCAGGCCGACCAGCGCCGAGGCGATCGCGTCGGCGCGCAGGAAGCCGCTGAACCAGATGACCGCGCCGGCGACCAGCACCGCCGCCGAGCCGAGCAGGTCGTTCAGCACCTCGAGGAAGGCGCCGCGCAGGTTCAGGCTCTCCGCCTGCCCCTGGCGCAGCAGCGCCAGCGAGACGGCGTTGCCGGCCAGGCCGACCGCGCCGAACACCATGATGGTGCCGCTGGCCACCTCGGGCGGGTCGAGCATGCGCAGCACCGCCTCGACCAGGATGTAGACGCCCACGCCGCACAGCACCAGCGCGTTGGCCACCGCGGCGAGGATCTCCAGCCGGTGGAAGCCGAAGGTGCGGCTGGGGCTCGACGGCCGCGCGGCGAACCACATCGCCAGCAGCGACAGCCCGATCCCGGCGGCGTCGGTGGCCATGTGCCCCGCGTCGGCCAGCAGCGCGAGGCTGCCGGACAGCAGCGAGCCGACCACCTCGACCAGCAGGATGGTGCAGGTGATCGCCAGCACCATGCCGAGCCGCCTGCGGTGGTCGACCGAGCGGCGGGCGTGCTCGTGGCCCATCAGCCGGCGGCCTCCCCGACCGCGTCGCCCGAGGGCTCGGCGGCGGCGCCGTCGCGCTCCAGCGCGTGGCGGGTGGCGTCGGCGAAGACGTGGCGGATGTGGCTGTCGGCCAGGCGGTAGTAGGCGACCCTGCCGGCGCGCCGGCGAGCCACCACGCGGTGGTCGCGCAGCAGCCGCAGCTGGTGGCTCATGGCCGACTGGCTGACGCCGAGCAGCAGCGCCAGGTCGCAGACGCACAGCTCGTCGGCGAGGCTGAGCGCGTGGACGATCCTGGCCCGGGTGGGGTCGGCGAGCATCGCGAAGGTGCCGGCGACCCGGCTCGCGGCCTGGTGGTCGAGCACGCTGCCGAGCAGCGGCCGCACGTGCTCGGGGTGCACGCTGGCGGCGCAGCGGTCCAGCAGCTCCACGACATCTGAACGGTTGCTCATACGTTCAAGCCTACACGCGGAGCAACCGGATCGTCGCAAGCGCCCGGTGCGGGACCGGCTGGGCGGGCCCCCGCCCGACCAGTCCCTCTCGCCCCGTTTTGCTGCCGCTGGTTGGCCACTCAGGCTTCAGGCCACCGGATCGCGGCGCCTCTGGCCGGAACGGCCTGGCAGCTCCCCGACCTCTGGTTAGACGAGCTGCAGCCCGAAGACGCGCAGGATCTCGTCCGCTGGTTGGAAGAAAGGAACGGAAGCCGGCCTGGCTGCACGAGCCGACCGTGCCACCGGAGGTGACGCCCTGCGCCTGTGTGCCGGCGAACAGCGAGCCGCCGCTGTCGCCCGGCTGGGTGCAGACGTTGGTGGTGGTCAGGCCGAACACGGTGCCCTGCGGGTAGTTCACGGTGGTGTTGTACTGCAGCACCCGTCCACAGGTGGTGCCGGTGGTGGAGCCGGTCTTGCAGACGGTGGCGTTGACGGCCACCCGGGTGCTGCCGGTGATGTCCTGGAAGGCGCCGTTGTTGAGCACGCCGTCCTGGGGCTGGAGGGCGGCCGGGTTGGCGATCCGGATGGCGCCGAAGTCGTCGCCCGGGAAGCGGGAGGCGGCGGTGGCGCCGATCGTCTGGCCGCTGCTGGTGGTCCAGTTGGTGCCGATGTTGGTGCAGTGCCCGGCGGTGACGACGTACTGGTTGCCGCTGGCGGGGACGCGGGTGATGAACCCGGCCGAGCAGCGCGAGCCGCCGGTCAGGATCGCCTGGCCGCCGAAGAAGGCCTGGGTCGAGACGGCGCCGGCGGTTCGCGCCACGCGGACCGCGGAGCCGAAGGAGCGGGCCTTGGCGAGCAGCGTGGCGGTGCCGGAGCCGGCGCCGGGGCGCGGCACGTCGACCACCACGGCGTTGGACTGGACGTCAACCGCCCAGGAGGTGCCGGTCGCGGCGCGGACCCGGTCGAGCGCGGCCTTGACCTGGTCGAGGCGCGCCAGGCTGTGGCGCACCACCCGCGGCGTGGCGCCGCGCGCGCGCCGAGCGTGCGGCTGAGCCTGCCCGCGGTGGCCTGGGCGCTCGCCTCGGCCTGGAGGCGCTGGACCGCTTGGGCATGGGTGAGACCGAAGGACCGTGCCACCGAGCCGACCATCGCGGTCGACCAGCCGCTGGGCGCGGCCTGGGCGGCGGCTGGACGTGGGAGCTTCGCGGTGGGCCTAGACCTGCCCATATCGGGCATGAGTACCTCTAACCGTTACGTGACGGTTGCGTCAAGACAAACCATGCAAAGCAATCAGACCGGCCTGGGCGGCCACCCGGGGCGGGGCTCGGCGGCCTGGGCCGGATGGGGCCCGGCGGGCCCGGCGCGGCGGCCCTGGCCGTTGGCCCGGCCGGGGGCCTCAGGCCTCAGGTGATCGGGACCGTCACCTCGACCTCGCGCTCGACCAGCAGGGGGAGGACCTTGCCCTCGATCAGCTCGCGGAAGTGCGGGGTGCGGCGGTGCGCCTCCATGGCGCCCTCGTCGACGTACTCCTCGTACAGCAGGAACCGCTCGCCGTCGCGGGGCGACCGGGTCACCCGGTACAGCAGGCAGTCCGGCTCGTCACGCCCGACCGCGGCGGTCATCTCCCGCAGCAGTGCCTCGACGGTGTCCCCCTGGCCAGGTTGGGTGCGATACCGCGCGATCAGCGCCAGCACGGTGCCCTCCTCCATTCCGCGACAGGTCCGCCCCTGCGACCGGGACGGCGTGGGCTTGCCGCTCATCAGGGTAGGCGCCGCCAGCCAGCAGCCCGCTCCAGACGAGCAGGTTGACCGGGTAGATCAGATAGCCGAGACGCCCGGCGGGCGCCAGCACGACCGCGGCCGCCAGCAGCGCGCCGGCGGAGCGCAGCGCGGCGGCCACGCTCGCCGGCGCCCGCCGCACCGCCAGGAGCGTTGCGGCCAGCAGCGCGACCGCCAGCGCCACCGCGATGGCGGTCTTGCCCCCGGGAACCGGCCCGTCGAGCAGCTGGCCGAGCGTGAACCCGCGGGCGATGGTCGGCTCCGAGCCGAGGCCCAGCGGGAACAGCACCACGCTACGGACCAGCGCGCCCGCGTCCCAGACGGCGAAGGGCGCCACCACCGGCACCACCACCGCGGCGACCGCGGCGAGGTAGCGCCAGCCGGCGGGCCGGCCGTCGCGGTCCCGGGCGGCCAGCGCCAGGAACGGCAGCGCCGGCCAGGCGGTCTGCTTGACCACGGCGGCCAGCCCGGCGACCAGGCCGGCCGCGACCGGCAGGCGGCGCCGCTGCAGCACCACCGCCAGCAGCAGCAGCGCCAGCACGGCGACGTCGTCGCCCCCGCCCACCAGGTAGCGGGCCCCGGTCGGCAGGATCAGCAGCACCAGCAGCGCTCGCAGGCGCGCCTCGCCGGAGAGCGCACCGATCCGCAGCGCGACCACCGCCGCGACCAGGGAGACCAGGGCGAAGCCGAGCCGGGCGTCGGTCAGCGGCCCGGCGCCGCCCAGGGCGCGCGGCAGCCCGAAGGCGAAGATGCCCGGCAGGTAGGGGATGTGCTGCCAGACCCCCGGCGGGTAGGTGCGCAGCATCCCGTATCCGTAGGAGGCGCCGTAGGGGTCGCGGCCGCCGACGAGCTCCCTGGCCCCCTGCTCGGTGAGGAACACCTCGGACTGCACGTGGCCCCGGTCGCCCAGCTCGGCGCGCCAGCCGACCTCCAGGGCGAGCGGCACGACCAGGGCGCCGAGCAGCACGGCGGCCGCCAGGCCGGTGCGCGCCGCCAGCG
>DASVXQ010000635.1:0-3237 GCA_036392615.1 Actinomycetes bacterium | reverse complement strand
GTCGAGCTGGCCGAGGGCCTCGGCCAGCCGGGCGGCCGCGCGAGCGCCGCCGGGGTCGAGCGGCTCGTCGGCCGCGAAGGCGGCGCGGCGGGTGGCCACGGTGGCGGCGCTGCGGATCAGCAGCAGCCGCACGGCCATCGACCCGCGGGGACGCGGGAAGGGACGGGCGACGCGAGCGGGATGGTGGGAACGGCGGCCACCAGACGCAACCTCCTCGGGGTCCTGCGCCCCGGTCGGACGGTGGCGACGCCCAGTATCCTGGCTCCCGGATCGCCGCTCCCCTCGGCCTTCCCACCCCGTACGGGCAGTGGCTCGAGCGAGGTTCGCTCCCCGGTCACAGTGGCGCGACCGCGCCGGACTCGCACCGGCTTCCTGGTGACGTCGCCGCGGCGCCCGTGCTCCGGGGACCCGGTAGTCCTCGTGGGCGCCGCCGAGGGAACGTACGGCCGGCAACCTGGCGGCGTCAAGGCGGGAGAGCGGACGGCAGCGGTCGACGGCGAACAGGAGGTGGCCTTGCAGGGGTCGGGTGAGGGCGGCGCGCTGCTGGCGGTGATCTGGGACATGGACGGGACCCTGATCGACTCGACCCAGGTGGTGACCGACGCCTACATCGGCGCGGTCGCCGCCCTCGGCGGCCCGCCCACCACCGCCGAGGCGGTCGTCGCCGCCTACCCGCTGGGGCCGCCCGCGATCCTCCTGGGCCACCTGCTCGGCCGCGCCACCACCCCGGCGGACGTGGCGGCCTACCTGACCCGCCTGCGGGCCGGCGCGGCGGCCGCGCCGCCCTACCCGGGCATCGAGACGACCCTGGAGCGCCTGCGGGGACGCGTCGGGCTGGGGGTGTTCACCGGCGCCAACCACGAGAGCGCGATGATCCTGCTGGAGGCCACCGGGCTGGCGGGCAACTTCGGCGTGGTGGTCGGCGGCGACGAGGTCGAGCGGGTGAAGCCGGCCCCGGACGGCGTGCTGGCGGCCTGCCGGGCGCTGGGTGTGGCGCCGGCCAGGGCGGCCTACGTCGGCGACTCGCCCAGCGACCTGGGCGCGGCGCGCGCCAGCGGCGCCAAGGCCTTCGCCGCCGCCTGGGGCCACCTCTACCGGCCGGAGGAGCCGGCCGACCGCGTGCTGGCACGACCCGAGGAGCTGCTGGAGATGGTCGGCTTGTAGAGCGCCGGTCAGCGCGCGCGGCCGCGCTGGCGCAGGCGCAGGGCGGCCTCGGCCGCCAGCCCCTGGCACACCTCGCGCAGCACCTCGAGCATGGCGGCGGCGCCGGGCGGGCGGTAGGCGCCGGCCGGTAGGGCGGCCAGGACGCTGCGGCGCAGGCCGCTCGCCTCCAGCGGGCGGACGGTGACGTCCGGGCGCACGGTGGGCAGGGTGAGCTGCGGGATCAGCGCGACGCCGACGCCGGCGGCGACCAGGCCCTCGACGGCGATGCGGTCGTCGGTGCGGAAGGCCACCGCCGGCTCGAAGCCGGCCAGGCGGCAGGCGCGCGGCAGCACCTCGGCGGTGGCGCCGCTGCGGACACCCTGGATCCAGCGCTCCCCGGCGAGGTCGCTGAGGCGGACGCGTCGCCGGCTGGCCAGCCGGTGGTCGGCCGGCAGGCCGACGTTGAGCGGGTCGTCCAGCAGGTGGGTCCGCTCCAGGTCGGCGGCCACCGGCGGCTCCAGCTCGAACTGGTAGATCAGCGCCAGCTCCAGCTCGCGGGCGCGCAGCCGGGGGACGCACTCGTCGGGGTCACCCTCGAAGAGGTCGAGCTCGACCTCGGGATGGCGCCGCTGGAACTCGGCGATCGCCCGCGGCATCAGGGTCGCGCCGGCGGTGGCGAACCAGCCGAGCCGCAGCAGCCCGGCCCGCAGCCCGGCGAGCGCCTGAAGCTCCAGCTCGGCCGCGGCCAGGCGGCCCAGGATCTGCTCGGCCTCGGCGGCCAGCAGCCGGCCGGGCTCGGTCAGCGCCACCCCGCGAGCGCCCCGCTCGACCAGGATGGTTCCCGCCTCCCGCTCCAGCGCGGCGATCTGCTGGGACACCGCCGAGGGCGTATAGGACAGCGCCTCGGCCGCCGCGGTGAACGAGCCGTGCCTGGCCACCTCGGCAAGAACCCTGAGCCGGCGCACGTCGAGCATCAAGCACTCCTTATAGCTGCTTGCAGAAACTTTAGCTTGTCTGCAAGCCGGGCGCGAAGGTACCAACGGTGGACAGGCCCGGGCGGGCCCCCGGGCGCCCGGGGGCCCATCGATGGCAGGCCCCGACAGGAAGGAGCGCCCGTGACCGACGCCGAGACCGCCTCGCAGCTGCCCCCCGCCGGCCGGCTGCGGCGCGAGCTGGGGCTGCGCGAGGCGCTGGCGATCGGCGTCGGCGGCACGGTGGGCGGCGGGATCTTCGTGCTGGTCGGCGCGGCCGCGGGCCTGGCCGGCCCGGCGGCGCTGCTGGCCTTCCTGCTGGCCTTCGCGGTGGCGATGGTGATCGCGCTGCCCTACGCGGAGCTGGCCTGCCGGCTGCCGCTGGCGGGCGGCGGCTACGCGTTCGCGCGGGAGGTGCTCGGGCCGCGCTGGGGCGCGCTGATGGGCTGGGGGTACGGCGGCGCCTACCTGTTCCTCTCCGGCTTCGTGACGCTCGGGTTCGGGGGCTACCTGGCCGCGGTGACCGGCATCCCAAGGCCGGTCGGAGCGCTCGTCCTGGTGGCCGCCTGCACCGTCCTCAACCTCCTCGGCGTCAAGCTCTCCGGGCGGGCGCAGGGGCTGGTCGTGCTGGTGGCGCTGGGCGGCCTGGTGGCGCTGGTCCTCTGGGGCCTCCCAGAGCTGCGGCTGGACCAGCTCGGCCCGCTGGCGCCGCACGGCGCGCACGGCGTGCTCCAGGCCGCGCTGGTCGCGTTCCTGTCGCTGGGCGGCTTCGACATGGTCGCCGCGGCCGGCGAGGAGATCCACCAGCCGGAGCGGAACCTGCCGCGCGCCATCGTGCTGACCCTGCTCGGCGTGGTCGGTCTCTACCTGCTGGTCGCGCTGGTGGCGCTTGGCAGCCTGCCGCCGGCCAGGCTGGGCGCGTCGGCGGCGCCCCTGGCCGAGGCGGCCGGGGCGTTCGGCGGCGAGGCCGCGCGGCGGCTGATCGTCGGCTGCGCGCTGCTGACCACCGCGGCCACGGCCAACGCCGTGCTGGTGGTGACCTCGCGGGTGGTGTTCGCGATGGCGCGCGACCGGCTGCTGCCCGGCCCGCTGGCGGCGGTCGGCCGGCGCGGTGGCGCGCCCT
>DASVXQ010000634.1:0-8221 GCA_036392615.1 Actinomycetes bacterium | reverse complement strand
GGCAGGGAGCCGGCCGTCAGGCGGCGCCACTGCACGCCCGAGGAGAGCTGCAGCACCTCGTGCTCGCCGTCGCGCTGCACCGACAGGAAGCCCTCGGTCTCCGGGCCGCGCGAGGCGATGCCCAGGTGGCGGCCGAGCCGCTCGGCCCGGTCCGGCGGCACGGCCTGGCGCTCCGAAGCCGCCGCCAGGGCGTCCGGTGCGGCCTCCTCCGGCGCGGGAGCGGGACCGGCCGGCGGCCGGGTGGCGCCGACCAGCAGGCCGTCCAGCGAGGTGTTCAGCAGGTTGACGATGTCGAACAGCTTGCTCACCGAGGGCTGCGCCTTGCCGGTCTCGATCTGCGACAGGGCGCTGGGGCTCACCCCCAGGCGCCGGGCCATCTCCCGCAGCGACATCCCCTGCCGCAGGCGCTCGGCGCGCAGCCGGGTGCCCAGATCCAGGGGACGCGCCGCCGCCGCCGCGGTGCGCTCGTCGCGGTCCTGCCCGGGTGCGTCCATGCCTGCACTGTACAGTGCGGAAGCACACCCGGCCCGCGGCTGCCCCGGATCGCCGCCGCGCGCGCTCAGCGCGGCGCCGGCGGGCGTCCGTCGAGGCCGCCGCGGGCGATCACCTCGCGGTACCAGCGGGCGCTGTCCTTGAGCACGCGGCGCTGGGAAGGGAAGTCGACGTAGACGAGCCCGAAGCGCTTGGAGTAGCCCTCGGACCACTCGAAGTTGTCCAGCAGCGACCAGACGAAGTAGCCGCGCAGGTCGACGCCCTGGGCCAGGGCCGCGTGGGCGGCGCGGAAGTGGCCCTCCAGGAAGCCGATGCGCTCGGGGTCGTGGACCTCGCCCTCGGGGTTGGCGTAGTCGTCGAAGGCGGCGCCATTCTCGGTGACCACCAGCGGCACCGGCGGGTAGGACCGTTGCAGCCAGGTGAGCACCTCCAGCAGGCCGCCGGCGTCCACCGACCAGCCGTTGGCGGTGCGCGGGCCGTCCTGCTGCACCGCCCGGACGCCGCTGAGCCCGGGGAACTGCGCCTCGAAGTCCGGGTCGCCGCCGATGCCGGGCGGCAGCGCCGAGACCACGTGCGGCTGGTAATAGTTGATGCCCAGCACGTCGATCGGCGCGGCGATCAGCGCCTCGTCGCCCTGCCGCAGGTGCCCCAGGCCGCTGACCGGCTCGAGGTCGGCCAGCACGTCGGCCGGGTAGGAGCCCAGCAGGATCGGGTCCACGAACAGGCGGTTCTGGATGCCGTCGACCCGCCGCGCCGCCTCGGCGTCGTCCGCGGAAGCCGAGAAGGGCCGCACCGGGTAGAGGTTCAGGGTGACGCCGAGCTGGTTGTCCGGCGCCATGGCGCGCATCGCCCGCACGGCCATGCCGTGGCCGAGCAGCAGGTGGTGCGCGGCGCGGATCGCCGCGGCCCCGTCGCGCCGGCCGGGCGCGTGGCGGCCGGAGCCGTAGCCCAGCAGCGAGGCGCAGAACGGCTCGTTCAGGGTCGTCCAGTAGCGCACCCGGTCTCCCAGCGCGCCGTAGACCACCTGGGCGTAGTCGGCGAAGCGCTCGGCGGTGTCGCGCTCGGGCCAGCCGCCGTCGTCCTCCAGCGCCTGCGGCAGGTCCCAGTGGTAGAGCGTCAGCCACGGCTCGATGCCAGCGTCCAGCAGCCGGTCGACCAGCCGCCGGTAGAAGTCCAGCCCGCGCTGGTTCGCCGGCCCCCGTCCCCTGGGCTGCACCCGCGGCCAGGCCACCGAGAAGCGGTAGACGCGCAGCCCCAGCTCGGCCATGAGCCGCACGTCCTCGTCGTAGCGGTGGTAGTGGTCGGCCGCGCGGTCGCCGTGGTCCTGGTTGTGCACCCGGCCGGGGAGATGGCTGAAGGTGTCCCAGACGGAGGGCCCCCGGCCGTCCTCGGCGACCGCGCCCTCGATCTGGTACGCCGAGGTGGCGCAGCCCCAGAGGAACTCCGGCGGGAACTGGAGGGCGGTGCCCTCCTGCGGCATGGGCCGCGGCGCGGGCTGGTCCTGCTCGCTGACGAGCTGTGACAGGTCAGTGGTCATCCAGTCATCCCTTGATCGCTCCGTGCATGATCCCCCCGACGATCTGCCGTCCCAGCAGCAGGAAGACGGCCACCAGCGGCAACGTCCCGATGAGCGTGCCGGCCATGATGATCGACTGGTCCGGCACGTAGCCCTGCCCCAGTCCCAGCAGCGCGACCTGCACGGTCGGGTTGTCCTGGGTCAGCGCGATGATCGGCCAGAAGAAGTCGTTCCAGGCCTGCATGAAGGTGAGCATGCCGAGCACCGCCATGGCCGGGCGGGCGATCGGCAGCACGATGCGCCAGAAGATGCGGAAGGTCGACGCACCGTCCACCCGGCCGGCCTCGAGCAACTCGATCGGCAGCGCCTCGCTGAGGTACTGCCGCATGAAGAAGACGCCGAACCCGCTGACCAGCGTGGGCAGGATCACCGCCTGGAGCTGGTTCACCCAGTGGAGCTTGGCGATCAGCATGAACAGCGGGATGATGCCGAGCTGCGGCGGCACCATCAGGGTCCCGATGGTGATCAGCAGCAGCAGGTTGCGCCCGCGGAAGCGCAGCTTGGCGAAGGCGAACCCGGCCAGGGTGCAGAACAGCACCGTGCCGAGCGCGATGCTGCCCGACACGACGGTCGAGTTCAGGATGGCCTTGCCCATGTTCACCTGGGTCAGCGCCTTGTCGATGTTGGACGCCAGGTTGCCGCCGGGCAGCAGCGGCGGCGGCACGCGCGCGATGTCCGCGTTCGAGGTCGAGGCGGCCACGATCGTCCAGTAGAAGGGGAACACCGAGACGATCACCACCACCGCGAGGAGCGCGTAGGTGATCGGACCGCCCCGCATGAAGCCCACCTGGCCGGCGGCCGTCTCGGCGCGCTCGCGCCGCCGCCCGCGGGGCCGGCGGGTCAAGTTGCGCGGCGGGGTGATGGTGACGCTCATGGGCTGATCGAGCTCCCGGTCACGAGGACGAGCGGATCCGGCGGGCCAGCAGAGAGTTGATGGCGACGAGGACGACGATGAGCAGGAACATGGCCCAGGCGACCGCCGCGGCGCGGCCGAGGTGGAAGTTGAACCAGCCCTGGTCGTAGAGGTAGAGGCCGAGCGTCTGGTACTGGTGGTTGGCGCCGCCCACGTGGCCGCTGACGCCGCCGAACAGCAGCGGCTCGGCGAACAGCTGGGTCGCGCCGATGGTCGAGATCACCACCGTGAAGACGATCGCGGGCCGCAGCGACGGGATGGTGATGTGGCGGAAGAGCTGCCAGCGGCCGGCGCCGTCGACCGCCGCCGCCGCGTAGAGCTCCGCAGGGATGGCCTGCATGGCCGCCAGGTAGATGAGCGCGTTGTAGCCGGTCCAGCGCCAGGTCACGATCGCCGAGATGGCGATCTGCGAGGTCCACTTGCCGGACTCCCAGTCGATGTGGTGCAGCCCGACCGCGCCGAGCACCCAGTTGATGAAGCCGTAGTCGCGCCCGAAGAGCTGGGCGAAGACGATCGCCGCGGCGGCGGTCGAGGTGACGTAGGGCATCAGCACGCTGACCCGCCACAGGGTGCGGCCGCGCAGCCGGTAGTTCAGCACGTGCGCCAGGCCGAGCGCCATCAGCAGCTGCGGCACGGTCGACAGCACCCCGAGGGTGAAGGTGTTGCGCAGCGCGTTCCAGAAGAAGCTGTCGTGCAGCAGCCGGGTGTAGTTCGCCCAGCCGATCCAGGTCTGCTGGTCCGGCGCGCCGAGGTCGACGTTGTGCAGCGAGACGTAGGCGGTGTAGACGAGCGGGAAGAGCCCGAAGGCGAAGAACAGGATGAAGAACGGCGCGACGTAGGCGTAGGGCGAGCCCTTGACGTCCAGCCGGTACAGCCGGCTGCGCCACGCCTGGCGGCGCGAGCGCTCGACCGGCGCCGCAGCCGGCGCGGCGGTGTCGCCATCGACCGGGGCGGGAGTGAAGACGGCCATGGTCGCCGATCCTTGTCCTTGGTCCTCGTGGAGCTGGGTGGAGCGCTGGCCGTTGGACCGGCTGCCGGTGGGGCCCGTGTCGGGCGGGCCCCACCGGCAGCCGGAGTCTAGCGATGGATCAGGTGCCCAGGGCGTTCTTGATGTCGGCCAGGAACTGGTTGTAGGACTTCTCAGGGCTCATGCCCTGCTGCTCCACCCGCTGGATGGCGGTGCTGAAGGTGTCCTTGATCACGCCGTCCTTCGGGCCGAGCACCGCCACCGGGAGGTTCTTGGCGGAGTCGCCGAAGATCTGGCCGATGGGCGCGTCGTTGAAGTACTTGTTCTTGGCGTTGGCCACCTGCGGGTCGGCGATGGCCTTGGTGCTGGACGGGAAGCTGCCCTGCTTGAGGAACAGCTTGACCTGCTGCTCGGGGGCGGTCAGCCACTTGGCGAGCTCGACCGCCTGGGGGATGTGCTTGGAGGCCTTGGGCACGGCCAGATAGGAGCCGCCCCAGTTGCCGGTGCCGCCGGGGGCCGTGGTGACGTCCCACTTGCCGGCGCCCTTGGTGCCGGCCTGGCCCTGGATGTAGCCGATCATCCACGAGGGCGCCGCGATGGTGGCGAAGGCCCCGCTCGAGAAGGCCTGGTTCCAGGCGGGGTCGAACTGCTTGAGCTTGGCGGTCTCCTTGAGCTGGATGGCCTGCATCGACAGGTTCCAGGCGTCCTTCACCAGCGGGTTGGTGTCGTAGATCGGCTTGCCGCCCTGGTCGTAGTACTGGTTCGGTGCGGCGCCGACCATGGCGTTGAACATCCCGGAGGCGCTGTCCATGAAGGCGGATTTCGCCGGGGCCTTGGCCATGTAGGTCTGGCCGGTCTTGACGTAGTCGGGCCAGGTCGGCCAGAGCTTGGCGACCTGCTCCCGGTCGGTCGGCAGCCCGGCCTGCTTGAACAGGTCGGTGCGGTAGGCCATCGCCATCGGGCCGACGTCGGTCCCCAGCCCGATGGTGCGGCCGTCGCTGGTGGTCGCCTCCTGCCACTTCCAGGGGAAGAAGTTGTCCTTGAGCGCCGCGCCGCCGTAGTCGTTGAAGTTGACGAACTTGTCGGCGCGCGTCTGGACGACCTCGGCGATGCGGCCGACCTCGATGCCCTGGATGTCGCCGAGCCCGCTGCCGGCGGCCAGGTGGGTCTGCAGCGCCTGGTAGTAGTTCTGCTCCTGCTCGACGCTGTTGTAGGAGATCTTCACGTTCGGGTGGAGCCGCTGGTACTCGTCGAACAGCCCGGCCTCCTTGTAGCCGAAGGTGCCGAAGAGGTTGACCTGGAGGGTGACCGGCTCGTTGCTGCTGCTGGCGGACTTGGTCGACTTGCCTGAGCTACACGCGGTAGCCAGAAGCGCGACGGCGGCGAGCACGCCGACGAAGGTGCTCACCCTTCTTGGTGCACTGCGCATGCGTGCCTCCCCTGTGGAGACGGAACCAGGTCGATGTGGAAGACGAAGCGTCGCCCGCGCCCACCCGCGCGGGTGGTAATCCCTCCTGTGCCGCCCGGCGCGGCGACCGCTACCGCAGGTCCCCGCTCAGATCTGTGAGAGCGCTCTCACAATGACCGCGCGCACCGAGCATGTCAAGATGGCGATCTGGGGAGTTGGTCCCATGTCGTCCCCGCGAGCTACGAGCGCGCGTGGGCGCGCGCCCGGCGCCGGCCCGGGGAGGCCACCCCCGAGGACGCCACCGACGAGGCCCGGACGATCAGCTCGGTGCCGAGGATCAGCTGCTGCGACCGCTGGTCGCCGCTGGCGATCATCTGCAGCAGCAGCCGGACCATCTCGCGGCCCATCAGGTCGGTCGGCTGGCGGATGGTGCTGAGCGAGGGGTTGGCGGTGCGGCCCACCGGCGAGTCGTCGAAGCCCACCACGGCCACGTCGTCGGGCACCCTGCGGCCGCGCGCGCGCAGCACGGCCATCGCGCCCAGCGCCATGACGTCCTGGGCCACGAACACCGCCTCGATGTCCGGCCGCCGCTCCAGCAGGGCGTGCATGGCTGCCTGGCCGCCCTCGTAGGTGAAGTCGCCGACCTCCTCGAGCTCCGGGCCGAGCTCGCGGCCGGCGGCCTGGAGGGCGTGCCGGTAGCCGTCCAGCCGGTCCACGCCGGCGCACATGTCCTGCGGCCCGGCGACTGTGGCGATCACCCGCCGGTCCTGCCCGACCAGGTGGTCCACCGCCTGCATCGCGCCGCGGCGGTTGTCGGCGTCGACGTAGGACAGGTCGGCGCCGACCAGCGGCCGGCCGCAGAGCACCACCGGGATCCCCTGGCGCTTGAGGCCCACCGGCAGGTCGTCGAGGCCGTGCAGCGAGACCAGCAGGACGCCGTCGACGTGTCCGCCGGCCAGGTAGTCGGCCAGCCTGGCCTCCTCGTCGCGCGACTGCGGCATGAACAGCACCAGCTGGACGCCGGACTCGGCGAGGCCCTCGGTGATGCCCCTGACCAGGTGCGGGAAGAAGGGGTCGTTGAAGAACTGCTCGGTCGGCTCGGGGATCACCAGGCCGATGGAGTCGTTGCGCCGGGTGACCAGGCTGCGGGCCGCGCGGTTGGGCACGTAGCCGAGCCGGGCGGCGGCGCGCTCCACCGCCACCCTGGTCTTGCGCGAGACCCGCGGCTGGCCGTTGATCACCCGCGAGACGGTCGCCCGCGAGACGCCCGCGAGCTCGGCCACCTGCTCCAGCGTGGCCCGGTCGCGCGGCGCCGCCGACCAGCCGTTGCCTGTCTCCACCGCCACCCCCGCCGATGCGCCGGCCACGTGCGGCCGGTCCGCGCGCCTCTCCCGCCGCACGGCCGCCGGCCGCGGATGAGAGAGCGCTCTCAGCTTGCCGGCCCGCCTGCCGGCCGTCAAGGTGAGAGCGCTCACATGGCATGGTCGAGGGTCGGGCCCACTGGGACCCATAGGGGCCCGAGGCTCGGGCGGCACGCCGCGGGGGCCCCCGCTGTGGCCGGCACCCGTCCCGGGGCCGAAGCCCCAGAACCGGAGGGAGGGCGGCGTCGCGCCCGGCGCGGAGCCGACGGGAGCGGAGCCGCGCCGGGCGCGACGCCGCCCTCCGGAGCGCTTGCTCGGTCAGGCGCGAACTCCGCCGAATCCGCAGGTCCGACGACCTGCTCCCGATGGAGCGGAGCAAGCGCGCCATTCAGGCTCTCTGGTACAGACAGCCCACGTTCATTCCCGAGCCGTGCGCTATCATGCAGTCCGCCAAGTGCAGATGCAATCGCCATCTGCAAAGTGCGAATGCTTGGTGCAGGTGTTTTTGTGCGTGATCCGCTCGACCGCCAGAACTCCGATCCGCGTCGCACGGAGGCGAGGGACGTGACCGAGGCGCAACCGGGGGGCGGACCCACTGTCCGCCGCATGCTGGTCGGCTCGCAGTTGCGCCGGCTGCGGACGCAGCGGGGCCTCACCCGCGAGCAGGCCGGCGACGCGATCCGCGCCTCCGAGTGGAAGATCCACCGGCTGGAGAACGGCCAGGTGGGCTTCAAGGAGCGCGACCTCATCGACCTGCTGGAGCTCTACGGCGTCACCGATGCCGTCGAGGTCGCCGGCCTGATCACCCTCGCCCGCGAGGCGAACCAGCCAGGTTGGTGGCAGCACTACGGCGACATCCTCGCCGCCTGGTTCCGCGCCTACGTCGACCTGGAGAGCGCCGCCTCCCTGATCCGCGCCTACGAGGGTCAGCTGGTCCCCGGCCTGCTGCAGACCGAGGACTACGTCCGCTCCGTGATCCGGGGCGCGCTGGAGGACACCCCGGAGGAGATCGAGCGCCGGGTGGCGCTGCGGATGGCACGGCAGAAGCTGCTGGAGCGACCGGACGCCCCGCGCCTGTGGGTGGTGCTCGACGAGGCGGCCCTGCGGCGGCCGGTCGGCGGCGTCAAGGTGATGCGGGCCCAGATCGAGCGCCTCATCCATGCCAGCCAGATGCCCAACGTCACCCTCCAGGTGATCAGGACGAGCGTCGGCGCGCACCCCGGCATGGTGGGCGCCTTCAGCATCCTGCGGTTCGCCGACGAGGACCTGCCCGACGTCGTCTATGTCGAGCATCTGACCAATGCGCTGTACCTCGACAGGCGCGAGGACGTCGAGCGGTACCTCCACGTCATGGAATCGATCAGCGTCCGCGGCGAACCCCCGGGCAGGACCGCGGAGATCCTCGACGAGATCATGAGAGAGGTCTGAATGTGCCAGGCGTACAACGGCATGTCCGCGGTTGAGCTGCGGGACGTGCAATGGTGCAAGAGCCGCAGGAGCAGCG
>DASVXQ010000633.1:0-2087 GCA_036392615.1 Actinomycetes bacterium | reverse complement strand
GGGCAGAACGCCCAGCGCAACCCGCGCCGCACCTCCGGCGCGGCGGTGGCGCTGATGATCGGCGTCGCGGTGGTCACCCTGTTCACGGTGTTCACCGCCTCGATCCAGGCGCAGATCCGCCAGTCGGTGTCGACCTCCTTCGGCGGCGACCTGGCGGTCACCTCCAGCGGCTTCGCCGCCCCGCGGCTCGACCCGCGCATGGCCGGCCAGATCGCCGGGCTGCCGCAGGTCCACCAGGCCGCCGGCATCGGCGCCGGCAAGGCGCGGATCGCCGGCGCGGCCAAGGAGGTCAGCGTGGCCGACCCGGCCCGGCTGGCCGGCGTGCTGGACCTGCGCAGCAGCGCCGGCTCGGTCGGCGGCCTGCGCGGCGACTGGATCGCGGTGTCGCAGGGCGTGGCCGGCGACCAGGGCTGGAAGCTCGGCCAGGCCGTGCCGGTCCGCTACGCCGACGGCGCCAGCCAGACGCTCAGGCTCGGCGCCATCTACCAGGGCGGCAGCCAGCTGGTCGGCGACTACCTGCTGCCGCGCGCCCAGTGGCTGGCGCACGACCCCGGCGCCGCCGACGCGACCGTGCTGATCTCGCTGCGGCCGGGCGTGCCGCTCGAGGAGGGCCGCGCCGCGGTCGAGCGGGTCGCCGCCACCTACGGCCGGCCGGAGGTGCAGGACCGCGTCCAGTACACCGACTCGCTCAGCAACGTGATCGGCCCGGGTGTGACCGTGGTCTACGTGATGCTGGTGCTGGCGATCCTGATCGCGCTGATCGGCATCGCCAACACCCTGTCGCTGTCGATCCACGAGCGGACCCGCGAGCTCGGCCTGCTGCGCGCGGTCGGCGAGACCCGCGGGCAGGTCCGCGCGATGGTCCGCTGGGAGTCGGTGATCGTGGCGCTGTACGGCACGCTCGCCGGCCTCGGCCTGGGCGTGTTCCTCGGCTGGGTGCTGGTGAAGGCGTCCGGGCAGGACGGCGCCGACGCCTTCGCGGCCCCGCCGGGCCAGCTCGCCGTCATCCTGCTGGTCGGCGCCGTCGCCGGCGTGCTCGCCGGCCTGCGCCCCGCCCGCCGGGCGGCCAGGCTCAACCTGCTCACCGCCATCGCCACCGAGTAGGCGCGGCGAGGAGGCGGCCCCGGGAGCAATGCGGCTCCCGGGGCCGCCGGCCAGGGTGCTGCCGTTACCGGGGGATGCGGTAGACGGACACGTGGGACCGCGACTCGGCGGTGAACTCCGCCCCACCCCAGTCCGCATGCCTGGTCTCCAGCTCGAACCCGGCCAACTGCGCCATGAGGTCGAGCTCGGCTGGCCAGATGTAGCGGTGCGGGCTGCGGAACAGCCGAGCCTGCTCGGGCTCCTCGAACCTGAAGTGGTGCGATACGACCTGCTGGCGTAGGACGTCGTAGGTGTCCACGCCGATGTAGCCCGGCTCGCAATGCCAGACCACAGCCTGCTGACCCGGTGGCAGCTTGCGCAGCTCAGGCACCCACAGTTCGACCACGAACCGGCCACCGCGGTTGAGGTGCCGAGCGGCATTGCGGAAGCACGCAACCTGTTCGGCTTGGGTGAGCAGGTTGGAGATCGTGTTGTAGACGAGGTAGACGAGCGCGTAGCTCCCTGGGGCGACGGCACTGGCCATGTCGCCGACGATCACGGGGATGGTCGCCTCGTCCTCCTTGGTTCGCAGTTGGTCGATCATCGAAGGCGACAGCTCGATGCCGGTGACGGGGACCCCTCGCTCGGCGAGCGGGACGGCCACACGCCCGGTTCCGATGGCGAACTCAAGCGTCCGTCCGCCGCCTGCGAGTTCGGCCAGCCGGTCCACGGTCGGCCCCAAGACCTCGGGTGCGAACATGCCAGTGCCCGGCGTGTCATAGCGCTGGGCGGCCTCGGCGTCCCAGATCTCCTCCTGCCGCATGCCGCCAACGATCGCCGTGGGCGTCTGCGTTGTCCATCGATTTTGGGCGCCCCGACGGGTCGCGAGCACGCTCATGCCGGCTTCGCCGCAATCAGCCTCGGCGCGGAGCCGCCGGCTGGGCGGTGGGGGCGGCGCGCCAGCCGCGGCGCTCGGCGGGGGCGAGGGGCCGCAGGAGGCGCCA
>DASVXQ010000632.1:0-10688 GCA_036392615.1 Actinomycetes bacterium | reverse complement strand
GGCGGCGCCTCCACCTCCTCGCCGAAGCGCGCCGCCAGCGGCGGGTAGGCGGCGGAGGGGCCCGGCGGCGGCGCGCCCCCGGGGATCTCGAACCAGTCGGAGCGGGCCTGCTCGAAGATCGGCAGGTGCTCCACCAGCCGGTCGGCCGCCCGCTCGTCCGGGTACGCGTCGGCCGCGGCCTCCGGCGGCGGCGCCATCTCCAGCGGCCCCCAGGCCCGCATCGGCGCGCCGGCGCCCTCGCCGGCGGGGTCCCAGCCGACCACGGCGGCGTGCCGCGGCCCGTTGGGCGCCACCAGCTCCGGCAGCTCGGCGGTCGCCGCCACCGGCACGCCAGGGCGAGCGATCAGGCTGGTGGGCAGCATCGCCAGCGCGGTCACCCCGCCGTACCAGGAGTGGCGCAGCTGAACCCTGACGCTGTGCCGCCGCGCCAGGCGCCCGACCACGTACAGGCCGAGCACCCGCGAGACCGCGAAGTCGATCGCCGGCGGGTTGGCCAGCCGGCGGTTGGCGTCCAGCAGCTCCTGGTCGCTCATGCCCAGCCCGCGGTCCTCGATCTCCAGCACGTAGCCGGTGGCGGCCTGCTGGGTGGCGATCTGGACCCTGGTGCCGGGCGGCGAGAACGAGGTGGCGTTCTCGATCAGCTCGGCCAGCAGGTGCACCACGTCCGCGACCGCGTGGCCGGTGACCGCCACGTCGTCGATCGGCAGCAGCTCGACCCGCTGGTAGTCCTCGACCTCGCTCATCGCGGCGCGGACCACGTCGATCAGCGGCACCGGCTGGGTCAGCCGCCGGGCGGCGTCGCCGCCGCCGGACAGCACGATCAGGTTCTCGGCGTTGCGCCGCATCCGGGTGGCCAGGTGGTCGAGCTTGAACATCTGCTCCAGGGCGTCGTCCTCGGCGTCCCGCTCCAGCTCGTCGATCAGCTCGAGCTGCCGGTCGACCAGGCTCTGCGAGCGGCGCGCCAGGTTGAGGATCATGTCGCCGATCGAGCGGCGCAGGGCGGCCTGCTCGACCGCGACCCGCACGGCCACCTGGTGGACGGCGTTGAACGCCTCGGCGAGCCGGCCGATCTCGTCGTGCGAGCGGATCGGCACCGGCGCGCTGGCCGCCTCGGTGATCTCGGCCAGGTCGAGCTCCTCGCCGGCGTCCTGGAGCCGCTCGACCACCCCGGGGAGCTGCTCGTCGGCGACCCCGCGGGCGGTGCGCTCCAGCACCACCAGCGGCCTCGCCATCGAGCGGGCCAGCAGCAGCGACAGGCCGACGCCGAGCCCCAGGATGAGCGCCATCGCCACGGTCACCACGGTGGCCTGCTGCCTGGCGGCCGAGCGGCTGGCCTCGGCCGCGGCGAGCACGTCGTCCTTGAGCGCGAGCTCGAACTGGTGCAGCAGGTCCGCTCGCGCCGAGGTCGGGAAGAACCACTCCTGCGGGGTCAGCTTCGCGGGGACGCCGCGGGCGTTCAGCAGCTGCCGCTGGATGCCGGCGATGCGGTCGATGTCGCGGCCGGAGACGGTGGTGGCGAGCTCGGCCCGCTGCGCCGGGCTCGCCACCGCCTGGAACTGCTCCAGCCAGGCGCCCTGGCGGCCGTCGAGCGCGGCGAACCGGTGGTACTCGTCGGCGCTGAACGAACGCCTGGTCAGGGCCGCCAGCCCCAGGCTCTGGCTCTGCGAGAAGGCCTCCTTGGCGCGCGCCAACGCCGAGAAGCCCGCCAGGTTGCGGGTCAGCGGGCTCGAGGTGGCGTCGCTGGCGTCGATCCCGCCGACCACGTCGAGCAGCCGGGCGATCAGCGGGTCGTAGGTCCTGGCCACGTCGGCCACGGTGGCGTCCGGGCGCTCCAGCCGGGTGCGCCGGCCGTTCGGCGCCAGGAGCTGGGCGAGCTGGCCGCGCGCGGCGGCAAGCTCGGCGCGCAGCGCCGGCGGGTAGTCGCCCAGGTCGATCCGGCGGACGCTGGTGTCCAGCGCGTGGGCGGCCTCGTTGACCAGCACCCGGTCGGCGATCATCGTGCCGAAGTTGCGCTTGTGCCCGCTGGCCACGTACCAGTTGGTGACCGCCCGCTCGCGTTGCAGCGCGTCGGTCAGGTCGGTGAGGCTGGAGGCGCCGAAGCGGGTGATCCTGGCGAGCCGGTCGGCCGAGGCGCTCGCCGAGATCCGCGAGACGGCCAGGTTCGAGGCCAGCACGGTCAGCGCGAGCAACGGCAGGATCAGGATCACGACCAGCTTGGATCGGATTCTCAGGTTTCGCAGCATCGGGGCTCCAGGTGGCGGTCACACCGTGCCGAGCGGCTGCAGCCTGCTGGCGACGGGGATCTGCGGGTAGTCGGCGTTGCTGACCAGCACGAGGTCGAAGGGGAAGTCGCGGCCCTGGCGCCACTGGCCGCCGACCAGCGGCGAGCGGGCCACCGTCGGCGGCAGGGTGTGGTCCCTCCCCCACGTCAGGTGGCCCACCGCCGTCTGCATGTCGGTCGAGCGGATCGCGTCGACGATCGCCCGCCGGTCGCCCACCCCGGCGCGCTTGAGCGCGGCCACGGCGACCTCGAAGGCGGCGTGCATCGGGCCGAGCGGCTGGCTCCACTGCCGGTAGGTCTGCCTGGTGTAGTCGGCGGCGAGCTGCGCGCAGGTCTGGCCGGTGAGCGAGGAGCGGAACGGCCAGCTCGGGTGCCACCACACCTCGGTCGCCAGGCCGCTGGCGTTGGGGGTCAGCACCTCGACGAAGGCGGGGAACAGCAGCGCCTTGCCCACGCTGGCGACCACCGGCCGGTAGCCGCGGCGGCTGGCCTGGTTCCAGAAGGTGGCGAAGTCGGGCGGCTGCGGGTTGCCGGTGAGGATGTCGGCCTTGCCGTCCATGCAGGCGTCGATCTGCGCGTCGAAGTTGTCGCTGGAGTCGGGGAAGCGCGGCAGCGGCGCGAATCTGTAGCCGCGCGGCTTGAAGGCCCCGGGCAGCCCGCGGGCCGGGTCGGCCCAGGCGTCGCCGTCGGCGTTGAGCGCGAACAGCCCGGCGATCGTCTGGTCGTTGTCGATCTGCCGCCACAGCCCGCCGAACACCCGGATGATGTCCTCCAGCCCCCAGAAGAAGTGGTAGGTCCACTGGAACGGCCGCGGGTGGGCGGGGTCCTTCTGGCGCCCGAAGTACCACGGCTGCCAGGGCGCGCTGCTCGACAGGCACGGCACCCCGGCGCGCTCGCAGGCGTCGCTCACGGGGTTGACCGTCTCGGGCGCGCCGGCGACGACCATCAGGTCGACGCCGCCGTCGATCAGGTCGCGGGCGACCTCGCCCGCGCGCGCCGGGTCGCTGGCGTTGTCGCGCACCCGGATCTCGACCGGGTGGCGCTCGCCGCCGATCTGGAGCCCGTCCTTGAGCTCCTGGCGGACCTGCTGGAACACGAACGCGTCGGACTCGCCGAAACCGGCCAGGCTGCCGCTCTGCGAGGAGACCGCGCCGAAGCGGATCGGCCGCGAGGCCGCCGCGCCGCGCCCGCCGCGGGTGCAGCCCGGCAGCGTCGCGGCCCCCGCCGCCACCGACAGCCCGCCGGCGATCCGCAGGAACCCGCGCCGGTCCAGCATCGGCCCAACAATGCGTCCCGTCATGGCGAGTGAAATCTCCCTCCCGGGTGGCGAACCCTCTTTACAACCTGAGTGATAACGATCACTATCATCCCCAGACTCAGACGAAGGGGGCACACATGCTGGTCACCCCGAGACGGTCGGCCGCGGCGCCACCGCCCTGCTGGTGCGGCCGCGGCTGGCAGGCGCACGAGGACGTGTGCCCGGTCCACCAGTACGTCCCGGCGGACGGCCTCGAGTCAGAAGCGTTCGACGCATGGTGATGCTCTCCCACGCGAGCCGGCGCTCGGACGACCCTCGCTCCGAGCCCGACGAGGGGCTCGGGGACGACGGTGGCGGCCAGGGGGAAGTGGTGGTGCTGCCACTCCAGTTCGTCGTCGCGCCGGACTACGGCCGGTTCCACGTGGCCAGCCTCGCGCCGGGCCCTAACGGCTCACTAACGGTGGCCTGCGGAACCCTCATCGGCGAGGTCCGCAACGGCGCCAGGAAGCAGCCGATCCACAGCCCGTTCGTCGGCCAGGTGGACCTCTGGCTGGTGTGGGACGGTCAGATCGTCGCCCCGGGCCAGCCGCTGTGCAGCCTGCGCCTGGTCGCCGGCGCGACCGAGGGCCCGTGACCGTGGCCACCGTCTGCGTTCCCGAGCTCGCCTGGCCGGAGCACCTGATCCTCCAGGAGGCGATGGTCGAGGCGGTGGCGGACCGCCGCCGCGGGCTGCCGCACCTGGACCGCGGGCTCCAGGTGATGCGCAACACCGAGGTGGCCACCCGGCGGATGGTCCAGTCGCTCGACGACACCCTCGCCGAGCGCGGCTTCGGCGCGCGCAACCAGCTCTACGTCGAGCACGCCGTGCGGCTCGGCGCCGAGGCCGGGCGGCGGGCGCTGGCGGCGGCCCTGGTCGACCCGGTCGACGTCGACGCGCTGGTGGTGGTGTCCTGCACCGGCTACATGCTGCCCGGCCCCGACGCCTACATCGCCGGCGAGCTGGGGCTGCGCTCGACCGTGCGGCGCCTGCCCATCCAGCAGCTCGGCTGCGCGGCCGGCGGCACCGCGCTGGCGCAGGCGGCCGACCACCTGCGCGCCCATCCCCACCGGTTCGAGGACGGCCGGCCGGCCAACGTGCTGGTGATCGCCGTCGAGCTGTGCTCGCTGTCGTACCAGCCGGAGGAGACCGCGATCTCGGACTTCATCAGCGTGGGGCTGTTCGGCGACGGCGCCGCCGCCGCGGTGGTCCGCGGCGACGACCGCGCCCCCGGCGTCAAGCTGATCGCCAGCCGCCAGCACCTGGTGCCGGACTCCACCGAGGTGATCGCCGGCACCACCGGCGCGCGCGGCTTCCACTTCGCCACCAACCCGAGGGTGCGGACCACCGTGCCGCGGGTCATCCCGGTGGTCGGGCGCTTCCTGGAGCAGCACGGTACCAAGCCGGGCGACCTCGAGTTCGTCGTCTGCCACACCGGCGGGCCGACGGTGCTGCGCGCGGTGGCGGAAGGGCTCGACCTGGCGCCGGAGCTGCTGGAGCTGTCGTGGCACAGCCTCCGCGAGGTCGGCAACGTCTCCAGCGTGGTGGTGTTCGACGTGCTGCGCCGGACCTTCGAGCGGCGCCGTCCGCGCCACGACGCCACCGGCCTGATCCTCGCCTTCGGCCCCGGGTTCACCACCGAGATGCTGCTCTGCTCCTGGAACGAGCCGTGAGCCGGAGCGGCGGAGCGGCCAGGAAGCGACCACCCGGGCCAGACCGTCGAGCCCGACCAGCAGCACCAGCGGCTCCAGCCCCCTCAGCCGGCTGATCATCTCCAGCCGGCAACATCGCCAGATACCTTTCAAGTATTGACATAGCTCGCAATGCCGCCTACGGTACCCGCTCGTGGCGGGACGGCTGTGCTGCGATACAGGACAGGCCATCTCGGAGAAGGAGACGGTGAGCCATGGCGGTGCCCTGCGACTTGCGCCCGATGACGCCACGGCCCAGGAGCGCACTGGCCATCCAAGAGCGCCGGTCACCTACCCGCGGTGCGCGCACTTTCGGTTCGCTGTCACCGCGAGGTGTCCAGGCGCGGCACCGATACATGACCGGCGCCCTGCTCGCCTGCGTGGCCCTGCTGGCGGTGGGCTGCGCCGGCGGGTCGTCCTCCGGCTCCGGCTCCGGCGAGGTGGTCATCGGCGCGTCGATCCCGCTGTCCGGGCCCCTGGCCGGCTTCGGCAGCTTCCAGAAATGGGGCTACCAGCACGCGGTCGACGAGCTGAACCGCGCCGGCGGCGTCAAGCTGGGCGACGCCCGGCGCAAGGTGCGGCTGGTGCTGCTGGACGACAAGACCGACCCCAACACCACCTCGGCCAACACCGACACGCTGATCAGCCGCGACCACGTCACCGCGCTGCTCGGCTCCTGCACACCCGCGCTGGTGATCGCCGGCGGGGTGGTGGCCGACCGCAACCGCGTGCCGATGGTCACCGGCTGCGCGCCGCTGCAGGCGTTCAAGAGCGTCAAGCGGTGGCAGTACGTCTGGGACGTGTTCTTCGACGAGCCGGACCTGGCCGAGGCGCCCTTCCGGACGCTGGAGGCCGCCGGCGTCGAGACCAACAGGACGGTCGCGATCGTGCACGACAACGGTCCCGACGGCGCCGTGGTCGGCGGCAGGCTGTGGCCCGCGATGGCGCGGCGCTACGGCTACACGGTGGCCTCCAACCAGTCGTTCCCGGTGGACAACACCCAGTTCAACTCGCTGATCTCGGGCGCCAAGGCGACCGGCGCCGACGTCTTCCTGATCGACGCGGTGACCCCGCAGGCGGTCACCATCCGCAAGCAGATGGCCTCGGCCGGCTACGCGCCCAAGGTGATCGTGGCCGAGAAGGGCGCCGAGCCGGCGCAGTTCGCCCAGGCGGTCGGCGACCTCGGCGACGGCGTGATCGTCGGTGGCTACTGGGACGCGTCGTTCCCCTACCCGGGCGCCGCCCGGCTCCGCCAGGCGTTCGAGCGCGAGACCGGTCAGACCTACTCGCAGCACATCGCCGACAGCTACGCCGCCGCCCAGGTCCTGCTGGACGCCGTCAGCGCCGCCGGCTCGACCGACGCCGCCAAGCTCAACCAGGCGATTGGCCGGACCGACAAGACCTACGTCGTCGGCCCGGTCAAGTTCGACGTCCAGCACACCTCCAAGCTCCCCATCGCCGAGCTCCAGTGGCAGGCCGGCCAGACCAGGGTCGTCTGGCCCGCTGGGCGCGCCACCGGCAAGCTCCTCTTCCCCGTCCCCGGCTCGGGCGCTTGAGGCTCTACAGGCCGACCAGGGGGCGAAGGTGGCGTGGGGGTGGGGAGCCGTGGGCGAGGAGCTGGTCGTGGAGGGCGCGGTCGGTGATGCCGGGGTTGGCGGCGCGCAGGTCGGCGGCCAGGTCGCTGACCTCGACGTAGCCGACGAAGTAGGTGGACAGCTGGGTCGAGCTGAGCAGCGCGCGGCGCCACTTGCCGGTCGCTTCGCCTTCCTCCTGGTGGCCGCGCTCGGTCATCAGCCGCATCGCCTCGGCCTCGGTCATGCCGTGGGCGTGCACGCGGGCGTCGAGGATGGCGTTGATGCACATCCGCAGCTGCATCTTGAGCTGCTGCATGCGCAGCGCGTCGCCGCGGTAGCCGCGCTCGGCCGCGAGCCGCTCGACGTAGACCGCCCAGCCCTCGACCAGCGGTCCGCTCCACAGCGCCGTCCGCACCCGCGTGGGCGAACGGAAGCGGCGCGCGTGCATTAGCTGGAGCGCGTGGCCCGGCATGGCCTCGTGCACGGTCAGGTTGTGGATCATGTGGGCGTTGTACTCGCGGTAGAACGACACCACCCGCTCGGCCGGCCAGTCGGCCGGCGTCGGCGAGACCGCGAAGAAGGTCGGCAGCGCCGTGGGCTCCAGCGGCCCGGGCGGGTCGCAGTAGGCCACCGCCACGCCGCGGTTGAACTCCGGCATCTCGATGATCTCGACCGGGTCGTCGTAGACGGTGACCAGGTCCTGCTCGCGCACGAAGGCGGTCACCTGCTCGAGCGCCCGGCGGCAGAGGTCGAGGATGGTGGTGTCGTCGGGCCGGTCCTCGGCCAGCTCGTCGAGCACCTTGCGGACCACCTCGGGCCCGCCGGGCCCCTGGCCGTGCAGGCGCGAGGCGGTCCTGGCGATCTCCTCCTCGATCCGCCCCAGCTCCGCCTCGGCCCTGGCGAGGATCTCGTCGGCGCCGGCGGCGGCGTCCAGGGTGTAGGCGAGCTTGCGGGCGAACCGCTCGGCGCCGATGCGCGGGTCCGGGCCCGGGCCGTCGAGCGACTCGAGTCGCTCGGCGAGCCAGCGCCGGTGCTCGTCGATCGCCGCCAGCGCGGCCGGCCGCACCGCGTCGACCTCGCCGCGCAGCGACGGCTCGTCCTCCAGGGCGGCGTCGACCTCCTGGCCGATCAGCGCCGCGGCGCCGGCGAACTGGCCGATGGCGGTCTCCAGGTGGACCCGCGGCATGTCGTGCAGGCCGCGGCGCGCGACCTCCAGCGCCTCCGGCACGGCGGCGAGCCGGCCGGCGATCGAGCGCAGCCGCTCGCCCAGCGGGGCGAAGTCCCGCGCCAGCAGCACGTAGATCGCCTCGGCCGGGTTGGCGAGCAGCGGGTTCCACTCGTGCTCCCGCAGCGCCTCCAGCTCGTAGAGCCGGCCGCCCAGGGTGGAGCGGAGGATCTCGGCGTCGACCCGGTTGTCGGGCTGGAGCGCGTCGGGATCGAGGCCCTCCAGCTCGCGCAGGTGCGCCTCCAGGGTGCGGCGCTCCCGCTCGAGCGCCTCGGGCCGGCCGTCGGGCAGGCGGTCGTCGAAGCGGTGGTCGCCCAGCTCGGTGGCGACCACCGGGTGCAGCGCCAGGACGTCGTCGAGCGCCGCCTCGGCGACGCGCTGGAAGCGCCCGTCCCGCGAGCGCGCCGGGGTGGTCGGATCGGAAGTGGTCACAGCACGTCCAGCTTTCGGGTTCAGTAGGACCGGGGCAGGCCGAGCGAGTGCTCGGCCACGTAGTTCAAAATCATCTCACGGCTCACCGGGGCGGTCCGCAGCACGCGGGTCATGCCCCACAGGTCGGCCAGCCCGTACTCGCTGGCGAAGCCGTTGCCGCCGTGCGCCTGGAGGGCGGCGTCGAGCGCGTGCAGGGACGCCTCGGCGGCCGCGTACTTGGCCATGTTGGCGAGCTCCCCCGCCTCCGGGAGGCCCTGGTCGTGCGCCCAGGCGGCCTTCTGGGTCGCCAGCCGCGCGAGCTCGACCTCGATCTTGGCGCTCGCCAGCGGGTGGGCGACGCCCTGGTGGCTGCCGATCGGCGCGCCCCAGACCTGCCGCTGGCTGGCGTAGGCGGCCGCCTTGGCGAGCGCGTAGCGGCCGATGCCGTTGGCACCGGCCGCACCGATGATCCGCTCGGGGTTGAGGCCAAGGAAGACCTGGCGCAGGCCCTCGCCCTCGGCGCCGAGCAGGCGGTCGGCACCGACCTCGACGTCGTCGAAGAACAGCAGGAACTGCTTCTCCGGCGCGGCGATCTCCAGCTCGATCAGGTCGCGGCGCAGCCCGGCGGCTTCGCGGTCGACGATGAACAGCGACAGGCGGCCCCGGCCGGTCGACGGGTCGGTGCCGGTGCGGGTGACCACCAGGATGGCGTCGGCCTCGTCGACGCCGGAGATGAAGTGCTTGGTGCCGCGGATCCGCCAGCGGTCGCCGTCGCGGGTGGCGGTGGTGGACAGCCGGTGCGAGTTCGAGCCGGCGTCGGGCTCGGTGATCGCGAAGACGATCTTGCGCTCGCCGGTGGCCATCCCCGGCAGCCAGCGCTCGCGCTGCTCTGGCGTGCCGAAGCGGGCCAGGATGGTGCCGCAGATCGCCGGCGAGACCATCAGCAGCATCAGCGGGCAGCCGCCGGCGGCCAGCTCCTCGGCGACGATCGCCAGCTCGGCGATACCCATCCCGCCGCCGCCGTAGGCCTCGGGGAGGCTCACCCCGAGGAACCCGGCGGCGCCCACGTCGTGCCACAGCTCGTCGCTGTGCCCGCCGTCGCGGACCTTGGCGCGGAAGTAGTCGTGGCCGTACTTGGCGGCGATCCTGCCGACCGCCTCGCGCAGCATGGCCTGCTCCTGCGTGTCGGCGAAGTCCATCTCAGCCCCTCTCGCTCCTGGCTGCCGGCGGTCAGCGGCCCTTCCAGACCGGCCGGCGCTTCTCGACGAAGGCGCGCGGCCCCTCCTGGGCGTCCTCGCTGGCGTACACCGGATCGAACAGCCGCCAGCCCTCCTGGAGCGCTTCGCGCAGCCCCAGGCCGACCGAGCGGTACACCATCCGCTTGGCGGCGCGGACCGACAGCGGCGCGTTGGCGGCGATGGTGGCGGCCAGCGCGGCCGTCTCGCCCCGCAGCGACTCCGCCGGCACGACCGCGTTGACCAGGCCGACCTCGAGCGCCCGGCGGGCGCCGATCGGCTCGCCGGTGAGCAGCAGCTCCATGGCGATCCTCGGCGGCACCAGCCAGGGCAGCGGCGCTGCCCAGGGCGCGCCCCTGCCCCAGCGCGCCTCGGCGATCGCGAAGGTGGCGTGCTCGGCCGCCACGCAGAGGTCGCACATCTGCGCCAGCAGGAAGCCGCCGGCGTAGGCGGCGCCGTTGACCGCGGCGATCACCGGCTTGTCGATCTCGAGGTTCGCGCCGAGCTGCGGCACCATGTCGGCCGGCGGGCGCGCCGTGCGGAGCGCGGCCATCTCCTCGAGGTCCGCCCCGGCGCAGAAGGCTTTGTCCCCGGCTCCGGTGAGCACCAGCACCCGCGCCTCGGGATCGGCGTCGAAGCGCCGGAAGCCGTCCCACAGCCCGGCGCCGACCGCCTGGTTGATGGCGTTGCGGCGCTCGGGCCGGTCGATCACCAGCCAGGCGATCCCGCCCTCGACCTGGTAGCGCACCGGGCGGTCCTCAGCCATCGCGCGCCTCCGGCCGGTCGAGCACCGCCAGCGTGGCGCCGGCCTGGACCTCCTGCCCCTCGGCGACCAGCAGCTCGGCGACCAGCCCGCCGTGCGGCGCGGTCACGCGGTGCTCGGTCTTCATCGCCTCCAGCACCACCAGCAGGGCGCCGGCCTCGACCCGGTCGCCCGGCGCGGCCGCCACCCGCCGCACCACACCGGGCAGCGGGG
>DASVXQ010000631.1:0-7094 GCA_036392615.1 Actinomycetes bacterium | reverse complement strand
CTTCTTGCGGGCATAGTGCTCGGACTCGTCCGGGTCCACGTCGGCCAGCCGGACACCGCGCTCGGGGTCGACTCGGAACCGCGGGTAGTCCGGGTCGGGTGGCGGCGAGGTCACCACTACCTGCTCGGGCGCGGCGATCTTGGCCGCCGCGTTGGCGCGGCGGTCGGCCGCCGCTCGGCTGCCGGCCCGGGTGGCCCGGTCGGTGCTGCTGGTTGGCTTGGCGGTCATCGGTCCTGCCCCCTTCACCGGCGTCCGCGGTGGGACAGCTCTACCCAGCAAAACGCCAGGTGACGCCTGAGCCCTGGTGTCTGGCGATAGTCCGGTCAGAGGCCTATGGAACGCCTCGAAGGGCCTAGAGCACCAGATTCGCCGTCTGATGCCCGGCGGTTCGGGGCGTGGTCATCCCGATGGTCATCCAGACGATCCAACCAGAGCCGCCGCAATCCAACAGGGCAGACGACTCGCCCCACCTGACCAGCCTGGATCCAACTGGAGCCAACCAGGCAGACGCTGAGCACCCGCCTACGGACCTGGCGGTTGGGGGTTCGAGTCCCTCGCGGCGCGCCACAAAGCCAGGTCAGCCCATATGTGGCTGCCAACTCACGCTCGTCTTGATGATCTTTGGACCGATCTGGCCTGCTCTGGTGGATGCTCAGTGGAGCAAGGAGAGCGGCCGACAACCAGCGATCGGGCCGTTCGTACGCGATGGCCAGACGCGCCATGACTCTGGCGCCGTGACACCGAAGCCGCGACCGGCTGCCACCGTGGCACCGGCATCAAGACCGTCGCCAAGCTGCTGGAAGCCTCGGACCAGTGCAGCCCGTGGCCGAGAGCGGCCGCGCTGGGGGTTGCCGTGCTACCAGCCAGGCTCGTTGGGCGACCGGCTGTCTGCCTGGCTGTATGCCCGGGTCAGCCTGACCGACTTGCCTCCCCCGTACCACCAGATCGTCATCATGGCCGAGTGGCTCGTGAGTACGTAGATGAGGTACTGGCCGCTCGCGTCGACGTCCAGGTAGATCAGTCCTGCGTCGCGGCCCCTGCTCAGGACCAGCGAGGTCTGCGCCCCGGTCGCCGGATCCACGTACAGGACTCGAGCTTGGCTGTTGGACCCGCCGGGGTTGGAGTACAAGGCCATCACGATCTTTCCGGAGCCTGCCGGCCACTTCAGGGCGAGGGGCTGCAGGTCTTGGGGTGGGCCCAGGTGCACCTGGCGGACCTGCCCGGTGGTGGTGTCCAGCACCCACAGCTCGTCGAGGTCAGGCGCGGCCAGCAGCATGGCGACCTGCCGGTTGTCCGGCGCCCAGGCGATCCCACCAAGGCTGGGTCTTGCGAACGGCAGGGGCCGCTGCCACGGCAGGGGCCGTTCGATTCCGGTGGCAAGGTCGTGGAGCATCAGGTCACCGTCGGTCTGATCAGGGCACCGGAACGATTGGTAGATCAGCTTGGATCCGTCGGGGGAGACCGCGAAGCGGCCAAGATTGCTGTTGGTCACCCTGGTCACGGGCCCACCGGCGAATGGCACCCGATACAGCCCGGCCAGCCCAGGCGGGCTGCACCACACCACCTTGCCGAAGTAGACCCACTGCCGGTCCTCGCTCACGACCACCTCACCCGGCAGGTTGGGATTGTTCGCCGGGGTGAGGAAGCGCAGCACCTTGCCGGTCGAGGTGGAGACGACCGCGATGCGCTTGCCGACCAAGGTGACAAAGCTTGCTGGCGGACCGGTGGGGGTCGTGCCGGTGGTAGGGGTCACCGACGGTTGGGAGGTCACCGACGGTTGGGGCCGGTTCAGGGTTGGGGCGCTGCCGGCCCACCTGACGCCCAGGCCGACGACCAGCAGCGCCCCGGCCACCGTGAGCGCCGCGACGCGCTGGTAGTGGTGGCGGCCGCGCCGACGGATCTGGCCGGGGTCAGGCTGGAACGCCTGGTCCGCGCCATGGCCGGCGTAGCTCATCAGCTGTTCCTTGAGCTGGTCGTCAGGCATGGTGCACTCCCTGGTGGTACTCGGCGAGCCGCCCGGCCAGCGCCTTGCGTGCGCGGTGCAGGCGGCTCTTGGTGGTCCCAAGCGGCAGGCGGAGTTGGCGGGCGATGTCTTCCAGGGGCAACCCCGCGACGTAGTGCAGGACGAGGACCTCGCGGTGGCCAAGCGTGAGCTGCCGCATCGCGCGGTGGACGTCGACCCGGTCCGAGGAGATGGCCGGCACCAGGTCCGGGGGGCCATGTCGTGCCAGCGCCACCAGCCCGCGCCGGACGCGGCGGGCGCGGTTGCGTGCCTGGTTGAAGGCGACCCGGCGCACCCAGGCCTCCGGCGCATCGTAGGCACCGATCCGCGACCAGTGGAACGAGGCCTTGGCGAAGGCGTCCTGGGTCACGTCCTCGGCCTCGTGCAAGTCTCCCAGGAGCGCGAACACCTGGCCCACGATGCGGCGGTACGCCGTTGCGTAGAACTCCTCGAAGCTGTCGCCGCCGGCCAAGCTGGCCTCCTCGCTCCAATGAGCATCACACAGCCAACACACCGACGCCCAGTCGCGGGTTCCGCCCCATATCGGATGGGATCGCCGTCTTCACCAGCCCGTGCGTTCGAGCCTGCCATCAAAGCATGGTCCTCTATAGGCGCGGCTCGACTGTCGCGGCGGAGCCTGCGGCCTCATCGGAAAAGGTGGGTAGCCGTCTGTCGCCCCAGCACATGTAGTGGTCATTGCTTGCGGGCATCCCCCCGGGGAACCGGTCGTGCGGGGTCCGCTCACCCAGCGGCTCTGCTCCCCGGAGCCAGGCGGTCGCACCATCCACGCCCTCCAAGCGCGACGCTCGTGGACGCCGCCACGTTCGGGGCCAGAAGAAGCGCTGGAGGTCGGCAATGACCACCGCAACTGTTGGTGTGCGCCGCGGCTCCTCTCCCAACGTCATTTGGCGCAGACGACCTCAATACTCGAAGCCCCAGATTGTGAGTTTGGTGGCCGGCGGTTCGAGAGTGGTCATCCCGATGGTCATCCAGACGACCCAACTAGCCCCGTCGGAACCCAACTGGACGGACGACCCGCCCCACCTGACCAGCCTGGATCCGACTGGAGCTGACCAGTCAGACGCTGATCACTCGCCTACGGATCTGGCGGTTGGGGGGGTTCGAGTCCCTCGCGGCGCCACATTCTTGCAGGTCAAACGATGTGTCCGCTGCGCGGCACCGCGCTGGATCATCTCTGGGCCGGTCTAGTCAGCTCTGATGGATGATCAACGAACCAACGGGTCGGCCACCGCGGCGGCGATCCGGCAATAGACCAAGGTGGCAGCCAAGCCCGACTGCATGCTCACCGCACGGTGCGGGTGCGGGACTTGCTGATCGGCGGCCATCCGGTGGTGATGGCCTGGCGCAGCGGGCCCAGACCCCCACGTGGCTGGCAGACCGAGATCCTCGCCTAGCACTAGACCACCGGCCGCGGCTGCTGCGCTGCGCCGTCAGGTCACAGGCTCGCCAGGCTGTGAGCCTGCGAGGGCGCCCCCAAGCCTGGTGGCGTAAAGCGGCTCAAGGGTGGCTCGCGTGGGCCGCCAAGCGTTCGCGCTCGATGAGCCCCCGTCGGACGATCTTGCCGGACGGCGTCCGAGGGATCGCCTCGACGAACTCGTAGCGGCGCACCCGCTTATAGGGCGCCACCCGTTCGGTCACATAGGCCATGACCTCCTTGGCGACGCCTTCCCGATCGGTGGCTCCCTCTTCCTTTACGACGAGGAAGGCCTTGGGCACCTCGCCGGCCTCCTCGTCCGGGCTTGCCACCACGGCGGCGTCGGCAATCAGCGGATGCGAGAGCAGCACTGCCTCCAGCTCAGCCGGAGCGACGTGGTAGCCCTTGTACTTGATCAGCTCCTTGAGCCGGTCCACGATCTGCACGAAGCCGTCGGCATCGACGTGTCCGATATCACCGGTCCGGCACCAGCCATCGTCGCTGATGGTCGCGGCGGTCGCCTTCGCGTTGTGCAGGTAGCCCTTCATGACGTTCGGCCCTCGGAACCAGAGTTCGCCCGGTTCCCCGGGGCCGAGCTCGGCGCCACTGGCCGGATCCATGATCCGAAGTTCGGCGCCGGCGACGCACCAGCCCACCGTCCCGGGTTTGTCCGTAGCCTGCTCGGCCGGGGGAGAGACCGATCCGGCACCAGCCAGCTCGGTCATCCCCCACCCCTGGGCCGTCCAGCAACCCAACCGCGCCGCGCAGGCCTGCTGCACCCGGGCGCCCAGCGGAGCGCCACCGCTGATGAGCAGGCGGAGGCTGGACAGGTCGTAGCTGTCCACCAGCGGGTGCTTGGCCAGCGCGGTGGTGATCGGTGGGGCCACGACCGTGCTGGTGACGCCATGGTTCTGAATCGCGCGCAGGCACTGCTCGAGGTCGAACCGGGGCATGGTCACCAGCGTCGCGCCGCGGTGCAGTCCACCGATCATGGTCACGGTCATGCCCATGATGTGGAAGAACGGGGCGACCGCGAGCAGGACGTCATCGGGCCCGGTGTAGAACGGCGCGCACTGCACCGAATTGGCGACCAGGTTGCGATGGGTGAGCATCACGCCCTTGGGCAGGCCGGTGGTGCCGCTCGAGTACGGCAGCGTGGCGAGGTCCTCGGCCGGATCGATGTCGACCGTCGGCGCCGGCCACGCGGCGCTCAGGAAGTCGTGGAAACCGATCGCGTTGCCGGAAGCCTCGCCGAGCACGACCAGCCGGACGCCAGGCCCGCTGGCTGCTCTGGTCTTGTCGAGCCCCTCCGGGGTGGTAACCACGACGCTGGTCCCCGAATCGGCCAACTGCGCCGCGATCTCCTGGCTCGTGTAGGCAGGGTTGATCGTCGTGCTGGCCGCGCCGGCCCTGGCGATGCCGAGGAAGACCACCGGATACTCCGGCAGATTGGGAAGCAGGACCGCCACCACGCCCCCCTTGCCCACCCCCAACTGCGCCAAGCCTCCAGCGAAGCGGTCGACCTGCGCGCGGAGGTCGCCGTAACTGAGCCGGCGTCCACTGGCGGCATCGATCAGCGCCGGCCGGTCGAGGTAGCCTCCAGCGCCCGCGAGCACGAACGTCGACAGTTCCTGGTCGGGGATGAACGGCTCCGGGAACCGACTACGGAAGATCATCGCTACCCCTCCTGACCGCCCCGGGGTGCTCGACTACAAGGCGACCCTTCCAGCACCCGTCCGTCCGGTCAAGACCCCGCCCACCTGGGCCACCGCGACCGCAACCACGACCCGCCCTACCGCCTCTGCAAGCTGCTGCTCACCGCGCCGGAGCAGCTCACCCAGCAAGGACAGGACGGCTGCCGGCCGTCCCTACCACTGAGGATCCGACCGGTGAGGCACCGCAGCCCGGCAGGGTAAGAAGCGGCTGCGGCTGTCGACGCCGTAACCGATACCGCAGCGCGGCCCACGCCGCGCTGGACCGCTTGGACCGCCGGTCGGACGGCGTCGCGGTCGCGGAGTTGTCCCGCCTGGCCCGCACCGCCAGCGGGGTGGGAAGCCGAGGTCCTGGCCTGGCACCGCACCGGCGACTGTCCAACACAGTTCCCCCGTCGCTCGATCTCCGTCAGACGCAACAGCTTCGCTGTCGGCTTCATCCGCCACGGCCACACGCCCTGCCGGGAGTTGGCAACAAACCACTAGGTTGACACTGCCAATCTGAAGGGGTAGATTGACAACGTCAACCTGAGAGGAGGCGCGGTGACGGCGACAAGACGGGCCAACCCGACCTACTACGACGGCGACCTTGGTCGCGACCTCATCGACACCGCCCTCGAGCTGATCGCACGGGAGGGCCCATCGGCGGTGAGCTTGCGCTCGCTGGCGCGCCGCCTCGGGGTCTCCCACGCCGCCCCGGCCAACCACTTCCCCGACAAGGCAGCCCTGTTCACCGCCATCGCCATCGAGGGCTTCAAGCTGCTCGCCGCGGCGATCGAAGACGCCGTCCAGCAACTCGGCCCGGACGCGACCGCCAGCCAGCGGCTGGCAGCGACCGGCCGGGCCTACACCAGCTTCGCCGTCGGCCACCGCGCCCACTTCGAGGTGATGTGGCAGCGCGACCTGCTCCACCAGGACGACTCAGAGCTGGCCGCAGCCGGCGACGCCACCTTCGCGCTGCTGCTCGGTGGGGTCCACGACGCCCAGGCCGAGGGCTGGGCCGCCAGCGCCGACCCGCACACCGTCGCCTACCTGGCCTGGTCGGTGGTGCACGGGCTGGCCGCGCTCTGGCTGGGCGGCTCCCTGCAGCGCGCGCAACGCCCCTTCGACGAGATCGCCGGCGAGGTCGGCGCTCTGCTCGGCAGCGCCCTCGCCGCCCACTCCGCCTCCACCTGAGAGGAGCAACGCCATGCAGAGCCAGCACCACCCGACCCAGATGCTCGCCCGGACCTCCGATCCCAGGCTGCGCATCGGCGATGCCGAGCGTGGCCGGGTGGTCGACCAACTCGCCGACCACCATGCTGCCGGTCGGCTCACCCTGGAGGAGTTCGAGGACCGGATGGCGTCGGCCTGGGCCGCCCGGACCGCCGCCGATCTGGACGTCCTGCTGCGGGACCTGCCGCCACAGCCCCAGCCGTCAGGACCGTCGGCGGCCGCCACCCGCCTCCGACTCGACCCCCACGCGAGGACCTACCTCGCCGTCATCGCCCTGCTGTGGCTGATCTGGCTGGTCACCGGCGCCGGCTACCCCTGGCCGATCTGGCCGATGCTGGGCTGGGGCATCGGCGTCATCGGCCACTACCGCGGTCACGCGGTCAGGGCAGGACCGGCCGCCCGGGGACGGTGAACTACTCGGCTTCCCGGGCGGCGAGGGCACTTGACCGATCCAGGAACACGGTAGCGTGCAAGGTCCAGCGCGGTCAGGGTGGCCCAGGTACAGGTACCGCTCGTGCTTCAGCGCCTCGGCGGTGGAGCGGTAGGTGATCCAAGTACTGGAGACGGTACGGCCTGAGACCTGCTGGACATGCTTGGCTGCATAGCGGCCCTGACCGATTCGACGGGCGGGTGGTGGGCTGAAGGCCGCAAGCCCTAGAGCAAGGCCAGCTTCTGAGCACGTACTGCCGAAGGGAATTGATCATCCCGTTGATCATCCAGACGACCCAAC
>DASVXQ010000630.1:0-10232 GCA_036392615.1 Actinomycetes bacterium | reverse complement strand
GCTGCGCTCCGTGCGCGACCGGCCGGTCCCCGAGGGGGACGGGCTGCCCGGGGGGATCGCCAACGTGACCCGCGGCGAAGGCGTCGTGCGCGGCGTCGGGTATGCCGTGGGCTTCAAGAACGTCGGCTTCTCCGAGGGCTTCGACGACTTCTCGACCGCCCGCGTGAAGCTGTCACCTGGACCTCTGGTCGAGGTTCACACCGCGGCGGCCGAGGTGGGTCAGGGCCTGGTCACCGTGCTCGGCCAGATCGCCCGGACCGAGCTCGGCGTGGAGAACGTGCTCGTCCTCCCCGCGGACACGCAGGTCGGCTCGGCCGGCAGCTCCTCCGCCTCCCGGCAGACGCACATGACCGGCGGCGCCGTCCAGGCGGCCTGCCGCGCGGTGCGGGACGAATGGGAGCGGCGCGGGGAGATCGGCGCCGGCATCGAGGCGGTGCGCGAATACCGCCACCGCCCCACGCAGCCGCTGGACGCGCGCGGGCAGGGCGACGCGCACGTCACGTTCGCGTTCGCCGCCCACCGCGCGGTGGTCGACGTGGACACCGAGCTCGGCCTGGTCAAGGTGGTCGAGATCGCCACCGCCCAGGACGTCGGACGGGCGCTCAACCCGCAGGCGGTCGAGGGCCAGATCGAGGGCGGGATCGCCCAGGGCCTCGGCCTCGCCCTGATGGAGGAGATCCAGCTCGTGGACGGCGAGATCCGCAACCCGTCGTTCACCGACTACCTGATCCCCACCGTGCTCGACATGCCCCCGGTCCGGCTCGACCTGCTGGAGCTCGGCCACCCCGACTCGCCCTACGGCGTGCGCGGCGTCGGCGAGCCGCCCACCATCTCGTCGACCCCGGCGATCGTCGCCGCCGTCCGCGCCGCCACCGGCCGCCGGCTCACCCGCATCCCGCTCCGCCCCGACGACATCGCCGGCCTCACCCGCTGAGAACGCGCCCAAAGGGGCGTCATGTCCACCAGCGCTTCCCCCTGCCGGTGAGCACACGGCCGAACTTCAGCTCGGGGAAGTGCGCACCCGCGCCGCTGACGTCCTCGCCCTCGAGCTCACGCCAGAGGTGCTCGCGGGTCCGGTCGGCCAGCTCCGGGTCGACGTCGCCGATGGAGTGCCAGGTCGGCTCGTCGAGCTGCACCGGGCAGGTGACCGCGTCGCCGAGCAGCAGCGCCCGCTGGCCGCCGGAGGCGACCACGACACACAGGTGGCCAGGCGTGTGCCCCGGCGCCTGCAGCGCCGTGACGCCCGGCGCGACCGTGGTGTCCTGGTCGATCGGCCGCAGGCGCACGTCTCCAGCCGGGCCGCGCAACCCCTGGTGGACGTGCTCCTGGATGCGTGGGGTGCCGCGACCTTCGACGAAGTAGCGCCAGTCGCCCGCGCCGAACCAGATCGTCGCGCGCGGGAAGTACGGCCTGGACCCCAGGTCGAACAGCCACCCCACGTGGTCCGGGTGCAGGTGGGTGCAGACCACGTCGGTGACCTCGTCCCGCTCGACCCCCAGGGCCCGCAGACCGACGGGAAGCTGGCCGCCGACCAGGCGGACCGGGCTCTCCTCGTCGCCGGCGGACGACGCGGTCGGCCCCATCCCCGCATCGACCAGGACGCACCGGTCCCCGGTGCGGACCAGGAAGCAGCCGATCGGCAGCCACGCCTGGCCGCGACGGTCGAACAGGTCCCCGTGGCCCTCGGCGGTGGCGTGGGCGCCGAAGTAGCCGGGGCGGGCGACGAACGTCCCATCGGAGATGGCGCTGAGCCCGATTTCGCCGACTTCCATGGCTGACAACGGCCGGTCAGCTCTGGATCGCCGTGCCCAGTTCCGCGCCCTCCTTCTCGACGCGGGCGGTCAGGGACCGCTTGGCGTCGTCGTCGAGCCAGGTCGCCTCGACCCCGTCGACCGCGATCCGCACCATGTCGTCCCAGGTGAAATCGAACGCGCGGTGGGCGGAGGCGTACTCCAGGCCGAGGTCCAGGTCGGTCAGGGCGGGATCGTCGGTGTTGAGGGTCGCCAGCAGCCCGGCCTCGCGCATCCGCCGGTAGGGGTGCAGCTCCAGCCGCGGCACCGCGTTGGCGATCAGCACGTTCGAGTTCGGGCACACGGTCAGCGGGATGCGCTGGTCGGCGAGCCGCTTGCAGAGCTCCGGGTCCTGCAGGCTGGACAGGCCATGGTCGATCCGCTCGCAGCCGAGCACGTCGAGCCCGGCCTCGATGTAGCTCGCCGGTGTCTCCTCGCCCTGGTGCGACGTACGGCGCAGCCCTTCCCGCTCGGCCAGCGCGAAGGCGTCGGCGAACTGCGTCGGGTCGACGCCGTGCTCGGTCGAGTCGAGGCCGATCCCGATCACCCGCTCGGTGCCGGGCGCGTCGGCGCGCCGCAGCTCGACCAGCCGCTCGATCAGCTCGAGGCCGGCCTGCCCGCCGTAGGCGCGGTCGATGTCGCAGATCAGCAGCACCCGCGCGCCGGTCTCGCGCTCGCCGGCCTCGAGCCCCTCGGCCAGCCCGGCGACGATGTCGGCCAGGTCCTGCCCGGCGGCAAGGTGCCGGGCGGGGGTGAAGAAGGTCTCGCGGTAGACCAGCCCGTGCGCCGCCCCGTCCACGACGCTCTCGTAGGCCAGCCGGGCCCAGTCCTCGCGGCTGCCGAGCGTCGACTGGACCAGCCAGAACACCTGCAGGAAGGTGTCGAGGCTGGTGTAGCGGTACAGCTCGGTCGGGTCGGCGCTGGGCAGCGGAATCCCGTTCCTGGCTGCCAGCTCGACGACTGTCCCGGGCCGCATGGTTCCCTCGACGTGGCAGTGCAGTTCGACCTTGGGCAAGCGGTCCAGCGCGGTCGCGACGTCCACCCGTGCCTCCTGTCGTTGGAGCGCTTTAGCTGGAAACCATAACCGCGCGAACGCCCGTGGTCGAACGCTTGTCCACACCCTTGCCAGCGCGCCGACGGCCGGTCCGGTTCGCGGAGCAACGCGGTAGAGTGGCGTCGATGGTGAGTGGAGCGGTTGCGTTGACACTCCGGGGGTCCGGCCTTACGTTCGGTCGGACCCTCGTGGCTTCCCTTGCAGGGAAGCTCTCATGAGCGACCCGACGCGCTCAGGTCACCAGAGTGCTGGTCGCGGGTCCCAGCGGTGGCGACCCCAGAGCCCGAGTTGGTGCGGATGAGCTTCGAAGCCGACGTGGTGGTGGCCGGGGCCGGGCACAACAGCCTGGTCACCGCGGCCTACCTCGCCCAGGCCGGCCTCCGCTGCCTGGTGCTGGAGGCGCGGCCGACGGTCGGTGGCAACACCGCCTCGGAGGAGCTCACCCTGCCCGGGTTCCTGCACGACACCTGCTCCACCGCGCACAACCTGATCCAGTCGAGCCCCACGATCCGCGACGACGAGCTCGGCCTGAAGCGCTACGGCCTCGAGTACATCGCCCCCGACCCAGTCGTCCACCTGCCGTTTCCCGACGGGAGCTGGATCACCCAGTGGCGCGACATCGACCGCACCTGCGAGGAGTTCGCCAAGTTCTCGCCGAAGGACGCCGCCGCCTACGGCCGCATGATGGCCGAGTACGAGGCGGTCGCGCCGATCTTCAACCGCGACCGCTACACGCCGGTTGGCCACGGCGAGCCGCTCGAACAGCAGCTCAGTCGCCACCCCGACGGGCTGAAGTGGTTGCGCCGCCAGCAGATGACCGCCTGGGAGGTCATCCGCGACCGCTTCGAGGACGAGCACACCCGCGCGTTCATGCTGTGGCTTTCCTTCATGACCCTCCAGGGCGTCGACCGGCCGGGCAGCGGACTGCTGGCGTGGTCGCTGCCGTTCGGGCGCCAGCGGCACAGCTGGACGCTGCCACGCGGCGGCTCGGCCTCGCTGCCGCTCGCGCTCGTGCGGATGATCGAGGACCACGGCGGCGCGATCCTCACCGGCAAGCAGGTCACCGCCCTGATCGTCGAGCACGGGCGCTGCGTCGGCGTGGAGACCGCCGACGGCGGCAGCTACCGCGCCTCCAAGGCGGTCATCTCGACCATCCACGTGAAGCACCTGGTCGACATGGCCCCGGCCGACGCGTGGGGCGAGGACTTCCTGTACGGCGTGGAGACCTGGCAGCCCGGCATCTCGATGTTCGTCACCCACTACGCCACCACCGAGCCGCCGCGGTTCCCGGTGGACGGCGGCACGATCACGCCGGTCGCGGCCGGCACGCCGGTGTCGGTCGAGCGGCTGCTGCGGCTGGAGTCGGATTTCCGGCGCGGCTGGATCGCCCTCGACTCGCCCGTCCTGCTGGTCCTCTGCCCGACGGTGGTCGATCCCTTGCGCGCGCCGGAGGGCCTGCACACCCTCAAGGTGATCGGCTTCCAGCCCTACGAGCTCAACGAGGGGCCGGCCCGCTGGGACGAGCTGCGCGAGGTGGTGGCGCAGGTGAACCTCGAGCAGCTGCGGCGCTACGCGCCCAACCTGGTCGACGCGACCGTGCTGGCCTCGCACTCCAAGAGCCCGCTCGACCTCGAGCGGGTCAACGCGCACAACTGGCACGGCTCCTGCCACGGCGGCGACCACGGCCCGGCCCAGTCCGGAGCCCTGCGCCCCGTGCCCGGCTGGGCGAGCCACCGCATGCCGATCCCCGGTCTCTACCAGACCGGCGCGACCACCCACCCCGGCGGCTCGGTGTCCGCCGGACCGGGCCGCAACGCCGCCGTCATCGTCCTCGAGGACCTCGGCCTTCCAGCCCCCGGTTGAGGTTCGCGCGGCGAACGGCCTCCTTGAGCTGGTCGTGGGCCCGCTCGACCGGGTGGACGTCCAGCGGGTGCGCCGTCATCTCGGCGCGCGTGACCGGCGGCCGCCGCGGAAAGCGGTCCAACAGCTCCCGGTCGCCGACGAGCACCGCGGCCGGCTCCGCCAGCCGGACCCCGCTGGACGGGGTAGCCAGCAGGCACTCCACCAGTACCAGGTCGAGATCGCTCAGCGCGTCCACCTTCCCTCGGGCAAAGGACCCCAGCAGGATCATGCCGTCCAGGGCCGGCGAGGCCTCGACACGCTCGATCAGCCGCTCCAGGGTGGGCCATTGGCGGGCGCCCCGAGCCGTCCCTTCGTGAGGCCATCGGCTCGGCATCGTCCTCCTCTCATGCGAGGCCGGCCTCGCGGAGCAGCAGGGCGGCCACCGGCTCCGGGTCGGCGACGTCGATGGGCAGTCCCCTGGCGGCGAACCATGTGCACACGGTGCGCACGTCGCGTTGCAGGAACTCGTGCCCGCGCGGGTTGCTGACGATGTCGACCACCTGCGGCAGGTCGATCAACAGCAGCTCGCCGTCGTGCACCAGCAGGTTGTAGGGCGAGAGGTCGCCGTGGGTGTGGCCGCGCCTGGCGAGCGTCACCATCGCCTCGATGAGCTGGTGCCAGAGGTCGGCCAGCTGGTCGCGGTCTGGCCGCAGCTGCACCAGGCGGGGCGCGGCGTTGCCCTCCTCGTCGCCGATGAACTCCATCAGCAGCTCGGTGCCGATGCGCTGCACCGGATAGGGGACGGGCGCGCCGATCGCCCAGAGCTGACGCAGCGCGGCGAACTCCGCCACCGCCCACTGCTGCGCGATCAGGTTGCGCCCGAAGTCGCTACGGCGCTGCATGGCGCGCATCTCGCGGGAGGCCCGGACGCGCCGGCCCTCCAGGTAGCTGGCGTCGCGGTGGAACAGCCGGTGGTCGCCGCCGCGATAGCGCTTGGCGGCCATCAGGCAGGCGCGGCCGGAGCCGGGCAGGGCACGCTCGACCAGGAAGACGTCGGCCTCCTTGCCGGTCTTGAGCACGCCGAGGTCGGTGTCGACCGCGGCGAGCTCGGTCACCAGCCAGCTCGGATGCGGCGGCGGGCCGACCTCGTCGGCGTCGCCCCAGCTCGACCAACGGTCGCCGGTCGGCGGGCCGTCGTCGATCGCGACGGCCTCGCGCGCCTGGACGAGGCGGGCGCGCGCCTCCTCGGTCAGCCGGCCCCGGGTGCGGGGCGCCGGCTCGCCGTCGCGGTTGCGACGCATCCGCGTCGCGGCGGGCGCGTCGTCGTCATCGAACAGCTCGTAGAGGGACTCGGTGTCGCGAACGTCACCGGGCAGATATGGACCAATCTCGCGCTTCCGCACGTGTGAGCTCCTTTGTGGGGATCGCGTCTCCCCGGAGCCCTGCGGTCAGCGCGGGCTGGTCAGCGGGAAGACGCCTGGGGAGGGCGGCAACGGACCCTGCCCCCGACTGTGGTCATGGCCATTTCCCGCACCTCCTCCAGTTCCCCGGCGCACACGCCGGCGGCGACGATGTCGCGACGACTGTGCCCTCTGGATCGCCCGAGCGCAAGCCATTTTCCGCGGTCAACGATCGCCCCAGCGGACTGAGGGGCGCCCTCGAGCCTTGCTCAGAAGGCACCCCTAGTGCTTCATCCACCATTCGGTGAATTCGGTGGCCCGGCCGTCGGGGTCGAGGCGGATGACCCAGAGGTTGCTGTAGCGGCGCTGGGGGTCGCGGTAGAGGGTGTCGCCCTGGACGATCGCGAGATCGCCGTCGGTGGCCAGGGTCTTCCAGGTGAACTCGGTGTCGCCGGGCTCGTCCCTGATGCGGATCCAGTTCTCCACGATCGACTGGCGGCCCCGCCACGGCTCGGCGTAGGGCTCGGTGTAGTAGACGCCCTGCTCGGCGAACAGGCGGCCGATGTCCTCGGGGTCGTTGGACTCCCAGGCCGTGCGGTAGCCGTCCATCCACCGCTGGATCTGCTCCTGGCTCGGCATCGCTCCTCCTCTTGTGTCCGCCGTCAGAGCTTGCGATGGTCCCACGAGGCGATCCGCGTGGGCGTGAAGCGCAGCGCGACCCGCTTCGGCGCCTGCCGCAGGATGGCCGCGCGCGCCTGCTCGTCCGGAGCGCCGGGATGGTGCTCGGCGAGCGCGATGCCGGCCTCGGCCACCCGCTCCGGGTCGCGCTCGATCTCGACGTCGCATTCGAGCATCACGCCGCGCAGCTCGTCGTAGCGGTCGCCGGCCTCGATCTGAAGGGTGGCGCGCGGGTCGCGCTCCAAGTTGCGGACCTTCTGGGCCTTGGCATACGACCAGCAGACGATCTGGTCGCCGTCGGGCACGTACCACAGCTCGACCAGGTGCGGCCGCCCGGTCGGGCCGATGCTGGCGCAGGCCAGCGAGTGCTGCTCCGCGAGGAAACGGCGCCGCTCGTCGTCGTTCATGGCGGTCCGCGCTCGCGTGGACATGGCCGGCCTCCTCGCTCTGATCGCTGCCGTCGCGTCGAGCCTAACCGGGCGCGGCGACGGCCTGCTCCGCGCTGTCCACAGAGGCCTGACCGTTCATGGACGGGCGTCATGACGGCGTTGTAGCGTCACCGCCATGGCCGGCCGTGGCTTCGTGGGAGAGGGAGGGACCGCATGTCCGTACTGTCGAACCTGGTCTCCGGGATCGATCAGGGCACGATCGAGGTCGTCGACCTGACGGCGCCGCTGTCGGACAAGACGCCGATCCTGCAGCTTCCCGACCCGTTCGCCAACACGATCCCCTTCGGGCTCGAGGAGATCAGCCACTATGATCAGCGCGGCCCCGCCTGGTACTGGAACAACATCCACACCGGCGAGCACACCGGCACCCATTTCGACGCGCCGATCCACTGGGTGACGGGCAAGGACAAGGACGACGTCTCGACGGTGCCGGTCAAGCGCCTGGTGGCGCCGGCGGCGGTGCTCGACTTCAGCGCCGAGGCGGAGGCGGACGCCGATTTCGTGCTCGAGGTCGACCACATCCGCGAGTGGGAGGGCCGCAACGGCGCCCTGCCAAGGGGCGGCTGGATGCTGTTCCGCACCGGCTGGGACGCGCGCTCGCACGACGACGCGCTGTTCCGCAATGTGGACGACTCCGGCTCCCACACCCCGGGCTTCTCGGTCGAGTGCTCCAAGTGGCTGGCGGAGGAGGCGCCGATCGTCGGCGTCGGCGTCGAGACGGTCGGCACCGACGCGGGCGGAGCGGCCGGGTTCGACCCGCCGTTCCCCTGCCACACCTTCATGCTCGGCGCCGGCAAGTACGGACTGACCCAGCTCCAGAACCTCGCCAGGCTCCCGGCGCAGGGCGCGGTGGTGGTCGCAAGCCCACTGCCGATCGTCGGCGGCTCGGGCAGCCCGGTGCGGGTGCTGGCGCTGGTCGAGCGCTGATCGGAGGCGCCCATGCAGGTTGCGGAGGCGGTCGGCAGGACGCTCGCCGACCTGGGGGTCGACCACGTCTTCGGAGTGGTCGGCAGCGGCAATTTCCACGTGACCAACGCGCTGGTGGCGGCCGGTAGCCGCTTCGTCGCCGCGCGCCACGAGTGCGGCGCGGCGACGATGGCCGACGCCTACGGGCGCACCAGCCGGAAGGTCCCCGCGCTGTCGGTGCACCAGGGCTGCGGCCTGACCAACGCGATGACCGGCATCACCGAGGCGGCCAAGAGCCGCACGCCGATGCTGGTGCTGGCGGCCGACACGGCGGCCTCGGCGGTGCGTTCGAACTTCCGCGTCGACCAGGACGCGCTCGCCCTGGCGGTGGGCGCCGTCCCCGAGCGGGTGAGCTCGCCGGCGACGGCCGTGGCCGACGCCACCCGCGCCTGGCAGACCGCGGTGGCGCAGCGCCGCACCGTGGTGCTCAACCTGCCGCTCGACGTGCAGGCGGCCACCGTGCCCGAGGCTGGCCTGCAGATCCCGCCGCCGCTCGACCTGCAGCCGTTGCGGCCGGCGCCGACGGCCGTGGACGCTCTCGCCGAGCTGCTGCGGCGCGCCCAGCGCCCGGTGTTCGTGGCGGGGCGCGGCGCCCGGATCGCGCGGGCGCGCGCCTCACTCGAGACGCTCGCCGAGCTGACCGGCGCGCTGCTGGCCACCTCGGCGGTGGCCAAGGGCCTGTTCAACGGCAATCCCTGGTACCTGGACGTGAGCGGCGGCTTCGCCTCGCCGCTCGCGGCCGAGCTGATCCGCGGCGCGGACCTGATCGTCGGCTGGGGCTGCTCGCTCAACATGTGGACCATGCGCCACGGCGCGCTGATCGGGCCGGACACCATCGTGGCCCAGGTCGACCTCGACGTGGAGGCGATCGGCGCGCACCGGCCGGTCGACATCGGCGTGGTCGGCGACGTCGACCTGACCGCTCTGGCGGTGGCCGCGCAGCTCAAGCCGGAGCGGATGGGCGACGGCTACCGGTCGGAGGCGCTGCGCGAGCGGATCGCGCGCGAGCACCGCTGGCGCGACCTGTCCTTCGACGACGAGAGCGGCGGCGGGCGCATCGACCCACGGGCACTGTCGATCGCGCTGGACGACCTGCTGCCGGAGGAGCGCGTGGTGGCGATCGACTCCGGCAACTTCATGGGCTACCCGAGCATGTACCTGTCGGTGCCGGACGACGACGGCTTCTGCTTCACCCAGGCGTTCCAGTCGATCGGGCTGGGCCTGGCGACCGCGATCGGCGCGGCGCTGGCGCGGCCAGACCGGCTGCCGGTGGCGGCGCTCGGCGACGGCGGCGCGCTGATGAGCATCGCCGAGCTGGAGACGGTCGTGCGGCTCGGGCTGCCGATGGTCGTGGTGATCTATGACGACGAGGCCTACGGCGCCGAGGTGCACCACTTCGGGCCGGACGGCCACCCGCTCGACACGGTCCGCTTCCCGCCGACCGACATCGCCTCGATCGGCCGCGGCTTCGGCTGCGAGGGCCTGACCGTGCGCAGCAGAGCCGACCTCGAGCCGGTGGCCGACTGGGTCAAGGGCCCACGCGACAAGCCCCTGGTGATCGACGCGAAGATCGTCTCCGACCGCGGCTCCTGGTGGCTCGAGGAGGCCTTCCGGGGGCATTGAGCCGCCCGGAAAGGCCGCCCTTGCCCACCCGCCCCCTCATCGGCGCGCTGCCGGGTGGCCAGTCGCGCTGGACGCGGCGTGCGACGGCCGCAGCCACAGCGTCACCTGGGTCGGCTGCATCGTCTGGTCGACGACCGCCAGCAGCTCGCTGGTCAACGCGTCCAGATCGACCTGCCCGCGCAGCCGGGCGCTGAACGCCTGGATCGTGCGGGCGGCGTCGTAGCGGCGCCGGTTGAAGCGCCGGTCCACCACGGCTTGGACGCGGCGTCGGGCCGGCTGGAACACCGCCGCCACGGCCAGGGTCGCCCCGGCCACCACCAGGCTCGGACTGCGCCGGCCGAGCAGCTCGCCCAGGCCCAGGACCACCACGGCATAGCCGCCGCCCAGCAGCACCGTGAGCAGCCCATACGCCACCGTGCGGCTGACGATG
>DASVXQ010000629.1:0-7066 GCA_036392615.1 Actinomycetes bacterium | reverse complement strand
GGTCGAGGCGCTCGCGCAGCTCGGCGAGCGCGGCGGCCGGGTCGGCGGAGCGCGCCGCGCGGGCCAGGTGCCATACCGGCGCCATCGCCGGCTGCCCCTCCAGCAGCAGGTCGGCGGCGGCCGCCAGCCGCTCGCGGTCGCCGGCGATCTCCAGCAGGCCGTCGAGCGCTTGCCGCGTCACCTCGGTCGCGCCGCCGCGGCGATCTTCCGCCGCCTCGACGACCGCGCCGGGGAGGTCGTCCCGCGCCGCTGCCATGGCCGCAGGCTACGACGGCGTGCCGGTCCAGGCCAGCCTGACCCCTACAATCAGGGAAGGCCGCGAACCGGCCCCGAACTGACGATCCTCGAGGGAGGGCACCAGTGACCGAGCGAGAGGCCCAACCGGCCGCCAGGCTCGAGGAGCAGCGTGCCCGCTGGCGCGAGCGCTACCAGGCCTCCGGCGAGCGGAACGCGGACTTCACCACCATCTCCGGCGAGGAGGTCCCCCCGCTGGCCGCCCCCGGCGACGCGCCAGAGCGCGACCTGGCCGACTCGGTCGGCTTCCCGGGTGAGTTCCCCTACACCCGCGGGATCTACCCGACGATGTACCGCGGCCGGCCCTGGACCATCCGGCAGTTCTCCGGCTTCGGCAACGTCCACGAGACCAACGCCCGCTACCGCTACCTGATCGCCCAGGGCGGCGGCGGCCTGAGCGTGGCGTTCGACATGCCGACGCTGATGGGACGCGACTCCGACGACCCGCGCTCGCGCGGCGAGGTGGGGCATTGCGGCGTGGCGGTCGACTCCGTGGCCGACATGGAGGTGCTGTTCGACGGGCTGCCGCTCGACAAGCTGACCACCTCGATGACCATCTCCGGGCCGGCGCCGATGCTGTTCGCCATGTACGTGGTGGCCGCCGAGCGGCAGGGCGCCGAGGTCTCCAAGCTCGACGGCACCCTGCAGACCGACATCCTCAAGGAGTACATCGCCCAGAAGGAGTGGCTGTTCCCGCCGGAGCCGCACCTCCGCCTGATCGGCGACCTGCTGGAGTACTGCGCCGCCGAGGTGCCCAAGTACCACCCGATCTCGGTCAGCGGCTACCACATCCGCGAGGCCGGCTCGACCGCCGCGCAGGAGCTGGCCTTCACCCTGGCGGACGGTTTCGCCTACATCGAGCTGGCCAAGCGGCGCGGGCTCGACCCGGACGTGGTCGGCGCGCAGCTGTCGTTCTTCTTCGACGCCCACATCGACTTCTTCGAGGAGATCGGCAAGTTCCGGGCGGCCAGGCGGATCTGGGCGCGCTGGATGCGCGACCGCTACGGCATCACCAACCCCAAGGCGCAGCAGCTCAAGTTCCACACCCAGACGGCCGGCGTGTCGCTGACCGCGCAGCAGCCGGACAACAACGTGGTCCGCACCGCGCTGGAGGCGCTCTCGGCGGTGCTGGGGGGCACCCAGAGCCTGCACACCAACGCGCTCGACGAGGTGTTCGCCCTGCCGACCGAGCGCGCCGCCGCGATCGCCCTGCGCACCCAGCAGGTGATCGCCGAGGAGACCGGGGTGACCAGCACGATCGACCCCCTGGGCGGCTCCTGGTACGTGGAGCGCATGACCGACCTCCAGGAGTGGCGCGCCGAGGAGATCTTCGCCACCATCGACCAGTTCGGGAACGGCTCGATGCTGGCCGGGGTGCTGGCGGGGATCGAGCGCGGCTGGTTCCAGCAGCAGATGGCCGACGCGGCCTTCGCCTACCAGCAGCAGCTGGAGAAGGGCGCCAAGGTGATCGTCGGGGTCAACAAGTACGTCACCAGCGACGAGCACGAGCTCGAGATCCTGCGCATCTCCGAGGAGGTCGAGCGGCAGCAGCGCGCCGAGCTGGCGCGCCGCCGCGCCGCCCGCCGCGACGGCGAGGTCGCCGCCGCGCTCGACCGGCTGCGGCGCGCCGCCGGCAGCGACGACAACCTGATCCCGCTGCTGATCGACGCTGCCAGGGTCGAGGCCACCGAGGGCGAGATGGTCGGCGCGCTCACCGAGGTGTGGGGCACCTACACCGAGCCGCCAAGGTTCTGAGCCGCCGGTGATCACCAGAGCGGACGTCGAGGAGGCGGCCGAGCGCGTCGGCCCACGGGTGCGGCGCACCCCGGTGGTCGAGGTGGAGCCGGAGGCGCTCGGCACCCCCGGGCCGGCGCTGCTCAAGCTGGAGCTGCTGCAGCACACCGGCTCGTTCAAGCCGCGCGGCATGTTCAACCGCATCCTGTCCGCCGGCACCGAGGCGAAGGCCGCCGGGGTGATCGCCGCCTCCGGCGGCAACGCCGGGCTGGCGGTCGCCTACGCCGCCGCCCAGCTCGGCCTGCGCGCCGAGATCTTCGTGCCGGAGTCGTCCTCGCCGGTGAAGGTCCAGCGGCTGCGTGCGCTCGGCGCGGAGGTGACCGTCACCGGCGCGTTCTACGCCGACGCCTACGCCGCCAGCCAGCAGCGCGCCGCGGCCAGCGGCGCGCTGGTGGTGCACGCCTACGACCAGCCCGAGGTCGCCGCCGGGCAGGGCACGGTCGCGCGCGAGCTCGAGGCGCAGGCCCCGGGCTTCGACACCGTGCTGGTCGCGGTCGGCGGCGGCGGGCTGCTGGAGGGCATCGCCACCTGGGTGCAGGGCGGCCGCCGGGTGGTCGCGGTCGAGCCGGAGCGCTGCCCCACCCTGGCGCGGGCGCTGGCGGCGGGCGCGCCGGTGGACGTGGAGGTCGGCGGGCTGGCCGCCGACTCGCTCGGGGCCAGGCGGGTGAGCGCCAGCGCCCTGGCGGCCGCCGGGCGCGCCGGCGCGGTCCCGGTGCTGGTGCCCGACGAGGCGATCGCCGCCGCCAGGCGCCGGCTGTGGGAGCAGCTCCGCGTGGTCGCCGAGCCCGGCGGAGCCTGCGCGCTGGCCGCGCTGGTCTCGGGCGCGTACCGCCCGTCGCCCGGCGAGCGGCTCGCGGTGGTGATCTGCGGCGGGAACACCGACCCGTCGGATCTGTAGTGTTGCGGTCAGCGGCAACCACACCGACGAGGAGGACGGCCGTGGGCGAGTTCGTGCGGGTCGAGGTCGACGAGGCCACCAGGGTCGGCACCATCCGGCTCGACCGGCCGCCGGTGAACGCGCTCAACCCCCAGGTCCAGGACGAGCTGCGGGAGGCCGCCGCGGCGGTGGGCGACGACGAGAACGTCGGCGCGGTGGTCATCTGGGGCGGCCCCAAGGTGTTCGCCGCCGGCGCGGACATCAAGGAGATGCGCGGCCGCAGCTTCGCCGAGATCTCCGCCAGGGCCGGCGACCTCCAGGCCGCCTTCACCGCGCTGGCGCGCATCCCCAAGGTGGTCATCGCCGCGGTCAACGGCTACGCGCTGGGCGGCGGCTGCGAGCTGGCGCTCACCGCCGACCTGCGCTTCGCCGCCAGCGACGCGCAGCTCGGCCAGCCCGAGATCCTGCTCGGCATCATCCCCGGCGCGGGCGGCACCCAGCGGCTGCCGCGCCTGATCGGCCCCTCCCGCGCCAAGTCGCTGATCTACTCCGGCCGCTTCTGCAAGGCCGACGAGGCGCTGGCGATCGGCCTGGTGGACGAGGTCCACCCGCCCGAGGAGGTCTACGCCAAGGCGGCCGAGGCGGCCGCCGGCTACGCCAAGGGCGCCGGGCTGGCCCTGCGGGCCGCCAAGCAGGCAATCGACGGCGGCCTGGACGCCGGCATCGACGCCGGCCTGCTGCTGGAGCGCCACGCCTTCCAGTCGCTGTTCGCCACCGAGGACGCGGCCGAGGGGATGAGCTCGTTCGTCGAGCGCGGCCCCGGCAAGGCGAACTTCAAGAGCCGTTAGAGTCGCCCCGCCGGGGCGGCGCGCAGCCCCGCGGCCGCGCGGTCGGGGTCGACCACGTTGATGACGATCCCGGTGGCCAGCTCGAACCCGCCGTAGGTGGTCAGCCGGGGGAGCAGGTGCAGGTGCCAGTGGAAGTCGTCGACCCCGGGCGGGGCGGTGTGCAGCACCAGGTTGTAGGGCGCGCCGCTGGCCACAGCCGCCCCGAAGCGGCGCAGCATGCGGCCGAGCGCCCCGGCCATCTCCAGGTCGCCCGCCTCGTCGCGCAGCTCGAAGCGCGCCTGGTGCTCCAGCGGCAGCAGCAGCGCCTCGTAGGGCATGGACGAGGCCCAGGGGCAGATGGTCAGCAGCTCGCCGCCGTCCTCGACCTGCCGGTCGCCGCCGCGCTCCCGCTCCACCACCGCGCAGGCGGCGCAGCCCACGCCCTGGAGCCGCTCCAGCTCGGCGCGGACCAGCTCGGGCCGCTCCACGGTGGCGATCAGCTGGCTGTGCGGATGCTCCAGCGAGGCCCCGGCGGTGCGGCCCTGGTTGACGATCACCACGATGGAGCCGAAGGGGTCCCGGCGGTGCGCCAGCAGCCGCGCGCGGTAGGCGTCCAGCACCAGCGCGGTCTGCGCGTCCGGCAGCTCCGCCAAGGTGGCGTAGTGGTCGGTCGAGTGGATCACCACCTCGTGGGCGCCGGCGCTGGGGGCTGAGCGGTACAGCCCGCCGTCGTGGTTGGGCGGCCCCGGCGGCCCGGCGAAGGCCGGGAACTTGTTGGGCACCACCCGCACCCGCCAGCCCGGCCCGTTGGCCTCGCCGCCTTCCGGCCGGTCGGCCCAGACCTCCGGCGGGGTCATGTGCTCGTGACCCGGGCAGAACGGGCAGCCGAGCGTGCCGCGCGACGGGCCGGTGTCGCGCAGGAACGCCTCCGGCCGGGCGGCGCGGCCGGTGGCGATCGCCATCAGGCGACCGCTCAGCGGGTCCTCGCGCAGCTCGCCGGGGGCGGTCAGCGGCGCGGGCGGCGGCAGGTGGATGGGCGCGGCCCCGACCGGTCCGGCGGGCGCGCGGAAGGGCTCTCGACGGTTCACTGGCGATGGTTCCTCAGGGTTGGGTGGGTCCGTGTGGGTCCAGGGGAGCCTATGGGCTTGCGCCACGGCAGGGCCAGTTGCGGCATCATGGGCCAGCGGCCCGGTTGGGCCATTCTGCTCTCCAGCGACCTGTTTGGAGGACGAGCGCGTTGAAGATCCTGGTCACCGTCAAGCGCGTGCCGGACACGGCCGCGGAGAAGCGGCTCGACCCGGCGGACAAGACGCTGGATCGCGAGTCGGTCGAGACGATCATGAATCCGGTCGATGAATATGCTGTGGAGGAGGCGCTGCGGCTCAAGGAGGCGGCGGGCGGCGAGGTGATCGTGCTGTGCATGGGGCCGGCGTCGGCCCTGCCCACGATCCGCAAGGCCCTGTCGATGGGCCCGGACTCGGCGGTGCACGTGCACGACGACGCGCTCCACGGCTCCGACGTGCTCGGCACCGCCAAGGTGCTGGCTGCCGCGATCCGCAAGGTCGAGCCGGACCTGGTGGTCTCCGGCTCGGAGTCGACCGACGCGCGGACCTCGCTGGTGGCCAGCGCGGTGGCCGAGTACCTCGGCTGGCCCGGCCTGATCGGCGCCAAGCAACTCGAGGTCGACGGCGGCACCGTACGCATCCATCGCGAGACCGAGACCGGCTACGACGTGCTGGAGGCCACCGGCCCGGCGGTGGTCTCGGTGGTCAAGGGCATCAACGAGCCCCGCTACCCGTCGTTCAAGGGCATCATGGCCGCCAAGTCCCGCCCGGTGACCGACTACGGCCTGGCCGACCTGGAGATCGACCCCGGCCAGGCCGGCGCCGCCGGGGCGACCTGCGAGGTGGTCGACTTCACCCCGCGCCCGCCCCGGCAGGCCGGCCAGGTGGTCAAGGACAGCGGCGACGGCGCCGCCGCGCTGGAGCTCGCCGAGTTCCTGGCGAGCAACAAGTTCATCTAGGAGGCGGGTTCCATGGCGAGCATTCTGGTGCTGGTCGAGCACGACCAGGGCAACCTCAGGAAGGTCACCGCGCAGATGCTGACCAAGGCCCGCCAGCTGGGCGAGCCGGTGGCGGTCTTCGTCGGCGACGGCCTGGACAGCGCGACCGAGGCGCTCGGGCGCTACGGCGCCAAGACGGTCTACAGCGCCACCGGTGAGGGCTGGACCAACCAGCTCACCCTGCCGGTGGTCGACGCGCTGGAGGCGGCCGCCGACCGCGCCGAGCCGGCCGCGGTGCTGGTGGCGGCGACCCCTGGCGGCAAGGACGCCGGCGTGCGGCTGGCCGCCCGCAAGGGCTGGGGCGTGCTGGCCGACGTGGTCGACCTCGACGACAACCTGGTCGCCACCCAGAACGTCTTCGGCGGCGCGACCATCGTCCACTCCAGGGTCACCGCCGGCACGCCGGTGCTGACCATCAAGCCCAACGCCTTCCCGGTGGAGGAGTCGCCGGCACAGCCGGAGGTGGTCGACCTCGGGCTGACGCGCCAGGCCGGGCCGGCCGACGTGCGCATGACCGAGCACGTGGTGGAGGAGCGCGGCGGCCGGCCGGACGTGGCCGAGGCCGAGATCGTCGTGTCCGGCGGGCGGGGGCTCCAGGACCCCGCCAACTTCGCGCTGGTCGAGGCGCTGGCGGACGCGCTCGGCGCGGCGGTCGGCGCCAGCCGCGCCGCGGTCGACGCGGGCTGGTACCCGCATCAGCACCAGGTCGGGCAGACCGGCAAGACGGTTTCACCACAACTTTACGTAGCAGTTGGTATCTCAGGTGCAATTCAGCACCGAGCGGGTATGCAGACGTCGAAGACGATCGTGGCCGTGAACAAGGACGGCGAGGCGCCGATCTTCTCCATCTCGGACTTCGGCGTGGTCGGCGATCTCTTCAAGGTGATACCCCGGTTGACTGAGGAAGTCGTCAAGCGAAAGGGCTGATGGACAGGCCGCTGCCAATCGCAGAGCGGGGCCGCGCTGAGCGTGGCCCCGTTGCGCGACCAGCCATGACAGCGGCGCTGGTCGTCTGCATCCGTTCGCTCGCGGTGGCCGCCTGGCTGCTGCTGACCCAGCCGGGGCGCCGGCTGCGGCTGCACGCCGCCCTGCGCCGCCTCGGCGCGACCGTGGCGGAGCACGGGGGCGCCCTCGACCGCTCCGGAGCGCTGGACCGGCTGCTGGCCGACCACGCCGTGGCGGCCCGCCGGCTCCAGGCGACCGCGCCGCCGT
>DASVXQ010000628.1:0-7797 GCA_036392615.1 Actinomycetes bacterium | reverse complement strand
GACGTGGCGGTCGGCGTGGCCGGCATGGGCGCGCTGGAGGATTACCGTGGGCGGCTCGACGCCGACGGCCGCATGCTCGAGGTCACCGAGGTGGCCGTGCCCGACGAGGTGGCGGCAGCCGCCGACCTGGTCAAGGGGAAGCTTTCGCGGGTGCCGGCCGCGCTGCTGCGCGGCGTCCGGCTGCCACCCGGCGACGGCCGCGCGCGCGACCTGGTGCGCCCGCCGGCCGAGGACCTGTTCCGCACCGGTTCGGGGCCCGAGGACCTGGTGGCCTTCCTGGAGGGCCGGCGTACCCGACGGCGCTTCCTGCCCGACCCGGTGGACCCGGAGGTGGTCGAGCGGGCGGTGCGCGCCGCCATGACCGCCCCGTTCCCCCACCACACCCGGCCGTTCCGGGTGGTGGCCGTCTCCTCCGCCGAGGCGCGCTCGCGCTACCTGGAGCGGATGGAGGTGGCCTGGCGGCGGGACCTGGCCGGCGACGGCACCCGCCAGGAGGTGGTCGACCGGCGAGTGGCCCGCTCCTGGGCGCTGCTCGGCGAGGCGCCGCTGCTGCTGGTGCCCTGCCTGGCCCCGGGCGGCCGTCACGAGTATCCGGACGGGCGCCGCAGCGCCGCCGAGGCCGCCATGTTCGAGCTGGCCGCCGGCGGCGCGGTGCAGACCCTGCTGCTGGCCCTGCACGCGCAGGGCCTCGGCGGGGCCTGGATCTCGTCCAGCCTCTTCTGCCAGGAGGTCGCCGCCCGGGCGCTGGACCTGCCGGACGGCTGGCTGCCGCTCGGCTCGGTCGCGGCCGGCCACCCGGACCCGGACGACCGGCCGCGACCACGACCTCCCGTGGTCCTCAGCGAACTCCTGCTTCGCCGCTAGAGCAGGCTCAGCTGGCCCCGATCAGGTGCTTGATCGGCTCGATGGCGAAGTAGATCAGGAACACCAGGCTGACGCCGATGAGCAGCGGGTGCAGCTCGCGCCCCTTGCCCCTGACCAGCTTGAGCAGCGCGTAGGTGATGAAGCCGGCGCCGACGCCGTTGGTGATCGAGAAGGTGAACGGCATCAGCACGATGGTGAGGAACGCCGGCAGGGCGACCTCGATGTCGCCCCAGTCGATGTCGCGAATCAGCGTCAGCATGAAGAAGCCGACCAGCACCAGCGCCGGCCCGGTCGCCTGCGGCGGGATCACCCCGGCCAGCGGCGAGAGGAACAGGCACAGCGCGAACAGCAGCGCCACCACCACCGAGGTCAGGCCGGTCCGGCCGCCGGCGGCGATGCCCGAGGCCGCCTCGATGTAGCTGGTGTTGGAGGACGCCGAGGCCGCTCCCCCGCCGGCCGCCGCCAGCGAGTCGACCACCAGCACGCGGTTGATCCGCGGCAGGCGGCCGTCGCGGTCGAGCAGGCCGGCCTCGTCGCCCAGGCCGATCACCGTGCCCATGGTGTCGAAGAAATCGCTCAGCATCACCGCGAACACGGCCACGATGGCGGAGATCACCCCGATGGTCGAGAAGGCTCCGAACAGCGAGAAGTCGCCGATGACGCCCCAGTCCGGCAGGCCGACCAGCTTGTGGGGCAGCGCCGCCACCTCGCCGCCGGGCCACAGCTTGAGGTGGTTGGCCTCGTTGAGGATGATCGCCAGCACGGTGGTGCCGAGGATCCCGAGCAGCAGCGCGCCGCGCAGCCGCATCGCCACCAGCGCGGCGGTCAGCAGCAGCCCGACGACGAACACGGTGACCTTGAGGCCGTTGAGGGTGGCCAGGCTGACCGGGGTGGCCGGACTCTGCGGCCGCACCACGAAGCCGGCGTCGAAGAACCCGATGAAGGCGATGAACAGGCCGATGCCCACGCCGATGGCTTTCTTCAGCCCCATCGGGATGGCGTCCAGCACCGCCTCGCGCAGGCCGGTCAGCACCAGCACGGTGATGATCAGGCCCTCCAGCACGATCAGCCCCATGGCGTCGGCCCAGGACATGCCCTGGGCGGCCACGAAGGTGAAGGCCACCACCCCGTTGATGCCGAGCCCGGCGGCCAGCGCGAACGGGTAGTTGGCCCACAGCCCCATCGCCAGGGTCGCGGCCGCCGCGACCAGCGCGGTCGCGGTCAGCACCGCGGGCGCCGGCAGGCGCCGGCCGCCCGGGTCGGCCACCGCGCCGAGGATCGCGGGGTTGAGGAACAGGATGTACGACATGGTCATGAAGGTGGTCAGCCCGGCGACCACCTCGGTCCGCAGCGACGACCCCCTGGCCCCGTACCCGAAGAACCGGTCCAGGCGCCGGTCGGCGCCGCCTCGCTCTTCCGCTTGCCGCGCTGTGGTTGTCATGGCTTCTCCCGAAATGACGGTTGCCGCGCCGGAGCGTAGCAGGTCGGGTTGGTCGGTGGATGCCCAGGGCTCCGCTATCCTGAACCGCGAAGGGGAGTAGTCCTCAAGGACGCCGGGCATGCATCGGTGCCGCGCTCAACAAGGCGCGGCTGACCGGAGGCGGCGACGGCGCGCACCGCGGATGCGTGACCGGCGTTCTCGCGACTGGTCGACATGCTGGCGTCCGCGCCCGGCCAGCCGGCCCGGCAGGCACGCCGGGTGGGCGAGACCTTCAGCCTGAACCTGAAGTCCAGGGAGTCGGGCTGGAGGCTGGCGCTCCTCCCGCCCGATCCGCAAGCGTGTGGGAGGACGTGCGTTTGGACGCCCTGCTGATCAGCTTCGGCGTGATCTTCGTCGCCGAGCTCGGGGACAAGAGCCAGCTCATGGCGCTGGCGTTCGCGACCCGCTACCGGGCGCTGGCCGTGCTGCTGGGCATCACGGTGGCCACCGCCGTGGTCCACGCGGCCTCGGTGGTGATCGGGGCGCTGCTCGGCGCCGCGCTGCCGACCCGGCCGGTGAACCTGCTGGCCGGGCTCGCCTTCCTGGCGTTCGCCGCCTGGACGCTGCGCGGCGACTCGCTCAGCGAGGACGAGGCCGAGCGGGCGCGGCGCTCCACCCGCAGCGCGGTGCTGGCCGCCAGCGTGGCCTTCTTCCTGGCCGAGCTGGGCGACAAGACCATGCTGGCGACCATCACCCTGGCCACGCGCGAGGGGCTGCTGGGCACCTGGGCCGGCTCGACGCTCGGCATGGTCGCCGCCGACGCGATCGCCATCCTGGTCGGCCAGCAGCTCGGCCGCCGCCTCCCCGACCGCGCGGTCCGCATCGGCGCCGCCGCCTCCTTCGTCCTCTTCGGCGCCCTCCTGCTGTTCGAAGCGGCAAGGGGCTGAAGGATCCGTCGCCCCTACCCGGCCAAGGGGGGAGCTTGCCTCCCCCCGCCGCCCTCGAGGCCCGAACTGCGCCACGCCGAGGGGGGAGCCTCGAGGGGGGAGCTGCGCTCCCCCTCGAACTACACCCGGATGGCGCCAGCAGGGAGGTGGACGCCGGGGGCGACGCGGATGCCGGCGGCCAGCACGTTGCCCTCCTCGATGATGGCGCCGTCGCCCAGGATGGCGCCGTCGCTGACGACCGCGCCGGAGCCGACCACCACGTCGGCGCCGAGGATCGAGTCGCTCACCTTGCCGCCGCGCTCGATCCGGGCGCCGGCCAGCAGCACCGAGCGCTCCACCCTGGCGCCGCCGGCGACCACCGCGCCCGGCCCGAGCACCGACGGGCCGAACACGCGCCCCTCGCGCTCCACCCGGGCGGACGAGCCGATCATCACCGGGCCGCGCAGCACCGCGCCGTCCTCGATCTCGACCGAGTCCGCGAACCAGCGCCCGCGGCCGTGCTCGGTGGCGCTCATCGGCAGGCTGAGGCGGCCCTCCAGCAGGTCGGCCTGGGCGGCGAGGTAGGCGATCGGCGTGCCCAGGTCGCGCCAGTAGCCCTGCACCTCGTAGCCGTACACCGGCGCGCCGGAGGCCAGCAGCGAGGGGAACAGGTCGCGCTCGAACGACGACGGCCTGCCGGCGGCGACGTGCTCCAGCACCGACGGCTCCAGCACGTAGACGCCGGCGTTGATCAGGTCGGTGACCCAGGCCTCCTCGTCGGGGCCGGGCTTCTCCAGGAAGGCCCGCACGCGCCCCTCGGCGTCCACCGGCACCAGCCCGAAGGCGCTCGGGTCGGGCACGCGCACCAGCGCCAGCGAGGCGGCCGCGCCACGCTGCCGGTGCAGCTCGACCAGCTTCGGGATGTCCAGGTCGACCAGGATGTCCCCGTTGAACACCAGGAAGGTGTCGTTCAGCAGGTGCGACAGCCGCTTCACCGCCCCGGAGGTGCCCATCGGAGTGTCCTCCGACGACAGCACCACCTCGACGCCGAGCTTGCGTGCCGCCGGGATCAGCTCGTCGAACGCCTCGGGCAGGTACATCGTCGACAGCACCACGTCGTTGAACCCGCTGGACGCCAGTTGCCGCAGCATGTGGATCAGGAACGGCTCGTTGGCGAACGGGATCAGCGGCTTCGGCCGGGTGCTGGTCAGCGGTCGCAGTCTGGTGCCGAACCCTCCCGCCAGGATGACTGCCTGCACGGTGGCACTCCCCTCGTGGTGACATGGAGATACGGAGACGAATCGCTGGATCGATCGTGTTGGCACCCAGAGTCTATTGGGCCGCGCGACCCTCGGTCGCCGCGGCGACCGCCGCGCGGCGGTAGGCCTCGGCGGTGAGCGCCGCGCAGCGGTTCCAGGTGAAGCCGGCGGCCCGCACCATGCCGCGCTGCACCACCGCGACCCGCTCCCCCGCCTCGCCGGCCAGCTTGCCGATGGCCACCGCGAGCCCGTCGGCGTCGCCCGGCGCGACCAGCACGGCCGCGTCGCCGGCGACCTCGGGGAGCGAACCGCCGGTGGTGGTGATCACCGGCGTGCCGCAGGCCATGGCCTCCAGCACCGGCAGGCCGAAGCCCTCGTAGCGGCTCGGGTAGACGAACAGGTCGGCGCCGGTGAACAGCGCCGCCTTGTCCGCCTCGGGCACGTAGCCGGCCAGCAGGATGCGGTCGCGGACCCCGCTGGCCGCCGCCGCCGCGGCCACCTCGCCGGCGCCCCAGCCGGCCATGCCGGCCAGCACCAGGCGGTGCGGCAGCTCGCCGGCGAGCTTGGCGAACGCCCGGATGAGGCTGGGGAGGTCCTTGCGCGGCTCCAGCGTGCCGAGGCCGAGCACGTAGGGCCCGTCGAGCCCCAGCCGGCTCCGCAGCGCGGTCACCGCCTGCTCGCTGGCGGGACGCAGGTCGGTGCCGAGCGGGGTGACGTCGACCCGCTCGGGGTCGACCCCGAGGTGCTCGCAGAGGTCGCGGGCGGTGGTCGCCGAGACGCACAGCACCCGCTCGGCCACCGCCACCGAGCGGCGCATCGCCCAGCCGAAGAAGCGGACCTTGCTGGCCTCGTGCCATTCCGGGTGGGTGACCAGGGTGAGGTCGTGGACGGTCACCACCCGCGGCATGCTGGCGCGCCGCGGCAGCTCGTAGTGGACCCCGTGCAGCACCCGCGCGCCCGCCGCCCTGGCCGCCCGCCCGGAGGCCAGGTGGGTCCAGGCGATCCGCGCCGGACGGCCACGTCCCGCCGCCCGCACCGGGCGCAGGGACAGGCCCGGCGCGGCCAGCGAGGGCGCCGACTCCGGGGCGACGAACACCTCCAGGTCCACCTCGCCCCGCAGCGCCAGCGCCTCCAGCATCCTGGCCGCGTACACCCCCGCCCCGGTCAGCTTCGCCGGCACCGCGGTGGCGTCCACCGCGACCCTCAGCCGCCTTGCCGCCGGGTCCCGGCTCACGCCGCCACCTCCGCCGCGGGGGGGCGCCTTCGCGGCCGCCGGGTGGGTCCGCGGCCGGCTCACCGCAGTGCCTCCTGGTAGGCGGACCAGGTGGCCTCGGCGGTGGCGCGCCAGGTGAAGGCGGCGGCGCGGCGCCGGCCGCCGGCGGCCAGGCGCTCGCGCAGACCGCTGTCGGCGACCAGCTCGACCAGGCCCTTGGCGATCGCCGGGACGTCGGTCGGGTCCACCAGCAGGGCCGCGCCGCCGGCGACCTCGGGCAGGCTGGAGCGGTCGCTGGTGAGCACCGGCAGGCCGCGCGCCATGGCCTCCAGCACCGGCAGGCCGAAGCCCTCGTAGAGGCTCGGGTAGGCGAGCCCGTCGGCGCTGGCGTAGAGCCCGGCGAGCACCTCGTCCGGGACCCGGCCGGCCAGCGCGACCCGCGGCGGGGTGGGGCCGTCCAGGGCGTCGCCCCAGCCGGCGGGTCCGACCACCACCAGGTGGTGGGACGGCAGCTCGGCGGCCGCCTCGGCGAAGGCGGCCACCAGCCGGGCGAGGTTCTTGCGCGGCTCCAGCGTGCCGACCGCCAGCAGGAACGGGCCGCGCACCCCCAGCCGCTCCAGCAGCGCCCGCGCCGCCGCCGGGTCCACGGCGGCTGGCGGGTCGGCCCCGAGCGGGGTGACGGTGACGCGGCCCGGCTCCAGGCCGTACAGGTCGGCGAGGTCGCGGGCGGTCGCCGCCGAGGGGACCAGCACCCGCGCCGCCTCGGCGACGGCGATGCGGGCGGCGCGCTCGTGGAAGTCGCGCCCGCTGGCCGGGTAGGCCTCGGGGAACAGCCGGAAGGCGACGTCGTGGATGGTCGCCACCAGGGGGCGGCCGCGTGCCGGCGGGATCGCCGCGCTGGTGGCGTGGACCAGGTCCAGCTCGGCGGTCAGGCGGGCCGGCAGCCGCGGCCGGCGGAGCTGCACCCACGCCCTGGTGGCCAGCCGGCCCGGCAACGCCAGCGCGGCCGTCCGCTCCGGCGGCAGCCCGACCGCCGCGATCCGCCCGGCCGGGTGCCGGGCGACCAGCCAGCGGACCGACCCGCCACGCTCCCCCGCCACCTCGCCGAGCTGCCCGACGAGCCCCGACACGTAGCGCCCGATGCCGCCGGGCACCGGGCCGAGCAGTTGCTCGGCCACCACCCCGGCGCGGATCCCGCCGCTCATGCGCCCACCGCCCGCGCGTAGGCCTGGAGGGTCGCCTCGGCGCAGAGGTCCCAGGTGAAGCCGGCGGCGTGGGCGCGGCGGGCCTCGCGGGCGGCCTCGCCGTCGCCCTTGACCGCCTTGGCCAGCGCGGCCGCCAGCCCGCCGGCGTCGCCGGGGTCGACCAGCTCGGCCTGGTCGCCGAGCACCTCCCGCAGGGCGGGGACGTCGCCGGCGATCACCGGGGTGCCGCAGGCCAGCGCCTCCAGCGCCGGCAGGCCGAAGCCCTCGTACCAGGACGGGCAGGCCAGCGCGGCCGCGCCGGCCACCACCCTGGGGAGCTCCTGGTCGCCGAGGTAGCCGGGGGTCAGCACCCTGCCGGGCGGCAGGCTGGCGAGGTCCGGCTCCTCGCCCCAGCCGGGCGGACCGACCAGCACCAGCGGCGGCGGCGACCCCTCGGCGAGCAGCTCGCGGTAGGCGGCCAGCAGGGTGGCCAGGTTCTTGCGCGGCTCGCGGTTGCCGACGAACAGCAGGTAGCGCTCGGGCAGCCCGCGGGCGGCCAGCCAGGCCCCATCGGGCGGCTCGGCCTGGAGCCACCGCTCCGCGACGCCGAGCGGGGTCACCACCACGCGGTCGGAGGGCAGCCGGTAGGTGTCGACCACCTCGGCGGCGACCGCGGTCGTCGGCGTGCAGACGACCGCGCCCCGGTCCAGCCCGGCGGGCACCAGCTCGCGGTAGCGCGCCGAGGCGGCGGTGACCATCTCCGGGTAGCGCAGGTAGGTCAGGTCGTGGATGGTGACCACCAGCCGGGCCCGCCGCGCCGGCGGCGCCACGAAGTTGGTCGCGTGGAACACCTCCACCGGCCCGGAGAACCACTCGACCGGCGGCCAGTGCGCCCGCGCCCACGCCTCCCGCAGCGGCCGGGCCGGCACCC
>DASVXQ010000627.1:0-4482 GCA_036392615.1 Actinomycetes bacterium | reverse complement strand
CGCACTGGCCCGGGTCCGCGCGTGGCTGGCGGGCCGGAGCGACCGGGCGGTGCTGCTCGCCTGCCTGGTGGGCATCGCCGCCGGGGTCGGCCTGTTCCTGGTGGTGCCGCTGGCGCCCAGGTTCGTGCCCATGCACACGCTGCCCACCAACCGCGACTTCGACGTCGAGCTCAAGCCGCAGGGCCTGGTCACGCCGTTCTGGGTGGTGTCGATGGTCTCCTTCGCGGCGGCCGTGTGGCAGTGGCGGCGCGGCCGGCGCGTGGGGCTCGGCCTGCTGGTGGGCGGCGCGCTGGCGCTGCATCTGCTGGCGCTGCTGGTGCCGCCGGTGGCCTCCAAGGACGTCTACGCCTACTCGTTCTACGGCAAGGTGCAGACCGCTTACGGCGCCAACCCCTACGTGTCGTTCCCCGACCAGCACCCCTTCGACCTGTGGCACCCGTTCTGGTCGTGGCGGCTGACCGGACCGGTCTACGGGCCGCCGTTCCTGCTGCTGCTCCGCGGGGTCGCGATGCTCTCCGGCGAGAGCCTGCTGACCTGGGTGATCCTGATGAAGCTGCTGCTCACCGCGGCCGAGCTCGGTGCGGTGGCGCTGCTGGTCTGGGTGCTGCGCGGCCAGGGAGCCCCGCGGGCCGACCAGGGCTGGCCGGTCCTGCTGATCGCCTGGAACCCGATGGTGCTCCAGTCGATCCCGATGTCGGCGCATGTCGACGCGCTGCTGCTGCTGGTGCTGGCCACGGCCGTGGCGGCCCACTTCCGCGGGCGGCGGCTGCTGGCCTTCGTGCTGCTGGTGGTGCTGTTCCTCTTCAAGGTCTACATGGGCCCGCTGGCCGCCCTGTACGCGCTGTGGTTGGCGGCCGGCCAGCGGCGGGCCGCCTGGGCGTGGACGGTCGCCAGGCTCGGCGCGCTCGGCGCCGCGCTCACCGCGCTCGCGTACCTGCCCTACGCGAGCGCCGGCACCAAGCTGTTCACCAGCGCAGTCGACGTCAGCGACCACTACTCCAGCGGCAGCCCGGGCAACATCGTGCGACGCCTGCTGGCCGCCGCGCTGCCGCTGTTCGGCGTGGCGCCGTCGAGCGCGGCCACCGCCGGCGACCGCGCCGGGCGGCTGCTGGCGGCCCTGGCGATCGTGGCGGCCTTCGTGCTGGTCGCACGGAGGCTGCGCGCCGGGGTGGATCCGTGGCCGAGCATGGCCACCTTCTTCCTGGGGTACTTCCTGCTCACACCCTGGGTGTTCTACTGGCACCTGCTTCCCCTGCTGGGGATCGTCGCGGTCATCCCCTGGGGCGTGACCAGCCTGGTGGCGGTCGCGTTGTCGATCACCCTGGTGCCGTCGGCACCCGCCGGGCCGCCCGCGCTCGGCCCGGTCCAGCTGAACGCCGCCCGCGACCTGCGCGACACCCTGGTCGCCTTCGGCTCCCGCTACGGCGGCGCCATGGTGGTGCTGCTGCTCGCGCTGCGCCACCGCGCGAAGTCAAGAGCGCAACCCAAGGAGGCTGGCGAGGCGAAGCCGAACCTCGGGGGGCTCGGGGGGTGGAGCGGGGCGAGCGAAGCGACGCGCAGCGGAACCCCCCGATAAATCGAGAGGGGTTCGAAGAGCCCGCCTACATGCTCGCGATCAGCTTGTCGACCCGATCGTCGTACGCACGAAATGGGTCCTTGCACAGGACGGTGCGCTGGGCCTGGTCGTTGAGCTTGAGATGCACCCAGTCGACGGTGTAGTCGCGGCGGCGCTCCTTGGCCTGGCGGATGAACTCGCCGCGCAGGCGCGCCCGGGTCGTCTGGGGCGGCTCCTGGGTGGCGCGGTCGACCGCCCGGTCGTCGCACACCCGCTCGACCGCGCCGCTGCGCTCCAGCAGGTAGTAGAGGCCGCGCTTGCGGTTCACGTCGTGGTAGGTCAGGTCGATCAGGGCGATCTTGGGGTGCGACAGCGGCAGGTTGTGCCGTGAGCGCGCCCGCTCGATCAACAGGTACTTCGTCACCCAATCGACTTGCCGGCCAATCGAGTCGAGGTCCTGCTGCTCGAGCGCGTCCAGCACCCTGCCCCACATGTCGATGACCCTCTTGGCCGTCTCGCCGGCGTCCCGGCGCTCGACGAAGCGGGCCGCCTTCTCGAAGTATTCGCGCTGGATCTCCAGCGCGCTGGCCTCGCGGTTGTTGGCCAGCCGGACCTTGCGGCGGCAGGTCATGTCGTGGGAGATCTCGCGGATCGCGCGGATCGGGTTGTCCAGCGTCAGGTCCCGCAGGACGGTGGCCTCCTCGACCATCGCCAGCACCAGGTCGGTGGCGCCGACCTTGAGGAACGCCGACCACTCGGACATGTTCGAGTCGCCGACGATCACGTGCAGCCGGCGGTAGCGCTCGGCGTCCGCGTGCGGCTCGTCGCGGGTGTTGATGATCGGGCGCGAGCGGGTGGTCGCCGAGGAGACGCCCTCCCAGATGTGCTCGGCCCGCTGGGCGATGCAGTAGACCGCGCCACGGGGAGTGGCCAGCACCTTGCCGGCGCCGCAGAGGATCTGCCGGCTGACGAAGAACGGGATCAGCACGTCGGCCAGGCGCTGGAACTCGCCGTAGCGCGACACCAGGTAGTTCTCGTGGCAGCCGTAGGAGTTGCCGGCCGAGTCGGTGTTGTTCTTGAACAGGAAGATCTGGCCGGCGATGCCCTCCTCGTGGAGGCGGGCCTCGGCCGCGGCCAGCAGGCTCTCCAGGATCCGCTCGCCGGCCTTGTCGTGGGTGATCAGCTCCAGCACCGAGTCGCACTCCGGGGTGGCGTACTCGGGATGGGAGCCCACGTCCAGGTAGAGGCGGGCGCCGTTCTCCAGGAAGACGTTGGACGACCTGCCCCAGGACACCACCCGCCTGAACAGGTAGCGGGCGACCTCGTCGGGCGACAGCCGGCGCTGTCCCCGGAACGTGCAGGTGACCCCGTATTCGTTCTCGAGGCCAAAGATGCGCCGGTCCATGGGCTCATCGTACTCGCGCCAGGCCCATCCCGGGCGAACGGATCGAGGAGTTCCCGAACTGGGCTGCTGCGGCGGTGCTGGGCGGCGTAGTAGCGTTTGCGGCATGAGCAGGCCAAACTCGCCGGAGGCGCCGATGGGCGTTGGGGATGGGGACCGCCGCCCCGACCCGGAGTCGAGGATGCACCCGAGCACGCTGATCCGATGGGGAGTCTTCGTCAGCCTGGGGGTGCTCGGCACCCTGGCGGCCGCGGCCGCCGTCTACACCGCCCGCAGCGTCCTGATCCGCGCCGCGATCGCCCTGTTCGTGGCCATCAGCCTGGACCCGGCGGTCCGCTGGCTGGTCCGCAAGGGCGTGCGGCGCAGCGTGGCGGTCACCATCATCTTCGTCATCGCCCTGGCGCTGGTGGCGGGCTTCCTGATGTCGGTGATCCCGGCGATGGTCTCGCAGTTCCGCGGCCTGGTCGACGACCTGCCCAGGTACCTGAGCCAGCTCCAGGACCGGTCCAGCCGGTTCCGCGCGCTGAGCGACCGCTACAACCTCACCAAGCAGATCCAGAGCATCATCTCCAGCGCGCCGTCGCGCCTGGGCAGCGGCCTGTTCGGCCTGACCGGCAGGATCTTCGGGGCCCTGTTCTCGACGCTGACGGTGCTGGTGCTCGCCATCTACTTCATGGCCGACCTGCCGAGGCTGCGCAACGGCCTGGTCAGGCTGTTCCCCCGCGCGCGGCGCTCGCAGCTCGGCCGCGTCGCCGACGTGGTGATCGACAAGGTCGGCGCCTACATGATCGGCAACATCCTGATCTCGCTGGTCGCCGGGCTGGCGTCGTTCGTGTGCCTCACCGCGCTGCGGGTGCCGTTCTCGGTGCCGCTGGCCTTCGTGGTCGCGCTGACCGACCTGATCCCGATGATCGGCGCCACGCTCGGCGCGATCATCGTGGTGCTGCTGACGCTGTTCACCAAAGGCCTGTGGCCGGCAGCGGTGCTGGTCGCCATCTTCTTCCTGGTCTACCAGCAGCTGGAGAACTACTTCATCGCCCCGCGCATCCTGCGGTCCACCGTCAACCTGAGCGCCGCCGCCGTGCTGCTGGCCGGCCTGATCGGCGCCACCGCGCTCGGCCTGGTCGGCGCGCTGATGGCCATCCCGGTCGCCGCCGCGATGAAGGTCCTGCTCACCGAGCAGCTCCAGGCGCGCGACGCCGCCGAGGCCAAGTCGGAGACCAGCCCGGCAGTCACCGGCATGGCCGCGTTCGACAAATCGGTTCCCAGTCAGACGGAGGCGACCGCGGACGACGGCGCCCCCGCCGAGCGGCGGCCGCCCGAGGCCCCGGCGTGGGCCGGCCCCGCCGGCACCGTCACCCGGCAGCCGCCGGACGGCCCCATCCCCGTCGCGGGCGCCGAGGCCGGCGAGGGCGAGGCCCTGGCCCCAGGCGGCTCCGGAGCGGCCCGCGAGCACGCGGCCGCGGCGGCGGATCGCGCCGATGGCGACCGGACCGAGGACGCCGCGGCTCGCGAGGCCGAGGAC
>DASVXQ010000626.1:0-9631 GCA_036392615.1 Actinomycetes bacterium | reverse complement strand
CACCAGGTACAGCATCCCGAGCGCGGAGGTGCGGCTCCAGTGGTCGCGTTCGCGGTCGTGGACCCGCACCACCGTGCCGTCGGCCGGGGCCAGCACCGGCTGACCGAACGCGGGGTAGTCGGCCGGCCGCCGTGCCGGCGGCCACCAGGAGAACCCTGGACGGTGGCGGTCCGCCGGCACGTGCACGAGGTCGATCGCGTACGCCTGGCCGTACGCCTGGACGTGGTGGCTGGGCACACGGTTGGCCGGGCTGTTGTAGGCGAGCCAGCGCCCCACCACCGGGGCGGCGACCTCCACCGGCGGACGCCGGACGGTCCCCAGGCGCAGGTAGATCGCGAAGGCCACCACCATCACGCCGAGCACGGGCCAGCGCGGGAGGTCGCGGATGAAGCTGTCGATCAGCACCAATGCCAGGCCGAGGTAGATCAGCGGCATTCGAACGCGGGCGAGCGCCACGGCCATGAGGACCTCCGGGGAACGATCGGGTTCGCGTTGACACTCTGCGACAGTTGGCACTGAGTGTCAAGTGGCACGGTGGGACAGATTCTGGTACGCTTCGGCGCATGCCGGAGACCCTGCGAGCGCGGCGAAAGCGCCGGACCGCCGAGGCGATCGTCAACAATGCGCTGCGACTGTTCGAGGAGCGCGGCTTCGAGCAGACGACCATCGACCAGATCGCCGAGGCGGCGGAGATCTCGCGGCGAACGTTCTTCCGCTATTTCACGGACAAGGAGGAACTGTTCTTCGCCGAGGACGAGCAACTCCTCGACGTCATCCAGGACACCCTCGATCATGCCCCGGCCGGCGAGCCGGTGGTCGACCTGGCCCACAGGGCGACTCGCGCGCTGGCGGCCGAGAGCGTCGCCGACCCCGAGCGGCGTGTGGCGCGCGAGCGACTGATCGCCGCCACGCCGGCGCTCCTGGCCCGCAGGATGGCCAAGAACCTCCGCTGGGAGCGGGTGATCGCCGAGCGCCTGCTCGAGCGCGGCTTCACCGAGTGGGAGGCGCTCCTGCTGCCCAAATTCGCTCTGGCCTGCTTCCAGGCCGCCTACGAACGGTGGGTGCGTGACCCGCGCCAGGATCTGCGGGTCCTGGTGGACGAGAGCTTCGAGGTGCTGGGCAGCCTCCGGCCGCGATAGGGCGGGACCGCGGGACCGGAGGCCGGCCTCGGCCTCTACTGGAGGGTTAGCCGAGCGCCGGGGCGTACTCGGCGGAACCTCATCCCGAATGGGTGATGACCCGGGCCGGCCGTGGCGCGAGGGTCTCGGCGTGCGCCGAACCTGATGGAGGTGAGCCATGACCGGGCAGGCATCGCAGAACGGCGTCCAGGTCAACCAGGGCCTCGTGATGGGCGGGGCGGTGCTGATCGGGCTTGGCGGTCTCCTCGGGTTCGCCGGGGTGATGCTGCTCAGCTCCGCGGTCGTCTCGGCGACGCGGCGGTGGCTCCAGCAGCTCGAGCGACCGCCTCGCGAGATTGCCAGGCTCCGCATGCAGCAGATGCGGGCGGCGACCAGCGCGGGCGCGGAAGCCTGGCGCGGCGGGTCCCCGTCCAGGTCGTAGGCGCCGGGACGACACGACGGCTCGCCCCCGGTCGGGATGAGGGGGCAGTTCATCCGATCGGCATGATGCCCTGGTCGCACCGCCGGGGCTTTGCTGGCGTCGCGGCGGCCTTCGGGCCGTGAACGGAACAACGACGCGCAAAGGGGACAGCATGTCGGTCGATGGCGGGACGTCTCCGCAGGGACCTTCGGTGCTGATCGTCGGCGCCGGCTTTGGCGGTCTCGGCTGCGCCAAGGAGCTCGCCAAGCACCGCGACGTGCGGGTCACGCTGATCGACCGGCACAACTACCACCAGTTCCAGCCGCTGCTCTACCAGGTGGCGACCTCGCAGCTGGCGCCCTCCGACATCGCGATCGACGTCCGCAAGGAGTTCCGCAAGCATCCGAACGTCGACCTGAAGATGGCCGAGGTGACCGCGGTCGACCCGGGCGCTGGCGCGGTGACGCTCGACGACGGGCAGACGGTCTCGGCGGACTACCTGGTGCTCGCCTGCGGGAGCCAGCCGAACTTCTTCCACACGCCCGGCGTGGAGCACGCCTTCCCGCTGTACTCGCTCGACGACGCGGAGCGCCTGCGCTCGCGCATCCTCGCCCTGTTCGAGGACGCCGACCGCAACCCGGCGCTGGTGGACCGGGGCGCGCTCAACTTCGTGATCGTGGGCGGGGGGCCGACCGGCGTGGAGACCGCCGGGGCGCTGGCCGAGCTGATCCGCGACGTGATGCCGTCGGAGTACCACGACCTCGCGGTGCGGCGGGCGAAGCTGACCCTGGTGGACCTTGGCCACGCGGTGCTCGGGGAATTCTCCCCGCGGGCGCACGAGTACGCCGCCAGGGCGCTGCGTCGCGACGGGGTGGAGCTGCGCCTCGGCACGGCCGTGAAGGAGATCGCCCCCGATCGCGCGGTGCTGTCGGACGGCACCAGCATCCCGACGCACTGCGTGATCTGGGCCGGCGGGCTGATGGCTGCGCCGCTGGCGGCCCGCACGGGCGTCGCGCAGGGACGCGGCGGCCGCATCGACGTGCTGCCCGACCTGACCGTGGCGGACCACCCGAACGTCTACGCGGTGGGCGACCTGGCCAACGTTCCGGCGCCCGACGGCGGGCCGTTCCCGCAGCTCGGCTCGGTCGCGCTCCAGTCGGGGCGCTGGGCGGCGAAGAACATCCTTGCGGACGTCCACGGCAAGCCCCGCATCGGGTTCCATTACCACGACAAAGGGATCATGGCGATGATCGGCAAGGGCGCCGCGGTCGCCGAGGTCGGCGGGCACCGCCACGAGCTGCACGGCCCGATTGCCTTCTCGGCCTGGCTGGGCGTCCACGTGGTGCTGCTCAGTGGCGTCCGCCAGCGCGTCGACGCGTTCGTGAGCTGGGCCTGGGACTACTTCACCAGGACCCGCGGCCCCCAGGTCCTCGACCGCAGCGACGCCGCCCGGATCGACTGGGGCGACGACGAGGACGAGCCGGGGGAGCCGAGGGAGCGCGAAGAGCAAGGCGAGCGGAAGGAAGCAGCGCGGGGGCAGCCGGAGCAACAGCCGGGGCACGCGGCTCCGCTGCCGTCGCGCCCGCGCTGAGCACCGGCCGGCCGACCACAAGGAGGACACGTTGCCCGAGCACTACGACGTGATCGTGATCGGCACCGGGGCCGGCGGCGGCACCCTCGCCCACACGCTCGCGCCCAGCGGCAAGCGCATCCTGCTGCTGGAGCGGGGCAACTTCCTGCCGCGCGAGATGGAGAACTGGGACCCGGAAGCGGTGTTCGTCGGCGGCCGCTACATCTCCGAGGAGACCTGGTACGACGCCGCCGGCAAGCCGTTCCAGCCGCAGGTCCACTACTTCGTCGGCGGCGCCACCAAGATGTACGGCGCGGCGCTGTACCGCCTGCGCCCCCAGGACTTCCAGGAGGTCCGGCACGTCGACGGCGTCTCACCGGCCTGGCCGCTGTCGTACGACGACTTCGAGCCCTGGTACACCAGGGCGGAGTGGCTCTACCAGGTCCGCGGCGAGCACGGCGAGGACCCCACCGAGGGCCACTGGAGCAGGCAGTACCCCTTCCCGGCGGTGTCCCACGAGCCACGCATGCAGCAGCTCTCCGACGACCTCGCCAAGGCCGGCTACCACCCGTTCCACGCGCCCTGCGGGGTGCTGCTGGACGAGCGCGACCGGCCCAGGAGCGCCTGCATCCGCTCGACCTGGTGCGACGGCTATCCCTGCCTGGTCCACGCGAAGTCCGACGCCGAGACCATCGCGGTGCGCCCGCTGCTGGACCGCCCCAACGTCACCCTGCTGGTCGACGCCGAGGCGACCCGGCTGGAGACCGACCCGACCGGGCGGACGGTCACCGACGTGGTGGTGCGCCGCGACGGCCAGCGCGAGACGTACCGCGGCGACGTGGTGGTCCTGGCGGCCGGGGCGACCAACAGCGCCAAGGTGCTGCTGGCCTCGGCCAGCGAGCGGCACCCGGCCGGGCTGGCCAACGGCTCCGACCAGGTCGGCCGCAACTACATGTTCCACAACTGCAAGGCGGTGGTGGCGCTCTCCAAGGAGCCCAACGACACGGTCTTCCAGAAGACCCTGGGGCTCAACGACTTCTACCTCGGCAGCGAGGAGTCGGGTCTGCCCATGGGCAACATCCAGATGGTGGGCAAGTCCAACGCGGCGGCGATGAAGGGCGAGGAGCCGCACCTCACCGTGCTGGCGCCGCACTGGAGCCTCGAGGAGGTCGCGCAGCACGCGGTGGACTTCTGGCTGACCACCGAGGACCTGGGCAAGCCCGAGAACCGCGTCACGCTCGGCAGGGACGGCGCCGTCCACCTCGCCTACACCTCCACGAACGACGAGGAGGCCGGGCGCCTGTACCAGGAGCTGCGGCACATCCTGAACCACTGCGGGATGGCCGAGCACCACGTGCTCGACAAGAACTTCTACATGAGCATGGACATCCCGGTGGCGGGCGTGGCGCACCAGGCGGGCACCTGCCGCTTCGGCACCGACCCGCAGGCCTCGGTGCTCGACCTCGACTGCAAGGCGCACGAGCTCGACAACCTCTACGTGGTCGACACCAGCTTCTTCCCGAGCATCGGCGCGGTGAACCCGGCGCTGACCGCGATGGCCAACGCCATCCGCGTTGGCGAGCACCTCAACGAGCGGCTGCGCTGAGCGCAGGCGGAGCGGACCAGGAGGCACGCCACCCATGAGCCTGGACAACAAGGTCGCCATCGTCACCGGCGGCAACAGCGGCATCGGCAAGGCGGTCGTGCTGGCGCTGGCGGAGCAGGGCGCCAGTGTGGTGATCGACTACGTCGCCCATCCCGAGGCGACCGAGGAGCTGGAGCGCCAGATCGCCGCCCTCGGGGAGAAGGCGGTTGGCGTCGACGCCGACGTCAGCAAGGTCGAGGACCTCCAGCGGCTGGTCGACGCGGCGGTGAAGGCCTTCGGCCGGCTGGACGTGATGGTCAACAACGCCGGCGTGGAGACGCGCACCTCGGTGCTCGACACCACCGAGGAGCAGTACGACTTCGTGCTGAACGTGAACTTGAAGAGCGCCTTCTTCGGCACCCAGCTGGCTGCCAGGCAGATGATCGCCCAGGGCGGCGGCGGCAGGATCATCAACCTGTCGTCGGTCCACGAGGACTGGCCGATGCCGGGCAACGCCGCCTACTGCGTCTCCAAGGGCGGCATGCGCATGCTGACCCGCACGGCCGGGGTCACGCTGGCGCCCCACGGGATCACGGTCGTCGGGGTCGGACCCGGGGCGGTGGACACGCCGATCAACCTCTCCACCGAGCAGGACCCGGCGAAGCTGAAGACGCTCGACGACGCCATCCCGCTGGGCCGCATGGCCAGGCCGGAGGAGATCGGCACGGTGGTCGCCTTCCTGGCCGACGAAGGCTCCAAATATGTGACCGCCACGACGGTGTTCGTCGACGGCGGCCTGATGCACAGCAGCCCCGGTCTGTAGGCGCATGGCCAGGGCGCGCCAGCAGGCCGGCGGCGGCGTGGACCTCAGCGCCGAGGACTTCGACGCGCTGTTCGAGGCGGTCAGCACCTGGGGGCGCTGGGGGCCGCGGGACCAGCGCGGCACGCTGCACCATCTGACGCCGGCGCGGGTGGCGGCGGCCGCCGGGCTGGTGCGCGAGGGCCGCACGGTCAGCCTGGGCCGCCCGCTCGACACCAGGCCGGCGCCGCACAACCCCGCGCCGGTGCTGCACCACATGACCGTGCTGCCCGACACCGACGTGGGCGCCGGCTCGGTGCGCTTCGCCAAGGACTTCCTGGGGCTCGACTACCACAGCGATACCCACAGCCACGTCGACGCGCTCTGCCACGCGGTCCACCGGGGGTCGCTCTACAACGGCCGGCCCTCGTCCGAGGTCAGCTCGCGGGGCGCCGCCGCCGACGCCATCGGGGTGCTCGACGACGGGCTGGTGGGCCGCGGGGTGCTGCTCGACGTGCCGCGGCTGCGCGGGGTGGACTGGCTGGAGCCGGGCCAGCACGTGCTGCGCGAGGACCTCGAGGCCGCCGAGCGCTCCCAGCGGGCCGGCTTCGGCGAGGGCGACGTCCTGCTGGTGCGCACCGGCCACGGCCGGCGCCTGGCCGAGCTGGGCTCCTGGGACACCGCCAGGGCCAAGGCCGGCCTGCACCCCACTGCGATGCCGCTGCTGGCCGAGCGGCGGATCGCCGCGCTCGGCAGCGACGGCAACAACGACACCGCGCCGAGCACCACCGAGGGCGTCGGCTTCCCGGTCCACCTGCTGGCGCTCAACGCGATGGGGCTGCACCTGTTCGACTACCTTGCGCTGGACGAGCTGGCCCGCCACTGCGCGGCGGCCGGGCGCTGGCGCTTCCTGTTCGTGGCGGCGCCGCTGCGCGTGCCCGGCGGCACCGGCTCGCCGGTCAACCCGATCGCGGTCCTCTGACCGCCTCGGCCTCGGCCTGGGCGGCGGCGCGCTCGGGCGCCTGGAGCCGCCGCTCGCGGTCGGAGAGACCGACCCGGCGGCGGAACACGTAGTAGGTCCACGCCTGGTAGGCGACCACCACCGGGAAGAGCACCGCCACCACCACGGTCATCACCTTGAGCGCGTACGGCGCCGAGGAGGTGTTGTGCACCGTCAGGTCGTTGGCGGCGCTGGTGCTGGAGACCATCACGCGCGGGTAGAGGTCGACGAAGACGGTCAGCACCACGGTGGCCATGGCGACGGTGGTCATGGTGAAGGCCCAGCCCTCGTGGCCGTCCCGCAGCAGCCAGGCCACCGCGATCAGCGCCAGCACGGCGATCACCTGGATCGGCCCGGGGATCACCCCGCGGTCCACGATCACCTGGGTCCACACGGCGAAGGCCAGCACGACCAGGCCGACGATCGGAGCGGACCGTCTGGCGAGTTCTCCGGCCCGCCGGCGAACCTCTCCGCCGGTCTTCAGCGCCATGAAGGTGGCGCCGTGCAGCACGCAGATCGCCAGGATCGTCACCCCGACGTAGAGCGAGTAGGGGTTCAGCAGGTCGAGGAAGTTGCCGGTGAACTCCTGCCGCGAGTCGATCGGCACGCCGTGCAGCAGGTTGCCCAGCGCGACGCCGATCAGCAATGGGGCCAGCAGGCTCCCCGCAGTCATCAGCGTGTCCCAGGTGCGCCCCCAGCGCTCGCTCTCGCGCCGGTCGCGGAACTCGAACGACACCCCGCGGCCGATCAGCGCCACCAGCAGCAGCACGATCGCCAGGTAGAACCCCGAGAACATGGTCGCGTACCAGCCGGGGAAGGCGGCGAACATGGCGGCGCCGGCGACCACCAGCCAGACCTCGTTGCCGTCCCAGAGCGGACCGATGGTGCCGATCGCCACCTTCCGCTCGGTGTCGGTCCGGCCGACCACGGTGTGGAGCATGCCGACCCCGAAGTCGAAGCCCTCCAGCACGAAGAAGCCGGTGAACAGCAGGGCGATCACGATGAACCAGAAAGTCTGCACCGTCCGCTCCTCAGTAGCGCATCGCGGCCACGGCCGCGCGCTGCTCGTCCGGCGACTCGGGGATCGGTTCAAGTTGCTTGCGCGAGTAGTGCAGCATCAGCGCCCAGTCGACCACCGCGAGCACCCCGTAGAGCAGGATGAACACGGAGAGGCTGATCACCAGGTTGGTGAAGGTGACTGAGGGTGACACCCCCTGCCGGGTGAGCTGGAGTCCCTGCACAATCCAGGGTTGTCGCCCGTTCTCGGTCAGCAGCCAGCCGGCGGTGTTCATCAGGAACGGCACCGGCACGGCCCAGATCGACACACGAAGGAACCATTTGGCCGACTCGACCCGTCTTCGCCAGAGCAGCCAGATCCCCCACAGGGAAAGCAGGAACACCGCACCGCCGAGGTAGGCCATCACCCGCATCGACCAGTACTGGATGAACACGTTGGGCACGTAGTTGCCTGGCCCGTACTGCGACTGGTACTGCGAATTGAGCTCGTTCAGGCCTGTGACCTGGCCGTTCCACGAGTCGGTCGCCAGCAGCGAGAGCAGGTGCGGGACCGCGATGATCTTCGTCGGCGTCTGGTCGTTGTTGCCGCCGCCGATCTGGAACAGCGAGAACGAGCACGGCTGGCAGGTGGTCCACTGGGCCTCCGCCGCCGCGATCTTCATCGGCTGGTACTTGGTCTCGATCACGCCGAGGTGACTGCCGACCATCACCGCGAGCAGCGCGCACGGCGCCAGCACGACCAGCGCCAGCGCCATCGACCGCCGGAAGACGGCGACCTCGGAGCCTCGCCGGAGGTGCCAGGCGGAGACCGCCAGCATCACCAGCGAGCCGGTGACCGCGGAGGCCAGCAGCACGTGCAGGTAGCCCCAGACGAACACCGGGTTCGACAGCACCGCCCAGATGTCGTTGAGCTGCGCCCGGCCCCGCTGCTGGTTCATGGTGTAGCCGACCGGGTGCTGCATCCAGGAGTTGGCCGCCATGATGAAGGCCGCCGACAGGGCGGCGCCGACCGCCACCGCCCAGATGGTGGCCAGGTGGATGCGCCTGGGCAGGCGGTCCCAGCCGAAGATCCACAATCCCAGGAAGGTGGCCTCGAGGAAGAAGGCGGCCAGGCCCTCCATGGCCAGCGGCGCGCCGAAGACGTCGCCGACGAAGCGGGAGTAGGCCGACCAGTTCATGCCGAACTGGAACTCCTGGACCAGCCCGGTCACCACGCCCACCGCCACGTTGATCACCAGCAGGGTGCCGAAGAAGCGGGTCAGCCGCAGGTACTCCGCACGGCCGTTGCGGTGCCACGCGGTCTGCAGCAGCGCGGTGAGCAGCGCCAGCCCGATCGTCAGCGGCACGAACAGGAAGTGGTAGATCGACGTGCTGGCGAACTGCACTCGCGCGAGACCGAGCGTCGACACACTTCCACCCCCCAGATGTCCAGCTCCGAGGCTTCCGGAGGCCGCGGGCGGTCACATCCTCCGGATGGGATGAACTCGGCCGCCCCCTGATCGCTCCGGCTCCGCGGGGGTCAGCAGCCGGCCGCGCCCGCCCGGCCCGAGCCGCAGCCGCCGGCTGCCCTCGAAGGGCCCGGCGGCCCCGTGGGTCACCAGCAGCACCGAGCGGCCGCCGGCGCGGGCCCAGAGGTCGTCGAGCAGCGCCGCGGCGGTCGCGGCGTCGAGGTGGGCGGTTGGCTCGTCGAGCACCAGCACGGCCGGGTCGGCGAGGAAGGCGCGCGCCAGCGCGAGCCGCTGGCGCTGGCCGCCGGACAGCGCCCGGCCGCGCTCCCCCACCGGCGTGTCGAGCCCCCACGGCAGCGAGTCCACCCAGTCGCCCAGCCCGGCGTGACCGAGCGCGGCGCGGATCCGCTCGTCGGAGGCGCCGGGCCGGGCGAAGGCGAGGTTCTCCCGGACGGTCGAGTCGAACACGTGCGGCTCCTGCTCGCAGAGCAGCACCGCGGCGCGGACGTCGTCCTGGCGGTGCTCGCGCAGGTCGTGCGGCCCGATCCTGAGGTCGCCGCCCTGCCGCTCGAGGAAGCGCACCAGCAGCTGGGCGAGGGTCGTCTTGCCGGCGCCGGAGGGCCCGCCGACGACCATCCGCTCGCCGGGGGCGAGCTCGAAGCCGACCGCGTCG
>DASVXQ010000625.1:0-29004 GCA_036392615.1 Actinomycetes bacterium | reverse complement strand
GGGCCGGGCTGTGGCGAGCCCGCCCACGGCTGCCGTGGCTCACCGGGCTGCCAGCCACCACCGGCTGGCGGCGTCGGTCGGGCCGGGCCACCGCCACCGCCGGGCCCGCCGCTGGCGTGACCCGGTGGCTCATGGACCATCAACAGCACGCCGACGCCGATCAGCACCAGCGCGAACACCACCGACGGCCGGGCGAACGGTCCGGCCAGCAGCAGACATGCCAGCACCACCGCGCCGATGGCCAGGAGCCGCTTGGTGCCGCCCTGGCGCAGGGCCGCCACAATCGGCGGATCGCCGCTGCCGCCGGCGGCCGGCGGGGGCGGCGCGCCCGGCCCGCCGTAGTTGACCCCTGGCAGCACCGCCCACAGCAGCAGGTAGATCAGGATCCCGGTGCCGCCGGCCAGGGTCAGCGCCACGAAGCCGATCCTGAAGATGACCGGGTCGACCCCGAAGTACGCGCCCAGGCCGCTGGAGACGCCGGCGATCACCCGATCGTCGGTGCGCCTGGTCAGCCGCCGCGTCGTCGGGTAGCCGCCCTGCGGCGGATACTGCTGCGGCCCGCCGCCCGGATATCCGCCGCCCGGGTAGCCGGGACCGGTCGGCTGCCCGGGCTGCCGGGGCCCACCCGGGTACCCGTGCCCTCCGCCCTGCGGCGGTGGCGGTGGCGGTTGCTGGGACGCGTCGGGCTGGGGTGGCGGCGGGGGCGGATCCCCCGCCGGTGGATGCTGGTCGCCGGGCGATCCGTCGAACCCGGCTGGCTCTTCCGGCATGATCTCGAAGCCTCCTCGTGCCGGTCTCCGCCGTGCTCTGGCGGTGACCACGCAGACAGCCTCCACCCGCGCGCCCGCCCTCACCATCGGGGATCGCCCTGGAACATCCCTGAGGTTCTCGGGGTGCGCTCAGGGTCATACCCCGTGGCGCACCGCCATGGCGGATGCCACCATTGGGCCACACGCTACAAACGCCCAGGTGGCGGCTCCACCGCCGCCGCAGGCACCAAGGAGCGGGCAGACGAGCCAGACCAGCGCACCGCAACGCGACACCCCCCGCGGCAAGCCGCCGCGCCAGGGGCTGCCCGCGCGCGGCCGCGCGCGGCTCGGCGAGCTGGCGTTCCCCCGCAGCCGCACCAACCGCGTGATCGCCGGCGTGGCCGGCGGGCTCAGCGAGCGCCTGGGCGTCGACCCGATCCTCACCCGGATCGCCTTCGTGCTGCTCACCATCGCCGGCGGCATCGGGGTGGTGGTCTACGTCGTGCTGGCGCTGGTCACCGACGACGCCAGCCCGGACCTCCGCGCGCCGGTCCGGGAGCCGACCCGGCGGCGCACCTTCGGGTTCGCGCTGGTCATCGCCGGCGCCATGCTGCTGCTCCGCGAGGTCGGCTTCTGGTTCGGCGACCGGGTGGTGTGGCCGGTGACGCTGGCCGCGATCGGCTCCGCGGTGATCTGGGCGCGCGGCGACGACGACCGCGGCCGCTGGCTCTCCAACGGCGGCGGCAACCCCGTCGAGGCGCTGTTCGGCGACCGCTCCTCGATCCCCAGAGTGCTGGTCGGCGGGCTGATGGTGGCCACCGGCATGGGCTACGCGCTGGCCACCAGCGACACGCTCGCCACCGCCGGCAGCGCGCTGCTGGCCATCGGCGTGACCACCGCCGGGCTGGTGCTGATCCTCGGCCCCTGGATCCTGCGCCTGTACCGCGCGCTCACCGAGGAGCGGCGCGAGCGCATCCGCTCCGCCGAGCGCGCCGAGATGGCCGCCCACCTGCACGACTCGGTGCTGCACACGCTGGCGCTGATCCAGCGGGCCGACGCCCCCATGGAGGTGGTCACCCTCGCCCGCCGCCAGGAGCGCGAGCTGCGCAGCTGGCTCTACGAGGAGCCGGCCCCGCCGCAGCAGGAGCGCCTCAAGTCGGCCGTGGAGGCGCTGGCCAGCAGAGTCGAGGAGCTGCACGCCATCGCGGTGGACGTGGTGGTGGTCGGCGACGAGCCGCTGGACGAGCGCTCCCGGGCGGTGGTGCTCGCCTGCCAGGAGGCAGCGGTCAACGCCGCCAGGCACTCCGGGGTCACCGCCGTGTCGGTCTACGTCGAGGCCGAGCCCGACGGCATCACCGCCTACGTGCGCGACGAGGGCAAGGGCTTCGACCCCGACGCGGTGCCGCCGGACCGCCGGGGCATCCGCGACTCGATCCGCGGGCGGATCGAGCGCCAGGGCGGCACCGTCACCATCACCAGCGAGCCGGGCGGCGGCACCGAGGTCGCCATCCATCTGCCCAGGGAGAGGAGATGAGCTCGGTGAGCGGAGCGATCCGGGTGTTCCTGGTCGACGACCACCACTTCTTCCTCTCCGGGCTGCGCGCCGAGCTGGGCGCGCAGTTCGAGATCGTCGGCGACGCCGGCGACGCGGACAGCGCGGTCGACGGCATCCGCCGGACCGTGCCCGACGTGGTGCTGCTGGACGTGCACATGCCCGGCGGCGGCGGCCGCGCGGTGCTCGAGAGCGTCCGCGAGACGCACCCCGACATCCGCTTCCTCGCCCTCTCGGTGTCGGACGCGGCCGAGGACGTCATCGGGGTGATCCGCGCCGGCGCGAGAGGATATGTCACCAAGTCGATCTCGCCGGCCGACCTGGCCGACGCGATCCGGCGGGTCCACGGCGGCGACGCGGTGTTCCCGCCCCGGCTGGCCGGCTTCGTGCTGGACGCCTTCCACGGCGAGCTGAGCGGGCCAATCGACCCCGAGCTGGACCAGCTCACCACGCGCGAGCGGGAGGTGCTGCGCCACATCGCCCGCGGGTTCACCTACAAGGAGGTTGCCCGCCGGCTGCACCTGTCGGTGAAGACCGTCGAGACGCACGTGTCCTCGGTGCTGCGCAAGCTCCAGCTCTCCAGCCGCCACGAGCTGACCCGCTGGGCCAGCGACCGCCGCCTGGTCTGAGCCCGGCGCTCCCCTACCCCTGGGTCGTCCCGGTGGCGTCCGGGTCGGCCTGCTGCGTGCCGCAGGGCGGCAGCGTCGTGGTGGTGGTCGTCGACTCGCTCGTGGTGGTGGTCGTCGTCGAGCTGCTGCTGCTCGAGGTGGTGGTGGTCGAGCACGGCTCGGTGGTGCTGGTCGGCGGCCGGGTCGTGCTGGTGGTGGTCGAGCTCGGCGGCCGGGTGGTGGTGGTCGGCGCGCGCGTGGTGGTGGTCCGCCGGGTCGTGCTGGTGCCGTGGGCGCGCGTGGTCGAGGTCGCGCGCGCCCGGGTGGTCGGCGTCCCGTTGGAGTTGGGCCCCAGCGCGTTGGTGGCCCCGGCGGCGACCCCGAGCGGCGACGACGAGGCCGGGCCGTTGGGGATCTGGACCTTGACCAGCGAGCCCTGCCCGGCCTGCTGCAGGTAGAAGTTGGCCCAGCTGATCACCGCTCGCACGTAGTCGTTCGAGTGGTTGTAGGAGAAGATCGCCCGCCGCAGGCTGGCCTGGCCGGTCATGCTGCCGCCGGCGCTGCCGCAGAGGTAGCCGGCCGCGCTGACCGCCGCGTCGAACAGGTTGTTGGGGTTGGCGATGCCGTCGTTGTTGCCGTCGCGCCCCAGCGACTGCCAGGTCGAGGGGATGAACTGCATCGGCCCGACGGCGCGGTCCCAGTTGGTGTCGCCGTCCAGGCGGCCGGCGTCGGTGTCGTGGATGGCGCCGACGTTGGCCGCGCCGTTCAGCACCGGCCCGAGGATCGTCGGGGTGACGTCGCCGGCGGAGCTGAAGCGCGCCGCCGCGCCGAGGAAGCGCCCGTGGTTCGACTCGATCCTGCCGATGCCGGCCAGCACGCTCCAGGAGAGCTTGCAGTCGGGCGAGAAGCCCGAGGCCCAGCTCTCCGCGAACCGGTAGGCCCGCAGGGCGAGCGCCGGGATGTCGTTGTCCGCCGCGGTCGGCACGGTGATCGTCGGGGTCGGGGCGGCGGCTCCGAGACCGGCGGCGGCCGCCTGCGCGGCGGCGGCGGCGGCGCTGCCCGCGTCCTGCGAGGCCGTGCGGCCTCGCAGCCACGCCTGGTAGCGGGCTGCCGCCTCGTCCTGGAGGCTGAGGCCGCCCGGGTCGGCGCCGAGGCTGAGCGTGCTGCTGCTGCCCTTGTCGGGGGCCAGGCTCGGAAGGGTGGCCAGCGCGGCGAGCAGCACGAGCGCCCACAGGGCTCCGACCTCGAGGCGGCGGAACCTGAGATGCAGGCGACGGATCCGGGGGAGGCTGATCTTCGGTTTGCGGAGTCGGAGATTCAGGTGTGGAGGACGCAACATCCGTTTGCTCCGGTACGGCGGGTCCTTCCCATGGAAGCACACCCCGGCGGATACCAACACCCCCGCGACCCATCGGGCGCACCCGGCGAGGACCTGAAACCCCTACCTCACCTCGGCTGATGGCAAACCGCCACGACCCGTACGAGTTTCGTCATCGTCATGTCCCTGTCATCCTCTGTCCCCCGTCAGGGGACATCGCTCCGCGGGCCGCGGACCAACCGGAGGGACTACGAACGGGTCACGAACTAAGGTCCCGGGCGGCTCGATCCGGTCGGACACCCATCCTGGAATCTCCTCGATCCGGCACAGGTCTAGTAATTTCTGATCACGGGCGGAGAACGGCCAGGTTTGCTCGTGTATCGTGTGAAGTCAGCTTGGGCACGTTCGTGTCGGAGCGCGACCGACTTCGAGCTCCTCCGAGGCCCGACGTGAGCGTTGACAGCGCCGGATTGCGGTTCCGAGCCGCCGCCGCGGCCGGGTCCGGCACGTCCGCCTTCGCCGCGGCAGGGACGGCGCCATGAGCCCGTGGAAGCTGTACCGGCTGGCCGCCGGCTCCTTCGTCGCGCTGCTGGCCGTGTTCATCGTCTGGGTGCACGGCATCGGGGGCCACGCGGCGCAGGCCTTCGACGACCTGGCCATCGCCGCGGCCGCCTTCGCCGCCGGGTTCGCCTGCCTGCACGCCGCCAACCGCGGCCAGTACGGCTTCGGCCGCGCCTGGACGATCGCGCTGCGGCGCTCCTGGCGGCTGCTCGGCGCCGCGGCGCTGTGCTGGGGCGTCGGCCAGCTCATCTGGTCGTGGCTCGACCTGACCGGCGGCTTCAGCGCCACCCCGCCGTCGATCGCCGACGCCTTCCTGCTGGTGGCGCTGCCGCTGGTGGCGGTCGGCGTGCTGTCGTGGCCGACCGCGCCGGTCCGCGCCCTGGCGCAGATCCGGACGCTGCTCGACGGGCTGCTGATCGCCTCGTCGCTGCTGTTCGCCAGCTGGGCGCTGGTGCTCGGCCCGACCTACCGCGACGGCGGCGGCCCCCTGCTGCCCCGGGCCATCGGCCTGGCCTACCCCATCGGCGACCTGGTGGCGCTGACCATCGCCTTCTCGGTGCTGGCCCGCAGCCGCGGCCGCGCCTTCGTGCAGCCGGCGCTGATCACCGTCGCGCTCCTCGCCATGGGCGTGGCCGACTCGGCGTTCGCCTACCTGGCCGGCAAGGGCGCCTACGCCACCGGCGCCTGGCTGGACGTCGGCTGGCTGATCGGCTGGCTCGTGCTGGCGGTGGCGGCCCTGCGGCCGGCACCGGTGGAGCTGCTGCGCGGCGACGACGAGGAGGACGCGCCGATCTCCTGGACGCGCTTCGCGCTGCCCTACGTGCCCCCGGCGATCGCCTTCGTGACCGGCACGACCATCCAGGTGACCAGGGGCCAGCTGGAGCCCTTCCTGGTGTTCAACGGCGCGGCCATCGTGCTGTTCGTGGTCGCCCGCCAGGTGATCGCCCACATCGAGAACCAGCGGCTGCACCAGCGCGTGCGCAACACCGTCGCGCGGCTCTTCCAGCGCGAGGCGGAGCTGGAGACGGCCCTGCGCCGCGAGTACGCCGCCGCCGACCGCCTCAAGGCCATGTCCCAGATGAAGGACACCTTCCTGCGGGCGGTCTCGCACGACCTGCGCACCCCGCTCACCGCCATGCACGGCGTGGCGGTCACGCTCGAGCGCACCAAGCTGAACCTGCCAAGGGAGCAGGCGCTCGACCTGGTCAGAATGATGATCGAGAAGACCCGCAAGATGGACCGCCTGCTGGCCGACCTGCTCGACCTCAACCGCATGGAGGAGGGCATCCTGGAGCCGAACCGCACCCTGGTCGACGTCCGGGAGCTGGCCCACGGGGTGGTCGAGGAGGTCGACCAGCTGCGCGGCTGGCCGATCGAGATCGACGCCGAGCCGGTGCGGGCCGCGGTCGACGCGCCCAAGGTCGAGCGGATCATCGAGAACCTGCTGCTCAACACCACCAGGCACACCCCGCCGGGGACGCAGGTCTGGGTGCGGGCGCACACCAGCGAGCGCGACCTCGAGCTGATCGTCGAGGACGCCGGCCCCGGCGTGCCCGCGGAGCTGGCCGGGACCATCTTCGAGCCCTTCCGGCAGGGTCAGCCCCCACCCGGCGGGCCGACCGGCAAGCAGGGCAAGGGCGTCGGCATCGGCCTGTCGCTGGTGGCGCGGTTCGCCCAGCTGCACGGCGGGCGCGCCTGGGTGACCGAGCGCCCCGGCGGCGGCGCCTCCTTCCACGTGGTGCTGCCCGGCTGCGTCAAGCGCACCGAGGCCGCCCCGCAGCCGCGGCCGGCCGCCTCGGGCACCAGGAGCGAGGCCGCCGGGCGGCCCCGGCAGGACGTCCCTCCGGCGCTGGACGCCGGCGGCGGCCCGGGCGCTCCCGACGCCGGCATGGAACGCGTGCCACGCCACTGAGCGGTCATCCGAAGCACCGTTGCTCTGCGCCGTTTCCACTGGCCAGCAGCCTGCTTCGCCGGCTCATCCCCCTCTGCTAGAGTGGCCTGACCGACCGCGCGCCGCTGCCGGTCGACGCGGAAGTCGCGCGTCCTCGGCCGGCGCCGGTGCCAATGCCGTCGAGGCCCGGCCGCGTCGTGAGGTCCACATGCGCAACACTCCGAATCCCGGTCCGTTCGTCCCGCGTGCGCACGCGGTCAGCCAGCCGTTGCCCTACCCGCTCGAGCGGGAATGGGCCGAGCCGGACTGGCGCCGGCTGCCCGGCTACCGCGACGTCTCCCGGGAGGACTGGGAGTCCGCGCAGTGGCAACGGGCCCACACCGTCAAGAACCTGCGCCAGCTCCAGACGGCCCTCGGCGACCTGCTGCCCGACGACCTGCTCGCCTCGATCGAGCGGGACCAGGCGGAGCGGGCGACCATGTCGATGCTGCTGCCGCCGCAGATGCTCAACACCATGGACGAGCGCGACCCGTGGGCGGACCCGGTGCGGCGCTACATGCTGCCGGCCCTCGACGACCGCGACGCGCAGTGGCCCAGCCACCCGCTGGCGACCCGCGACAGCCTGCACGAGGCCGACATGTGGGCGGTCGAGGGGCTGACCCACCGCTACCCCACCAAGGTACTGGCCGAGGTCCTGTCGACCTGCCCACAGTACTGCGGCCACTGCACCCGGATGGACCTGGTCGGCAACTCGACCCCGCAGGTCGACAAGTACAAGTTCCAGGTCAAGCAGCCCAGCCGCCACGAGCAGATCCTCGACTACCTGCGCCGCACCCCGTCCGTGCGCGACGTGGTGGTCTCGGGCGGCGACATCGCCAACCTGCCGATCCGCGTGCTGGAGGGGTTCGTCTCCCAGCTGCTCGACATCGAGAACATCCGCGACATCCGCCTGGCGACCAAGGGCCTGATGGGCATCCCGCAGCACTTCCTCCAGGACGAGGTGCTCCAGGGACTCGACCGGCTGGCCCGCAAGGCCGCCGAGCGCGAGGTCGACCTGGCCGTGCACACCCACGTCAACCACGCCAACCAGCTCACCCCGCTGGTCGGCAAGGCCGTCCGCAAGCTGCTGGAGATGGGCTTCCGCGACGTCCGCAACCAGGGCGTGCTGCTCCGCGGTGTCAACACCAGCTCGCGCGACCTGCTGGAGCTGTGCTTCACCCTGCTCGACCGGGCCAAGATCATGCCGTACTACTTTTACATGTGCGACATGATCCCCAACTCGGAGCACTGGCGGATCTCGGTCGCGCAGGCGCAGGAGCTCCAGCACGCCATCATGGGCTACCTGCCCGGCTTCGCCACCCCGCGGATTGTCTGCGACGTGCCCTTCGTCGGCAAGCGCTGGATCCACCAGCTCGAGTCCTACGACCGCGAGAAGGGCATCTCGTACTGGACCAAGAACTACCGCACCGGCATCGAGTTCGACGACCCCGACGCGCTGGACCGCCGCTTCGAGTACTACGACCCGATCCACTCCCTCCCCGAGGCGGGCAAGGAGTACTGGCGCCGCTTCCGCATCGCTCCGTCGCCCTCGCCCGTGACCTGACGGTCAGCCACGGAGGAGCTCGGCGACCTGGAAGGCGAGCTCGAGGGACTGGCTGGCGTTGAGACGAGGGTCGCAGGAGGTCTCGTAGCGCAGGCTGAGCTGGCCGTCCTCGATCTCGTGGGCGCCGCCGAGGCACTCGGTGACGTCCTCGCCGGTCAGCTCGATGTGGATCCCGCCGGGGTGGGTGCCAAGCGTTCGGTGGACCATGAAGAAGCTGGCCAGCTCGGCCATCACGTCGTCGAAGCGGCGGGTCTTGTGCCCCGAGGGCCCCACGAAGGTGTTGCCGTGCATCGGGTCGCAGGCCCACACCACCGGGTGCCCGGCCGCGGCGACCGCCTCGATGATCGGCGGCAGCACCCGCTCGATGTGCGCGGCGCCCATGCGGCAGATCAGCGTGAGGCGCCCGGGCACGTGCCCGGGGTCGAGCCGGCCGCACAGCGCGACCGCGTCCGCCGGGGTCGCGGTGGGCCCGAGCTTGAGCCCGACCGGGTTGCCGACGCCGGCGAGGAACTCGACGTGGGCGCCGTCGAGCTGCCGGGTGCGGTCGCCGATCCAGAGCATGTGCGCGCTGGTGTCGTACCAGCCGCCGGTGAGGCTGTCCTGACGGGTCATCGCCTGCTCGAAGCCGAGCACCAGCGCCTCGTGCGAGGTGTAGAAGTCGACCTGGTGGAGAGCTGGTGTGGCCGCGACCTCGACACCGCAGGCGGTCATGAAGCGCAGCGCCCGGTCGATCGCGTCGGCGGTGGCGTCGTAGCGGCGACCGGAGGGACTGCCGGCGACGAACTCCTGGTTCCAGGTGTGCACCTGGTGGAGGTCGGCGAAGCCGCCGGTGGTGAACGCGCGCAGCAGGTTCAGCGTGGCCGCCGACTGGTGGTAGGCGCGCAGGACGCGCTCCGGGTCCGGCCGGCGCGCCGCGGCGGTCGGCTCGACGCTGTTGACCATGTCGCCCCGGAACGACGGCAGCTCGACCCCGTCGACCAGCTCGGTCGGCGCGCTGCGCGGCTTGGCGAACTGGCCGGCGATGCGGCCCACCTTGACCACCGGCAGGCCGGCGCCGTAGGTGAGCACCACCGCCATCTGGAGGATCACCTTGAGCTTGTCGCGGATGGCGTTGGCCGAGAAGGCCTCGAACGACTCGGCGCAGTCGCCCGCCTGGAGCAGGAAGCCGCGGCCGGCGGCGACGTTGGCGAGCGCGGCCTGGAGCGTGCGCGCCTCGCCGGCGAACACCAGCGGGGGCAGCTTGGCGACCTGGGCCAGCACCGCGTCGACCGCGGCCTGGTCGGGCCAGTCCGGCTGCTGGGCAGCCGGAAGCGTCTGCCAGCCGGTCGGCGACCAGATGCGGGGACCGGCTGGGTGCGGGGGCGCGTGCATGGATGCCATCGTGGCCGCACTCCCCCGGATCGGCAAGTCGATATCCACAGCCGGCCGAACCAGGCTTGCACGCACCATCCACGCGGGCGAGCATCGGTAGCGCAGGGCGCTTCCATCCGATGAGAGGAGCCAGCGATGGCATCGGCGGCGCAGTCGTACCTCCACGGAGCCAGCCCGGTCCCGCTGCTGGGCGAGACCATCGGCCGCAACCTCGACCGCACGGTGGCCGCGTTCGGCGACCGTGACGCGGTGATCAGCGTCCACCAGGGCATCCGTATGACCTACGCCGAATTCCACGCGGCGGTCGAGGAGATCGCTCGCGGGCTGCTCGCGCTGGGCATCGAGCCGGGCGACCGGGTCGGCATCTGGTCGCCCAACAACGCCGAGTGGGTGACGCTCCAGTACGCCACCGCCAAGGTCGGGGCGATCCTGGTCAACGTCAACCCGGCCTACCGCACCTCGGAGCTCGCCTACGCGCTGCGCCAGTCGGGGGTGGGCACACTGGTGCTCGCTGCCCGCTTCCGCCAGGCGGACTACCTGGCGATGCTCGACGAGGTCGCCGGCGACCTGCCGGCGCTGCAACGCCGAATCGTGCTCGGCTCCGACGCCCCAGCCGGCGCGATGAGCTGGGACGACCTGCGCGAGCGCGCCGCCGGCGCGAGCCTGGACGACCTGCGCGCCCGCGAGGAGCTGCTCCAGTTCGACGACCCCATCAACATCCAGTACACCTCCGGCACCACCGGCTTCCCCAAGGGCGCCACGCTGTCGCACCACAACATCCTCAACAACGGCTTCTTCATCGGCGCCGGCTGCCGCTACACCGAGGCGGACCGGGTCTGCATCCCGGTGCCGCTGTACCACTGTTTCGGGATGGTGCTCGGCAACCTCGCCTGCACGACCCACGGCGCGGCGATCGTCTACCCGGCCGAGTCGTTCGAGCCGGAGGCGACCCTGGCAGCGGTCCAGCAGGAGCGCTGCACCTCCCTGTACGGCGTCCCGACGATGTTCATCGCCGAGCTGGAGCACCCGCGCTTCCACGAGTTCGACCTGTCGACCCTGCGGACCGGCATCATGGCCGGCTCGCCCTGCCCGGTCGAGGTGATGAAGGCGGTCCAGTCCGACATGCACATGGCCGAGGTCACCATCTGCTACGGCATGACCGAGACCAGCCCCGTGTCGTTCCAGACCGCCGCCGACGACCCGGTCGACAAGCGGGTCGGCACCGTCGGCCGCATCCACCCCCACGTCGAGGCCAAGGTGATCGACCCGGCGAGCGGGCGGATCCTCGTCCGCGGCGAGCCCGGCGAGCTGTGCACCCGCGGCTACCTGGTGATGCTGGGCTACTGGGAGAACGAGCAGGCCACCGCCGAGGCGATCGACGCAGCCGGCTGGATGCACACCGGCGACCTGGCCACGATCGACCAGGACGGCTACGCCAACATCGTCGGCCGGATCAAGGACATGGTCATCCGCGGCGGCGAGAACGTCTATCCGCGCGAGGTCGAGGAGTTCCTCTACAGCCACCCGGCCATCAGCGACGTGCAGGTGATCGGCGTGCCGGACGCACGCTACGGCGAGGAGTTGTGCGCCTGGGTGCGCCTCAAGGAGGGCCACAGCGTCAGCGGCGACGAGCTGCGCGAGTGGTGCCGGGGCAAGATCGCCAGCTTCAAGATCCCGCGCTACTGGCACTTCGTGGACGCCTTCCCGATGACCGTCACCGGCAAGGTCCAGAAGTTCAAGATGCGGGAGGCCTCGATCGCCGAGCTGGACCTCGAGTCGGTCGCACGCGTCCAGACCGCCTGACGACCCAGCCCCAGGGAGGGGAAGGCCCGGCAGGGAGCCGACCCGCCAGGCCTTCCCCTCCCCTCACGGCTGGGCCGATGGCCCGCTGCGCACCGCGCTCAGCGGTGCAGCTGTCCCCGGATGGCGCCGGCCGGGAACTCGGCGTTGTGCAGGTTGGTGTAGAAGGCGCTCGGTCCGGTCCGGATCGCCCGCACCAGTGCGCGGTCGAGCCCGGTGGTGCAGCCGTCGACGCTGTCCAGGGTCGACGGCAGCCCGTTGGGCGCCTCGAAGAACGGCACCACGATCGGGCCGTTGACGCCGGCCGGACCCTGGTGGATGTGCCCGCGGGTCGGTGTCGCGATGTTGGCCCAGCTCACCGCCCAGCACACCACGCTGCCGGCCGCGGTGACCTTGGCCGTACCGGTGCCGTCCGGGTCGGCGGGCGGCACCTCGTTGGCGCCCTTCATCTCCGCGCGGAGCTGGCTCGGAAGGTTGGGCACGCCGGGGAACGGGTGGAGTTGGCCGCGCACCGCCCCCGCGGGGAGCGCGGCGGTGTGGATGTTGACGTAGAACTGGCTGGGATGACGGCGGATGTCGTTGCTCAGGTCCGCGCCGGCGGTCACGCAGCCATGGGCCGAGCTGATCGGCGCCGGCACCTCGCCCTCGAAGAACGGCAACACGATCGGGCCGGCCACACCTCGGGCGCCCTGATGGATGTGCGCCCTGGTGGGCGCGTCCAGGTTGTGCCAGGCGAGCGTGAAGCAGGTCTGCGTGCCGTCGAACCGCACGAAGGCGATCGCGAAGGCATCCGAGTCACCTGGGCCCGGCACCTCGTTGCGACCCTGGAGGACTGCGACGAAGGTCGCTGGCTTGACGGTCGCACCGGCGGTCCCGGGCACCGCCATGACGAGCAGTCCGACAAGGAGCGCGGCCAGGGTGGCGATGGCGAGCGCACGTCGGTGCACGGCTCGGGGCATGCACGTGCTCCTTTCGATTGATATGCAGCGATTGCATCAAGTCAGGCACATGCCTCGCTGCATCCCTCAAAGCATAAAGCACGCACCAAACAACCCAGCGCCGGCCGTCCGGCGCGGCTGCTAGAGTCGCCGCATGGCGATGGTCGGCATCCACCTGGACCTCGACGAACCGGTCGACGAGGCGGCCGCGCGCGACGCCGACTGCGTGCAGTTCTTCGTCAGCGACCCGAAGGGCTGGCGGATCCCGCCGCCGGGCGAGCGGGCCGCCAGGATCGCCGCCACCGGCATGACCAAGTACGTGCACGCGCCCTACACCATCAACCTGGCCTCGGGGAACAACCGCATCCGCATCCCCTCGCGCAAGATCCTCGCGGAGACCTGCGCCGCCGCGGCCGCCTTCGGGGCGACCGCGGTGATCGTCCACGGCGGCCACGTGACCGCCGACGACGACGTGAAGGAGGGCTTCCTGCGCTGGCGCAAGGCGCTGGAGCGGCTGAGCTCGCCGGTGCAGCTGCTGCTGGAGAACACCGCCGGTGGCAACCACGCCATGGCCAGGCGGCTGGACGCGCTCGCCGGGCTCTGGGAGCAGGTCGGCGACCTCGGCCTCGGCTTCTGCCTCGACACCTGCCACGCGCACGCCGGCGGCGAGGGCCTGGACGGCATCGTCGACCGCGTCAAGGCGATCACCGGGCGCATCGACCTGGTCCACGCCAACGACTCCAAGGACGCTGCGGGCTCCGGTCGCGACCGGCACGAGAACCTCGGCCGCGGCAGGATCGGCCTGGAGGCGATCGCCGCGGTGGTCGCCGAGGCCGGCACGCCGGCCATCTGCGAGACGCCCGGCGAGCGCGACGACCATCGCGTCGACATCGAGGCGCTCCGCGAGCGGCTCGGCGGCTGAGGGCGCCGCCGCAGGAGACGAAGGCGCGCATGGGCCGCGGACGCGGCGTACCGAGGAGGCGAGGCGCGCAGCTCCTCGAGCCGGCGGCGCATTCCGGCTATCCTCTGGGCACGGAGCCCACGTCGCGACAGGACGGTGCAGCAGCCGATGCCAGCCAAGCCGGAGACCAATCCCACCAAGGCTGCCCTGGAAGCGGCAGTCCTCGACCTCACCGACGACGAGATCGTCGAGGCCCTGCTGCGGCGGGCGCGCAACGACATCAAGTCGGCCTACGAGGCGCGCAAGGACTACGCCTGGCCCATGGAGGCCAAGCGCAACGTGCTCGCCAGTCTGGCGCGCCGGCTGGAGTCCGGCCGCAAGGTCGCCAAGAGCTGACTCAGCCGGCGGCCGCGTCGCGCGACTCCGGCACCGTGATCGGCTCGGGCCGCTTCGGGCGGGAGTTGTCCGCCGCCGGGTGCTCCACGATCGCCACCACCCGGCTGGCCAGGAACCTCGCCGTGCGCACGGGCTGGCCGGTGCGGGTGACCTCGACCACCTCGATCAGGTTGCGGCGGGTGTTCACCTCGACCCGCCGGCCGTCGCGGGTGGCGACCACGTCGAAGCCGCGCACCTCGTGCCCGGTGTCGATCAGCACCTCCACTCGGTCTCCCCGCATATCCGCAGGGTAGCGCGCCCGAGCCGTTCCAGGCAGCGCTATCCGAGCGCCACCCCGAGCACCGCGGCGGCGGCCGCGACCGCGGCGCCGTCCCGCGCGGCGGCCAGCTCGTCCACCACGCCCAGCGCCGCCACCGTGTCCAGGTCGCGCGCCAGCGCGGCGTCCACCGGCTCCGGCAGCGGGCGGGAAGGGGCGGAAGGGTCGTCGAGCGGTCCGTCGGCGCGGCGCCAGGCGTCGAGCCGCTCGGTCGCCAGCTTGAGCTCCTCGGCGTCGAACTCCCAGGACGAGCGGTAGTGGTGGGCCAGTAGCGCCAGGCGGATCGCCGCCGGCTCGTGGTCGCGCACGAGGTCGCGCGGGAACACCAGGTTGCCGAGCGACTTCGACATCTTCTCGCCCTGGTAGCGGACCATCCCGGTGTGCAGCCAGCGGCGCACGAAGCGGGTGCCGTTGGCGGCCTCGGACTGCGCCCGCTCGGACTCGTGGTGGGGGTAGAGCAGGTCGGCGCCGCCGCCGTGCAGGTCCAGGGTGGTCCCGAGGTAACGCCGGCTCATCGCCGAGCACTCCAGGTGCCAGCCCGGCCTGCCCGCGCCCCACGGGCTCTCCCAGAACGGCTCGCCCGGCTGGCTGCGCTGCCAGACCACGAAGTCGAGCGGGTGGCGCTTGCGCGGGTCGTCGGGGTCGCCGCCGCGCTCGGCCAGCAGCTCGCGCTGCTCGGCCTCGCCGAGCCCGGAGAGCCCGCCGAACCCGGGGAAGGTGGCCACGTCGAAGAACAGCGTGCCGTCGACCTCGTAGGCGTTGCCCCCGCGCTGCAGCTCGGTGGCCAGCTCGATCATGGCGGGGATCTCCTGGGTCGCCTTGGGGAACCAGGTGGGCCGCAGGATGTCGAGCGCGTCCATGTCCCGCAGGAAGCTGGCGGTCTCGCGGCGGCCCAGCTCCAGGTAGTCCTCGCCGTTACTGGCGGCGCGCCGCAGCACGTCGTCGTCGACGTCGGTCACGTTCTGGCAGTAGTCGACCCGGTGCCCGCGGGCGCGCAGGAACCGCACCAGGGTGTCGAAGGCGGAGTAGGTGAAGGCGTGGCCGAGGTGGGCCGCGTCGTACGGGGTGATCCCGCAGACGTAGAGGGTGACGCGCTCGCCCAGCTCCAGCGGGGCATCGCCGTCCGGAGGACCGCTGAGCCGGAGCGGGGGACGGGCACGGTCGTCGGTCATGCTGGGGATGGTAGCGGCCCGTCGCGCTGGCCGCCCCGCCTGACCACCCGACTTCGCGCGCGACCGCCGGAACCGGTCCTGGCGGCGGTGACCGCGGCTGCGGAGCACACACGGTCCGGCCGCCCCCGCCAAGCGAAATTCAGCGGGCACGGTCGGCGGTTCGGCGCCGCGACCGCGCCGCATCCCTCCGCCACGATTGCCGCCGTGGGGCGAGGGGGGCCCGCGGGCACTTTGCGCCGGCGGCCTGGAGGGATCGCCAGGGGGCTTTGCGCCGGGCGGCTCGGGAGGCGTCGGCGGCGGCTTTCCCAGAGGCCTCCAGCGGCCGCTCGCCGGTGTTTGGGGCGGGCCGTTCGCGGAGGACGACGGGAGACGTTTCGCGATCCGGCGTGCCACCGCCGAGCCGGTTCCCGTCCGCCTTTCCGCTGTCCCAGTTGGCTCCGGACGGTGCGTGGACGGGGCCGCCGAGATTTCTGGAGGGGCTCACCTCCCGGCCGTGGCCCCCAACCGGGGAGCCGGCGCCGGAACGAGTGCCGAGAGATTCAACCGCAACGATCACCGCAATTGGTTTGACCCGGGCAACGATTGCCAAAAGGCCGCCAACATGGCGTCCTGTGATGACGACGCCGACCTCGCCCAGCGGCGCGAGGTGCGGCAACCGGCATTGCCGGCACGCGCCGTCAGCAAAATACCCCGCCAGGAGCCGGCGCGCGGCTCCATGCGCCGGCCACACGCGATCGCTGTCAGCGCCGGCGGGGCACGCCTCTCACCTGCGCCGTCGCGGCTCGGCAAGGCCGCACAGCCCGGCTGGACGCGGAAGGCGGTCGCCGCCGAGGCGGCGGCGGACGTCCTCGCAGCCGGGGCCGCCGCCGGTCGCAATCCGTTCGCGCCACGGCCTTTCACGACCCGCTTTCAGCACGCGAGCCGGCCACCGCGGCACGCGGTTTGCGCTCCGCAGTGAGCGCCAAGCTCTCTCGGCCGCGTCCCCGGCAGCCCTGGCGACGGCGGTCTCCGACCCGCCTCCCAGAAATACTCCGATGAGAATTTGCCGCTCGATGTTGCATACAGCGGCCCGCGTGGTTACTCTTGCCCAAATCTGGCTTGCACAGTTTCGCCAGCGCCGATACAGGTGAAAGGAGCCGTCATGGGCACCAAGACCATCACCATGTACGTCTCGGACATGGACCAAACCGAGATTCCAGCGGGTCAGGTATATCAGCTTCAGGTCAAGCACCCGGACGGGTCGACCCAGGTTCTGGATATCTCGGAGCGGAACTACCGCGACCTCAAGATCGACGGCATGGGCAAGATCCTGAAAAAGCGTGGCCGCAAGCCCGGCAGCACCTCCCGGACCGCCGCGGCGGCCGGCGGCCGCAGGCGTGGCGCCAGGCCCGAGTCGTAGTTCCACCGGGAGGGGGTCCCGCGTCACGGCCGATTGGCCCCGCGCGCTTCGACGTCAGGACTTCGGCGCTTCCTGGCACTGCGGGCAGAGGCCGAATACATCCGCCTGGTGCCCGGCCACGGTGAAGCCTCTCCGGCGCGCGACCCGGGTCGCCCAGGGCTCCACTTCGCACGCGTCGATCTCTTCGACGCGGCCGCATTGCTGGCACACCAGATGGTGATGGTGCACCGGCCGGCACAGTCGGAAGAGCGCCTCGCCGGTCTCGCGCCGGAAGATGTCCACCTGCCCGGCGTCGACCAGTCCCTGCAGGGTCCGGTACACGGTCGCCAATCCCACCGTCCGGTCGAGCTGCGCGTGCAGGTCCTGGGCGGACAATGGCTCCGGAGCCCGGCGCAGCGCCCCCAGCACCGCCGAGCGTTGCCGGGTGCTCCTGGCGTGGTCTGACGTGCGCTGAGTAACCATCCCCCGCCAGTCTACTCTGCCCCTCTCGCGATGCTCGCGGTATCGCGCCGCTGATGGAGCCGGTCCAACCGCTCACTTCACCAAGTTATGGTGAACTAGTAACAATAGGCTATATTTGGGACCTCGGGTGAACGGCCGGTCGAGGGAGAACGGTGGCGCACGGCATCACCAGGAATTGGGGCGCGCGCATCGACAGCGCGTGGCACGGCCGTGCCCGCGCATAAGCCCAGGCACCAGCGACCGGGCATGCTCAGCGTGCTGCGAGGACGGTACGGCCTGCTGTGGGCCGGCCAGACGGTCAGTCTGATCGGCGACAGCATCTTCCTGGTCGCGTTCACCTGGCAGATCGCGGTCGAGTGGAAGCGGCCGGTTCTGCTGGGCGCCCTCCTCGGCGGCCGGGTTCTGGCCGAGCTGGTGTCGCTCGGCCTGGGCGGCTGGATCGTCGACCAGGTCCCCCGGCGGACCACCGTGCTGGTCACCGACGCGCTGCGCGGCTTCCTGCTGCTGGCGCTGGCCGCCGAGCTGCACCAGCCGGTGTCGGTGGCGACGCTGGCCCTGCTGGTGGCGGCGTTCGGGCTGCTCACCGGTCTGTTCCGGCCCGCGCTGCTGGCCTACGTGCCCGAGGTGGTGACACGCGAGCGGCTGGCCGCGGCCAACTCGCTGCTCGCCCTCTCGCAGCAGACCTCGGTGGTGCTCGGCCCGGCGATCGGCGCCGGCCTGGTGGGGCTCGGCTCGGCCCCGACCGCGCTGCGGCTGGACGGCGTCTCCTTCCTGGTCGCGGCGGTGGCAACCTACCCGCTGGTCCAGCGCCGCCCGGCCTCCACCACCGGCGGGGTGCTGACGCAGGCGGCGGAGGGATTCCGGGCCGCCAGGCGGGTCAGCTGGGTGGGCGGCAGCATCGTGCTGTTCAGCCTGGTCAACATCGGCACCATCTCGGCCGAGCGGCTGGCGCTGCCGCGTGCCGCCGAGGAGCGCTTCGGGGCGCTCGGCGGCTACGGCGCCATGCTGGTGGCGATCGGCGTCGGCTCCGCGCTGGCCGCGGTGGTGGTCGGCCGCTCGGCCCAGCGGCGGCAACCCGGCCGCACCGCCTACGGTGGTCTGCTGCTGTTCAGCGCGGCGACGCTCGGCTTCGGCCTCGCCAGCGGCGTGATGGCCGCGGTGGTGATCGGCCTCGCGTTCGGCTTCGGCCAGCAGATGTGCGAGCTGCTGTGGACCACCGGCCTGCAGCAGAACGTGCCCGACCGCCTGCTCGGCAGGATCAGCGCGGTCGACCAGTTCGGCTCGTTCCTGTTCCTGCCGCTGTCGTTCGCCTTCGGGGGACTGCTGGTCCAGTCGGTCGAGTCCGACGTGGTGCTGGTCGCCGCGGGCACGGGCGGCCTGCTGGCCGCGGCGATCGGCCTGAGCGTCCCGGCGTTGTACCGTTGGCGGCCGTTCCCCGACGACCTCGCCGGCCTGCCGCCCGCGACCACACGGACCAGCCCGCCGGCACCGGCCCCGACCATGCCGCCGATACCCAGTCGCGCCGCCCGTGCCGCCCGCGCCGAGCGCTCCGAGAGCCGCGCGCGGCCCTGAGCCAGGCCTGGCCGGCGGCCGCCGTGACCGCCGGCCTTGCTGGTTGCGCGACCAGATGTGCCAGGATTGGATACCGTGGAACAACCGCCCACCCGCACAGACGAGCAGCCGCACACCATGACCACTTCGAGCGTGCACCTCGAGATTCCCGCCTCAGGCGCCTACCTGGCGGTCGCTCGCGCGGCGGCCACCGGTCTGGCCGCGCAGCTGCACTTCACCTACGACCAGATCGACGACCTGCGGATCGCGGTCGACGAGGCCTGCACCCAGCTGATGGCCAGGCGTGGCAGCGCCGAGACCATCCAGCTCGCCTACCATCTCGACGGCAGCCAGCTGTCGGTCGAGGCCTCGGTGGACGCCCACGACCGCGGCGGCCCACTGGAGCGCGACACCTTCGCCTGGCAGATCCTGACGGCCGTGACCGACGAGGTGGTCGAGCGGGACCTCGGCAGCCGGTTGCTCATCAAGCTCAGGAAATCCGGCGGATCGCGGTGAGTGAGGCCTCCCGCAGCGATGCCATGGTCGATCGCTCCGACGGCGGCGAGCACCAGCCGGCGCGCGCGGTGGACCGCAGCCACGCCAGGGACCTGTTCCGCCGGCTGACCGCCACCGGCGACCCCGCCGTCCGCGAGGAGCTGGTGGGCATCCACCTGCCGCTGGTCGAGTACCTGGCCCGGCGCTTCCGCAACCGCGGCGAGCCGCTGGAGGACCTGGTCCAGGTCGGCACCATCGGCCTGCTGAAGGCGATCGACCGCTTCGACCTCGACCGCGAGGTGGAGTTCTCCACCTACGCCACCCCGACGATCGTGGGCGAGCTCAAGCGCCACTTCCGCGACAAGGGCTGGGCCGTGCGCGTGCCGCGGCGCCTCCAGGAGCTGAACCTGTCGCTCACCAAGGTGGTCGCCGAGCTGTCGCAGGAGATCGGCCGCTCCCCCACCGTCAGGGAGATCGCCGACAAGATGCGGCTCTCCGAGGAGGAGGTCCTCGAGGGCCTGGACACTTCCAACGCCTACGCGGTGATCTCGTTGGACGCGCCCGCCGCCGGCGAGGACACCCCCTCGGTGAGCGACCACATCGGCAGCGAGGACGGCAGCCTGGAGGCGCTCGAGTACCGCGCCGCGCTCGGCCCGATCATCGCCGAGCTGCCGGAACGCGAGCGCCGCATCCTGTACCTTCGCTTCTTCCGGGGCATGACCCAGTCCCAGATCGCCGAGCGCCTGGGGATCTCGCAGATGCACGTGTCGCGACTGCTCAACCGCACCCTCGGCCTGCTGCGCGAGCGACTGCTGTCCGACGAAGGCGCCTAGCGCCATGCTGGTCGCGCTGATCGTGAACCCTCACGCGACCAGGGTCTCCGAGCGGGTGCGGGGCGAGGTCACCGGCGCGCTGGCCGCCGAGCACAAGGTCGTGGTCCACCTCACCGGCCAGCCCGGGCATGGCAGCGCGCTCACCAGCCGCGCGGTCGACGACGGCGCCGAGCTGGTGGTGGTGCTCGGCGGCGACGGCACCGTCAACGAGGTGGCCAACGCCCTGTGCGGCACGGACGTGCCGCTGGCGCTGGTGGGCGGCGGCAAGACCAACGTGTTCGCGCGCGGGCTCGGACTGCCGGCCGACATCCGGCACGCCTGCGAGCGCCTGCTGGAGCTGCTGCGCGCCGGCACCACCCGGCGGGTCTCGCTGGGCCGGGCCGGGGGCAGGGTGTTCACCTTCGGCGCCGGCCTCGGGCTGGACGGCGCGATCGTCCGCGAGGTCGAGCGCCGCCGCCGCGCCCGGCAGCTCTACGGCGACCCGGCCTACGTGGCCGCCGGTCTGAAGACGCTGTTCCTCGGCTACGACCGCGAGCACCCGCACCTCAAGGTCCGGCGCGGCGCGGGGCAGGCCCTGCTGACCGGCTTCTTCGCGCTGGTCTCCAACGGCGACCCGTTCACCTACCTGGGCCGGCGGGCGTTCCGGCCGACCCCGCGGGCCACCTGGGAGGGGGGCCTGGACGTGCTGGTCGGGCAGGCCATGTCCGCGCCGGCGATCGCCCGGGCGCTGACCGGGATGCTGTCGCCGCGACCGCGGGCGAGCTATCCCCGGTTCCCGGTGCTGCACGACCAGCGGAGCTTCGTGCTCGAGTCGGACGTGCCGCTGCCGTTCCAGCTCGACGGCGAGTACCTCGGCGACTACACCCGGGTGGACTTCCGTTGCGAGGAGCGGGCGCTCACCGTGGTGGCTCCGGCGCGCCGCCGCGGCGCGCCGGCCCGGGACCGGGAACGTCGAGCGCGCGGCGCAGCTCGCCGGGCCGATCGCTGACGATCAGCGCCACGCCGAGGTCCGCCAGGCGGCGGGCGGTCTCGGGGTCGTCCACCGTCCACGCCAGCAGCTGGAAGCCCGCGTCCACCGCCCTCGAGGCGGCCAGCTTGGCCTTGGGGCCGAAATAGGCGGACGCCTGGGCGGCCAGCAGCGAGCAGCCGCACAGCTCGGCGGCGCGCAGCGCTCTGCCGAGCGGCACCAGCGCCGACGAGACCAGGCCGACGTGGATGCCGCCGAGCGCCGGGACGGCGGCGGCCGCCAGCTTGCGGGAGAACGACGAGACCAGCAGCCGGTCGCGGTCCGGCCGCCCCGCCAGGGTCTCGGCCAGCAGCTCCGCCACCTGGACGGGCCCCTCCGGGCCCTCGCCGCGGCACTTCACCTCCACGTCCACCAGGGCACCGGACGGCAGCCCGTCGAGCGCCTCCGCCAGCGTCGGGACGCCCACCCACGGACCACCCGGATGGACCGCGCGGCGGTGGCCGTTGCGGCCGCCCGGCCCGTGGCGCGCGCCGGCGTCGAGCCGCCGGATCTCGGCGAGGGTGTGCTCGCGCACCGGTCCGCGGCCATTGGTCGTGCGGCCCAGCCCGGCGTCGTGGAGACAGACCAGCGCCTGATCGGCGGTGCGGCGGACGTCCAGCTCGACGCCGTCGGCGCCGTCGGCGATGGCGGCGCGGAAGCTGGGCAGGGTGTTCTCCGGCGCCAGCAGGCGGGCGCCCCGGTGGCCGAGGATGCGCGGCAGCGTGACCTCCTTTGACGGCATCGATGGCGCCCGATGATGTGCAGGATCACGGCCCGAGAACCGTGTGGCAAACCGGTAGCCCACACCATCGCCGCGGTCATGACTTCTGCCTGCGTAGTTCTCCTGAGAAAAGCTCGGTTGCCACCACAATTGGTCATCCAGACTACGCATCGGACGGGGTTATTTGCACGTTTCGCTAGGCCTTTAGGGTGGTTTCCCTGTCCCCCTACGCCCTTGGAACGGCTGGTCAGGGCCTCCGATCGGCGCTGATTGCCAGCCATTCCCGCGCGGCCGCTGAAATTGGGATCTTCCCTTCGGGCTAGTGCTGTCTTAGACTCACGCCGCTCTAGTGATGGGACCGCGGTATTGGATCCCTTCACGGACCTTTCGAGCACTTGCCCTTCCCCCGGGGCTTTGCACGAGAAAGTGAGGATAGTCAATGGATTGGCGCCATCGTGCCCGCTGCCGTGACGTGGACCCGGAGCTCTTCTTCCCGGTCGGCACCACGGGGCCCGCGGAGGCCCAGGTGCAGGCGGCCAAGGCCATCTGCGCGCTCTGCCCAGTCCGTGAGGAGTGCCTGCAGTGGGCGTTGGACACCGCGCAGGACGCCGGTGTCTGGGGCGGTCTGTCGGAGGAAGAGCGCCGCGCGCTGCGGCGTGGGCAGCGTCGCCGGGTGCGTATCGCATAGAGGATCCTCGAACCGTGCGGGTGGCCGTCGCGTGACGGCCACGGAAATTCACAACCGAATGTGGGATGACGGGGCCTGGCCGAGTGCCAGGCCCGACCACTTGGCGCAGAAAGGCTGGTAGCGGGAGGTCCTGGTACGATCCGGGAGCGAGGATCTCTCCGAAGGGGCGCATGGGCGACGCCGTTCGCATCCTGATTGCCGATGACCATCCCCTCACCCGGGACGGGATCAAGGCCGCACTGGCGATGGATCCCGGGCTGAAGGTCGTGGCCGAGGCGATCGACGGCCAGGAGGCGGTCAACCTGGCCGCCTCGGTGCGTCCCGACGTGGTGCTGATGGACGTGCGCATGCCGCGGCTCGGCGGCATCCCGGCAACCCAGGAGATCACCAGGACCGTGCCCGGGACGCGCGTGGTGATCCTGACCGTCGAGGAGACCCAGGCCCGCGTCGGCGAGGCGATCCAGGCCGGCGCCGTCGGCTACCTGCTCAAGGACATCGACGCTCCGGAGCTGGCCAGGGCCGTCCACCTGGCCGCGCAGGGCAACGCGGTGATCCACCCCAACCTCACGCGCCAGTTCATCGAGGAGATCCGTCAGCTGACCCGCGGGGAGCAGACGGTGGCCTCGCTGTCGGCCAGGGAGGTCGAGGTGCTGCAGATGATCGCGTACGGCTCCACCAACCGGGAGGTGGCCGACGCGCTCCACATCTCCCCGCAGACCGTCAAGACCTACCTGGAGCGCATCTTCACCAAGCTCGGCGTCTCCGACCGGACCAGGGCGGTGGCGGTGGCCCTCAAGCACGGGATCGTGGAGTAGATGGCCGGGCTGGGGGGCGTGGTGCTGTTCCTGCTGGCCATCCTGGCGGGCGTGGCCGCCGGCGCGCTGCGCGGCGGCAAGGCCCGCAGCCTCCGCGAGGCCAGGGTCCACGCCAGGCTGGTCGGCCTGCTGTGCCTCGGCGTGCAGGCGGTGGTGGGTGCGCTGGCGCTGCGCTCGCTGGGCATCCCGCGGGGGGTTGGCGCGCTGTTGCTGGGGCTCGCGCTGGTCGGGCTTCTGGGGGTCGCGCGCGCCAACGGGAAGCTGCCCGGCGTACCGCTGTTCGCGCTCGGCCTGCTGGCCAACCTGCTGGTGCTGGTGCTCAACCTCGGCGTGCCGGTGCCGGTCGACACCCTGGAGCGCGCCGGGGTGGCGGTGGAGCGGCCGGTCCCCCACCGGCCCGACGCCAAGCACGTGATCGACGGGCCGGGGACCAAGCTCACGCTGCTGGGCGACCAGCTGGCGGTGCGGCCGCTGCGGACGACCGTGAGCGTCGGCGACGTCGCCGAGCTCGCCGGCCTGTTCCTGCTGGTGCAGTGGCTGGTGATCGGCTCCGCGCGGGAAGAGGAGGCCGCCCACGGCTCCCCGAAGGCCCGAACGGTCCCCTGGTCGACGTGGGCGGACTAGCTTGACCTGCTGAGCTCGGGGGTCGGCTCAGCCGACGACTTCCTCCTGCAGATCGCTGGCGAGCTCGCGGATCTTCGCCTCTGGATAGCGGCGGTGACCGCCGAGGGTCTTCAGGAACGGGAGCTTCCCTTCCTTGGCCCAGCGCGACACCGTCTTGGGCGACACATGCAGGATGTCGGCCACCTCCGCGGTACGCAGGTAAGCTGGTGCCTCGATCTTCGGGCTCGCCTTACGCGCAACTGCCACGATGCATCCCTTTCTCGCGTCCGGACGAGCCTGACCATCTCCTCCCAGGCCAATCCGGATTGGACCGGTTGTTCGCGCGCCAACGACGGTTGGGACGTGCGGCGGAGACGGCCCTGTCGGTCGACCTGCTTTGAGCAGTACGAACAGGGCGATTATTAGTAGCGGCCCTTCAGCCTGCCATAGCCCGGTTGGGCCGTTTCAGCTTGGATGCTACCTACTGGCAGTTGCTTAGATGGTCCCTGCAACTCCCCAGCTCAGCACGGATTTGAGCAGTGCGAGCACCGGCTGGTCCCCGGGGGACACTCAATTGGCTAGCGCAGCCGCCGCGGCAGGCGCGCCTTGAGCCACTCGACGGTGATCCCCAGGCCCTCCTCGAGGCGGGTCCAGGGCTGCCAGCCGAGCGCTTTGCCGGCTCGCGCCGGGTCCAGCGCGCAACGTCGCGGATCGCCCGGTCTGGCCGGTGCCCACTCGGGCTCCCCCGACCAGCCGACCAGCGAGGCGAGCTGCTCGACGACCTGGAGTACCGAGGTGGCGCTACCGGTGCCGATCAGCATGCGGCCGGTGGCGTCGGTGTGCACCGCCCTGGCCAGCGCGTCCACGGCGTCGTCGACGAACAGGAAGTCGCGCTCCTGGCGGCCGTCGCCCTCCACGCGGGGCGCGTGCTCCTGGAGCATCGACCAGGCGGTCCGGCTCGCCAGGCCGGGGCCGAGCGGGTCCTGCCGCGGTCCGTAGACCGTGCCGAACAGCAGCACCGCCGAGTCCAGGCCCCTGGCGGCGAAGGCGTCGCAGTAGGCCTCCAGCGCCAGCCGCCCGGCCCCCAGCGGGTGCACCGGGGCCGGCCGGTCGTCCGGCTTGCTGACCCCGGTGAGCTGGCTCGGGTAGAGGTAGGCGCCAGAGGAGGCCAGCACCACCTTGGCGCCGCCGCTGGCGGCGGCCTGGAGGACCTCGGTGGCGCCAGTGACCACCTGGCGGGCGTCGCCAGAGGGGTCGGCCCAGGCGCGCGCCGGGTCGGCGGTCATGGCCAGGTGGACCCAGGCGTCGGCGCGGATGCGCTCGGCCAGCACGGGCAGGCCGCCCTGGGTCACGTCCATCCGGTGGAAGCGGACGCCGCCGCGGCGGCGCGCCTCGGTCAGGTTGGCCAGGCTGCCGTGGGAGAGGTCGTCGACCACCACGACCTCGTCACCCTCGGCCTGGAGCCGGTCGACCAGGTTCGCGCCGAGGAACCCGGCACCACCGGCCACCACGACGAGCAACGCACCCTCCTTGTCGAGAACTTGCGCATCCTAACGCGATTCGCCCACACTCCCGCGGACTCTGCGGGGAGGCCAGTAGGCGAACCGCACGATCCCGGCCAGTTCGTCGCCGCGCACCGCCCCGAAGGAGCGGCTGTCGGTCGAGCGGCCCCGGCTGTCGCCGAGCACCGCCAGCTCCCCCTCGCCCAGGCGCAGGTCCAGCTCGACCAGCCCGGGCAGGGCCAGGGCGCCGTCGGCCCAGGGCTCCGGGACCTCACGGCCGTCGACCTCCAGGCACCCGCCGACCAGCCGCACGTGCTCCCCGGGCAGGCCCACCACCCGCTTGACCATCTCGCGGCCGGCGCGGCGCACCAGCACGACCTCGCCGCGGCGGGGCGTGCCGCGCACCGGCCCGACCGCGATCCGCTGGCCCGCCTCGAGGGTCGGCCGCATGCTGTCCCCGCGCACCAGCACCGGCTCGAGCCGGGCCCGCCGGGCCGCGACCGCCAGGCCGCCGAGCGCCAGCAGCGCGCACCCGCCCACCGCCGGCAACCGCCTCCAGGAACGCATCCGCCGCCCTTCTCTGGCTTGCCATGCCTGCTGCATGATGCTCCATCCGCCTGCGTGCCGGCCGAAAGCGGGCGGTGGTACCGTCAACTGCTGAAGCCACGACGAGCAACGGAAGGACGATGCCAATGATGGTCAAGAGCTTGGCCGCATGGCTTTCTCCGGACCGAGTCGCCGACGCCCACTGCGACCTGCTGTGCGGCGTGTACGACCCGGCGCAAGCCCGAATCGAGGCCGAGTCGGTCGCCAAGATCATCGAGAAGTACCACGCCAGCGACGACGAGGTCTTCCGCACCCGCGCTCTCCAGATCAAGGAGGACCGGGGCGAGCTGGTCAAGCATCACCTCTGGGTCCTCTGGACGGACTACTTCAAGCCGCAGCACCTCGAGCAGTTCCCGAACCTGCACGACCTGTTCTGGAGGGCGACCAAGCAGGCGGGCGAGGCCAAGCACTCGGTGGACCCCGCCGCCGCGCAGAAGCTCCTCGAGCTCATCGACGAGATCGATGGCGTCTTCCAGAAGACCAAGAGCTGACCATCAGAACCGGTTGCACGTGAACGGCCGGCCCTGTCGCAGGGGCCGGCCGTTGTAGGTTGCCCGGTTGGATCTCACGAGCTTGCCAGGCGCTTGCCTCGGTAGTTCGGGAAGATCAGTGGCTGGTGCTGCCAGCAGAAGCCACTCTTGTTGTAGATCGACAGTCGCGTGTCGCATTCGGGCTCGCGGCACACGCGTCCGACCCGCTCCACCTTGGACGGAGGCGGGTCATTGCCAGGCCGGCGGCCCTTGACGTTCTCGGATCGCACGAAGTCTCACCGTCCTTCCCATCGTGGTGATGGGACCCGCGTATCACGTGGAACCGGGGGATCTCGGCAGCGATTCCCGGTGTTCACAAATATCTATACGTCAGCGGGCATCAAGAGGGTTTCAAGGCGCGCACCCCCGCGGCGGGAAGCCCGGCGACCGGCGCCTCAGGCGCCAGAGGGGCGGCGGATGCGGAGGACCGCCTCGACCCTGGTCCGCAGCGTCTCGACCACCTTCGGCGGCACGGGCTCGACGTCCGCGCAGCGCCGCACCAGCTGCTTGAAGCGCTGGTCGAACTCGACCATGCGGCGGCAGTGGGCGCAGTCCGCCAGGTGCGCGTCGAGCTCCGCGCAGGTCGGCGGGTCGGTCTCCTTGTCGAGGTAGAGCCAGAGGTGACGCCGGACCTCGTCGCAGCCCCCTACTTCGGGCGAACCCATTCCTGTCCCTCCTCGAGCAACCCGCGCTCGGCGGCGAACTCCCAGAGACTCTTCTGGAGCTGGCGCCGCCCGCGGTGCAGGCGGGACATCACGGTGCCGATCGAGGTGCCCATGATGTCCGCGATCTCCTTGTAGGAGAACCCTTCGACGTCGGCCAGCAGCACCGCCATCCGGAACTGCTCCGGCAGCGAATCGAGCGCCTCACGGACCTCGTGCTCCGGGATGCGCTCCAGGAGCACCTGCTCGGGCGACTCCGACCCGCCGTCCGAGTTGGCGATGCGCTGGTAGAGCGAGAAGTCGTCGACGTCGTCCGTCGACACCGACTGCGGCTCGCGCTGGTGCTTGCGGTAGGAGTTGATGTACGCGTTGGTGAGGATCCGGTACAACCAGGCCTTCAGGTTGGTCCCCGGCTCGAACTGGTGGAACGCGTTGTACGCGCGCAGGAAGGTCTCCTGCACCAGGTCTTCGGCGTCAGCCGGGTTCCGGGTCAGGCGCAGGGCACCGGCGTAGATGGTGTCGAGCAGCGGGATGGCGGATTCGACGAACCGCCGCTCGCGCTCCTCCGGGGTCTCCTCGGCGGGAGCGCGGCTGCCTTCGTCAGGTCTCCTGCTGTCCTGCTGACCGAGCTCTCGGGCGAAGGGTTGCACCCCAGGTCCTTCCCGTCGATCCATATCAGGCAGCGGTGCCGCCAGCGCCCGCAGTGGCGCACCAGAGGCAAGTCCAAGCGCTGGGCGACACTCCTGCGCAGGATAGCAGCCCCATGGAAGGGCGGAGCTCGAGAACTCGGGACGTACCGACGTCTGCAAGCAGCAACCTCTCGATTCAATGTGATTGACGATTCCACTTGCACAACAGCGCCTGCCGCGCCCGCATTCCGACAGGCGGCAAGCCGCGCGGGTCAGGAGTCGCCGGTGACGACCTCGGTCCGCTGGTAGCCGGAGGAGCCGCTGGGGTGGGGCGGCGCCTGCTCGGCGATCTGGACCTTGCCGTCGCCGTCGAAGGCACGCACCTGGATGGTGGTCCTGCCGGAGCCGGTGGGGCGCCAGGGGAGCCGCCACTGCCGCCAGGTCGTGCGGGCGATCTGGCGCCGCAGGATCGCCGGCATCCAGGTGCGGCCGTCGTCGACCGAGACCTCGACCGCCTTGATGCCGCGGTCCCCCGCCCAGGCCACGCCGGCGATGGTCGCCTCGCCCTTGACGGCCGCCAGCTCCCCGGGCACGTCCACGCGGCTGGCGACCTTGATCACCGCCACGTTGTCCCAGCCCGCGTCGCGCTGCCAGTAGCCCTCGTAGTCGTAGTCGACCACCTCGATGCGCTGGAGCCACTTGACGCTCTTCATGCCATAGATGCCCGGGGCGATGATCCGCGCCGGGTAGCCGTGGGCGCGCGGCAGCGTCTGGCCGTTCATGCCGTAGGCGACCATCGTCTCGCCGTCCCTGGCCTTGGCGACCGGCAGCGAGTCGGTGTACCCGCCGACCGCGTGGAAGACCACCCGCACCGCCCGCTCCGAGACGCCGCCGGCCCGCTCCAGCAGGGCGGCCAGCGGCACGCCGGTCCACTTGGCGGTGCCGACCAGGTTGCCGCCCACCTCGTTGGAGATGCACTGCATGGTGACGAACCGCTCGATCGCCGGCAGCGCCAGCAGCTGCTGGTAGCCGAGGGTGATCGGCTTGCCGACCAGCCCGTCGACCCGCAGCCTCCAGGAGCCGGGGTCCACGTCGGGATCGATGATCGACTCGTCGACCACGTAGTGGCGGTGGTTGGGGGTGATCTCCGGGGTGAGGCCCTGGATCGTGCGGAACGGCGCGTCCTCGGGCGGGTCCGGCGGCAGCGTTGCCGGCTGGAGCGGCGCCCCGGCCGGGCGGACCAGCGGCCTGCCGCCGCGGTCGCCGATCCCGCCCCCCGACATCGAGCGGACCAGCAGTCCCACCGCCAGCAGCCCGAACGCGCCC
>DASVXQ010000624.1:0-15303 GCA_036392615.1 Actinomycetes bacterium | reverse complement strand
CCGTCGTACCAGGCGACCATCAGGAAGGCCAGCAGCAGCCAGCCGACCAGCAGCAGCCACGAGGCGACCTCGCCGGGCGCCAGGACGGGCGCCGGCGGCCAGCCGGCGGCCCGGCCGCGGCGCCGCCGCAGGCCCCGGACGGCCGCAACCAGCAGGCCAGCCAGGACCGCCAGCGCGATCAGCCTGGGGAGCAGCACGAGGCTCCGCTGGACCGGGATCTGCCGGGTCGGGAAGCGGGTCCAGACCCACAGGCCGTCGAACAGCCTGAGCAGATAGCCGGGCGAGGCGACCAGCCGGACCGGGTGGTCCTGGCCCGGGAAGCCGAACAGCGCCTGGTTGTAGCGGGCGCCGGTGAGCTGGCCGTACAGCGCCCGGTTGCGCAGGTAGAACCAGATCGAGCTGGCCAGGCTGGTCCCGCCGACCAGCGCGCCGGTCCCGGCGGCCAGCAGCAGGCGCCGCCCGGCCTCCCGCTGGAGGTGGAGCCAGACCGCCATCGCCGCGACCACCCCGCCCACGGCGGTCAGCGCGAGCCCGGGCGCGCGGGTCAGCGCGGCGGCGGCCGCCGCGGCAGACAGGCCAAGCAGGCGCCACCAGGCCGGGCCGCGCCGCAGGGCGAGCGCGCCGGCCACCAGCGCGGCCGTCGACGCCAGGAACCCCAGCCCGTCGTTGTAGACGAAGGCCGAGTAGTGCGGCACCGCCGGCAGCAGCGCCACGAACCAGGCGGCCGCCACCGCGACGCGCGGCCGGCCGGGGACCAGCACCAGCGCGAGCCAGGCCACCAGCAGCACCCCGGCCGCGCCGAAGCAGGCGCTCAGCAGGCGCGCGGCCAGCAGCGCGACGGCCGGGGGGCCGATCCGCAGGACGACCGACTCCGGCAGGTAGAACAGCGGCGGATGGTTGGCGGTGTAGACGCGCCGCGGCCTCCCGTCCCGCGGCGGCAGCGGGATCTCGCCGGCGGGCACCGGCGTGGTCAGCGTGGGCAGGTGGCCGTCGCCGACCACCACGGCGTAGCCCACGTGGTACAGCTCGTCGGGTGGCAGGTAGGGCGCGATACCGAGCGCCTGGACCGTGGTCAGCGCCAGGAAGGCGAGCACCGTGCCGGCGACGCCGGCGGCGATCCCCCGCTGGCGGCGCTCGCGCAGCCGCATCCGGAGGCCGCGCAGGGCCTCGCCGCCGCCCTCGCGCACGATCGGCTCGACCGCCGCTGACCGTCCCAATCCGGCTCCTTCGTCCGTCGCTGCGGCCTGCCCACGCAGCGCAGGAACCTACACAGCGGCACGGGAACCACCGGTGACGGGCGGGTGTCGCCCGGGCGAAACCTGAGCGAGCGGGAGTCGCCGGCCGGACCGGGGGCCGGCGCGCAACCCCGTGGTTTGCCGGATGCTGGCCGGCCGCCGCAGCCCCTAGCCTGCGGGGGGCACCAGCAGGAGATGCACGACCCTGAGGAGGCGGACGACGTGGAGCAGCCGGACTGGGCGGGACCGCTCGCCACCGCATACGACAGCGCGCTGGCACATCTGACAGGGCTGCCGGACCGGCCGGTGGGCGCCGGCGCGAGCCTCGAGGAGCTGCACACCGCCCTCGGCGGGCCGCTGCCCGAGGGGCCGGACGACCCCGCCAAGGTGGTCGCGGCCCTGGCGGCCGCCGCCGCGCCGGGGTTGGTCGCCTCGCCGAGCGGGCGGTACTTCGGGTTCGTGGTCGGCGGCGCGAGCCCGGCCGCGCTGGCGGCGGACTGGCTCACCGCCGCCTGGGACCAGAACGCCGGCCTGCACGTCCTCGGCCCGGCCGCGGCCGTGACCGAGCAGGTGGTCGGCGGCTGGCTGACCGAGCTGCTCGGGCTGCCCGCCGGCGCGTCGGTGGGCTTCGTCACCGGCGTGCAGATGGCCAACTTCACCGGGCTGGCCGCCGCCAGGCACGAGATGCTGCGACGGGCCGGCTGGGACGTGGAGGCGGACGGGCTCGCCGGCGCGCCCCGGCTGCGCGTGCTGGCCGGCGAGCAGCGGCACGACACCATCGACCGCGCCCTGCGCTTCCTCGGCCTGGGCAGGTCAGCGGTCGAGCCGGTCGCCAGCGACGACCAGGGTCGCATGCGCGCGGACGCGCTCCGGGAGGCGCTGCGGCGCGGGAGCGGGCCGGCGATCGTCTGCGCCCAGGTCGGCAACGTCAACAGCGGCGCGATCGACCCGGTGGGCGAGATCTGCGAGCTGGCGCGCGAGGCGGGCGCCTGGGTGCACGTGGACGGCGCCTTCGGGCTGTGGGCGGCGGCCAGCCCGCGGCTGCGCCCGCTGGTCGCCGGGGTGGAGCTGGCCGACTCGTGGGCCACGGACGCACACAAATGGCTCAACGTGCCCTATGACTCCGGCCTGGCGCTGTGCGCCCATCCCGAGGCGCACCGCGCCGCCATGGGCGTGCGCGCCAGCTACCTGATCCACGGCAACGAAGGCGAGCGCGACCCGCTCGACTACAACCCCGAGTTCTCGCGGCGCGCCCGCGGGTTCGCGGTCCACGCCGCCATCCGCGCGCTGGGCAGAGGAGGCATCGCCGAGCTGGTCGAGCGTTGCTGCGCGCTGGCCGGCAGGGCGGCCGACCAGCTCGCCGCGCACGACGACGTCGAGCTGCTCAACGAGGTGGTGCTCAACCAGGTGCTGGTGCGCTTCCGCGCCGCCGACGGCGACCACGACGGCCACACCCGCCGGGTCGTGCAGCGCGTCCAGCGCGACGGGACCTGCTGGCTGAGCGGCACCACCTGGCGCGGCCAGGCCGCCATGCGGATCTCGGTGTCGAACTGGTCCACCGACGAGCACGACGTCGACCAGTCGGTGCGGGCGATCCTGCGCTGCGCCGCCGCGCGGTACTGACGGCGAGCGGCGCGGCGCCTCGAACCCGCCGCCGCCCGGGAGTACGGTCGTGGGTGCGATTCCAGGCTGCCCACGAACTGGGGAAGGTGGACGCAATGGCGGATAGCGACCTGCAGCACGCCGCCGAGGCGGAGGAGATCACCATCGGCTTCCAGCGGCCGGACGGCTCCACCGGGTCCACGCCGGTGTGGATCGTGCGCGCCGGCGACGACATCTTCGTGCGGTCGATGCACGGGCAGCGCGGTGGCTGGTACCGGCGGCTGCGCGCCAACCCCGACGGCCTGCTGACCGACGAGGCGCACACCCACCAGGTGCGCGCCGAGCCGGTCGCCGACGAGGCCACCAGGCAGGAGGTCACCCGCGCCTACGAGAGCAAGTACGGCCGCAGCCCGTACGTGGAGCCGCTGCTGAGCGAGGAGGCGATCGGCGCGACCCTGCGGCTCCAGCCCCGCGCCTGACGCCCGGGACCTCAGCGCTCGGCCGGTACCCGCGCCGCGGCCTTCGAGCCGAGGGCCGGACGGGCGAGCAGGGCGGCGCCGGCCGGCAGGCCGACGATCGCGCCGCCCTCCAGCCCCAGCACCGCGATCGCGAACCGCCCGGGCGACAGCGCCAGGCGCTGCTGCACCTCCGGGATCCGCGTCGCCCAGGCGGCCACCACGAAGCCGGTCACGAAGAACACGACCGTGGTGGCGACCCGGGCTCGGCGGTCCTCGGCGGAGGGCATGCTCCCGGCTACCCGCGAAGACAACCGGCAAATGGGAGGCTCCAGCGCCTCGCAACCTGCGCGATGCGCAATTTTGCGTGACACGCAGGTTGTGCTAGAGTCCCTTGCGTGGAGCTGGACACCGCCGAGGATCTCGGACTTCGGGAACGAAAGAAGCTCGCGACCCGTGAGGCGCTGAGCCTGGCGGCGGTTCGGCTGGCACTGGAGCGGGGGCTCGAGAAGGTCCGCGTCGACGACATCGCCGCCGCCGCCGGCGTCTCCCCCCGGACCTACAACAACTACTTCTCCTCCAGGGAAGAGGCGATCTGCGCGGTCGCGGCCGAGCGGGCGCGGCGGGTCGGCGAGGGGCTGCGCTCCCGGCCGGCTGACGAGCCGCTCGGCGAGGCGATCGTCCGCACGATGGTCGACCGGTACGCCGGCATGGGCGAGCCGGACAAGGACATGATCCGCCTGATCGTCTCGTCGCGCGCCCTGCGTGGCGAGTTCCTCAAGGCGGTCGCCGCCCGCGAGCGGGACCTCGCCGAGGCGATCGCCGAGCGCACCGGCCTGGACGCCGAGCGCGACCTGGAGCCGCGGCTGCTGGCCGCGATGGTCTCCGGCGCGACCCGGGTGGCCACCGAGCACTGGCTGCGGCCGGACGTGAAGGCCTCCTTCGCCGCCGTGGTCGAGGCGACCCTGCGCCTGGCGATCCCGGCGGCGGCCGAGGCCATCTCCTCCCGTTCCTACTCACCAGCGAGCGTCACATCGTGCTGATCCGCATCCTGCGCACCTACCTCCGCCCCTACCGGCGCCCGATCACGCTGGTGGTGGTCCTCCAGCTCATCCAGACCCTGGCGACCCTCTACCTGCCGACGCTGAACGCCGACATCATCGACAACGGCGTGGTCCGGGGCGACGCCGGCTACATCATGCACACCGGCGGCGTGATGCTGGCCGTCACGGTGGTGCAGATCCTCGGCTCCATCGGCGCGGTGTACTTCGGCGCCCGGACCTCGATGGCGCTGGGCCGCGACGTCCGGCTGGCGATCTTCGACCGGGTGCAGGACTTCTCCGCCAGGGAGGTCGGCCACTTCGGCACGCCCTCACTGATCACCCGAACCACCAACGACGTCCAGCAGGTCCAGATGCTGGCGCTGCTGAGCTTCACGCTGATGGTGTCGGCGCCGATCATGGCCGTCGGCGGGGTCCTGCTGGCGCTCGACCAGGACGTGCCGCTGTCGTCGCTGCTGCTGGTGATCGTGCCGCTGCTGGCGGTCGTGGTGTCGCTGATCATCTCGCGCATGCGGCCGCTGTTCCGGCTGATGCAGACGCGGCTGGACCGGATCAACCGCGTGCTGCGCGAGCAGATCAGCGGCGTCCGGGTGATCCGCGCGTTCGTGCGCGACCCCGGCGAGCGGCGCCGGTTCGAGGGGGCCAACACCGAACTGATGGACGTCTCGCTCGGCGTGGGGCGGCTGATGGCGCTGATGTTCCCCACCGTGCTGCTGGTGCTCAACGTCTCCAGCGTGGCGGTGCTGTGGTTCGGCGGCCACCGCGTCGCCAGCGGCGCGATGCAGATCGGCGCGATGACCGCCTTCCTCGCCTACCTGATCCAGATCCTGATCTCGGTGATGATGGCGACCTTCATGTTCATGATGGTGCCGCGCGCCGAGGTCAGCGCCGAGCGCATCCAGGAGGTGCTGGACACCCGCTCCAGCGTGGTCCCGCCCGCCAGCCCGGTCCGGCCGGAGCGCCCGGCCGGCCTGTTGGAGCTGCGCGGGGTCGAGTTCCGCTACCCCGGCGCGGAGAAGGCCGTGCTGCGCGGCGTCGACCTGGTCGCCAGGCCCGGCGAGGTCACCGCAGTGATCGGCAGCACCGGCAGCGGCAAGACCACCCTGCTGAACCTGATCCCGCGGCTGTTCGACGCGACCGCCGGCAGCGTGCGGATCGACGGCGTCGACGTGCGCCAGCTCGACCCGGCGGCGCTGGCGGCGGCGATCGGGCTGGTGCCGCAGCGGCCCTACCTGTTCTCCGGCACGGTCGCCTCCAACCTGCGCTACGGCAACCCGGACGCCGACGACGAGGAGCTCTGGCGCGCGCTGGAGATCGCCCAGGCCCGGGACTTCGTGGAGCGCATGCCCGAAGGGCTCGACGCACCCATCGCCCAGGGCGGCACCAACGTCTCCGGCGGCCAGCGGCAGCGCCTGGCGATCGCCCGGGCGCTGGTGCACCGCCCCAACATCTACCTGTTCGACGACTCCTTCTCGGCGCTCGACTACGCCACCGACGCCGCGCTGCGGGCCGCGCTGGCGCGCGAGACCACCAGCGCCACGGTGGTGATCGTCGCCCAGCGGGTGGCCACCATCCGCCACGCCGACATCATCGTGGTGATCGACGACGGCCGGGTGGTCGGCAGCGGCACCCACCACGAGCTGATGGACTCCAACCAGACCTACCGCGAGATCGTCCTCTCCCAGTTGACCGAACAGGAGGCGGCAGCGTGAGCGCGCAGACCCCGCAGCGCCTCGACGGCGAGCGCCCGACCCCCCGCCGCGGCCCTGGCCCGGCGCCGGGCGGGATCCGGCGAGGCCCGGCCGCGTTCACCGGCGGCATGCCCACCGAGAAGGCGCTCGACTTCGTCGGCTCCAGCCGCCGGCTGCTGGGCACGCTGCGGCCCGAGCGCCCGCTGATCGCGGTCACCCTGGCGATGGCCTGCGCCAGCGTGGTGCTGACCGTGCTCGGCCCCAAGATCCTCGGCCGCGCGACCGACCTGATCTTCGCCGGCGTGGTGGGCCGCCAGTTCCCCGCCGGCGTGAGCAGGGCGCAGGCGGTCGCCGGCCTGCGCGCGCGGGGCCAGGACCGGCTGGCCGACATGCTCAGCTCGATGCACGTGGTGCCCGGGCAGGGCATCGACTTCGGCCAGGTCGGCCGCGTGTTGCTGCTGGTGCTGGTGATCTACGTGGCCGCCTCGGTGCTGGGCTGGCTCCAGGGGCGCCTGACCACCACCATCGTGCAGCGGGCGGTGTTCCGGCTGCGCGAGCGGTCGCAGAGCAAGCTCGCGCGGCTGCCGCTCAGCTACTTCGACCGCCAGCCGCGCGGCGAGATCCTCAGCCGCGTCACCAACGACATCGACAACCTCCAGCAGACCCTCCAGCAGACCCTCAGCCAGATGCTGTTCGCGCTGCTGACGATCGTCGGCGTGGTCACGGTGATGTGCTTCATCTCTCCCCTGCTGGCGGTCATCGCCCTGGTCACCGTGCCGGTCTCGGTGTTCGTGGTGGCCAGGATCGGCAAGCGCGCGCAGCCCAAGTTCGTGGCGCAGTGGGGCACCACCGGCCGGCTCAACGCCCACATCGAGGAGATGTACACCGGCCACTCGCTGGTCAAGGCGTTCGGCCGGCGCCACGAGGCGATGCGCGTGTTCCGCGAGCACAACGACTCGCTGTTCGCCTCCAGCTTCAAGGCGCAGTTCATCTCCGGGACCATCCAGCCGGCGATGATGTTCATCGGCAACCTCAACTACGTGCTGGTCGCGGTGGTCGGCGCGCTGCGGGTGGCGGCCGGCGCGCTGTCGCTCGGCAACGTGCAGGCGTTCATCCAGTACTCACGGCAGTTCAGCCAGCCGCTGACCCAGGTGGCCAGCATGGCCAACCTGCTGCAGTCGGGCGTGGCCTCGGCGGAGCGGGTGTTCGCCCTGCTGGACGCGGAGGAGCAGGAGCCGGACCCGGTCAGCCCGGCGCGCCCGGCGGAGGTGCGCGGGCGGGTCGAGTTCGAGCACGTCTCCTTCCGCTACCAGCCGGACATGCCGCTGATCGAGGACCTCTCGCTGACGGTCGAGCCGGGCCAGACGGTCGCCATCGTGGGGCCGACCGGCGCCGGCAAGACCACGCTGGTCAACCTGCTGATGCGCTTCTACGAGGTGAGCAGCGGGCGGATCACGCTCGACGGGGTCGACATCGCCACCATGTCCCGCGAGGAGCTGCGCGCCAGGACCGGCATGGTGCTCCAGGACGCCTGGCTGTTCGGCGGCACCATCGCCGAGAACATCGCCTACGGCGCCGAGGGCGCGACCCACGAGCGGATCGTCGAGGCGGCCAGGGCGACCTGGGTGGACCGCTTCGTGCGGGCGCTGCCCGACGGCTACGACACCGTGCTGGACGAGGAGGGCGCCAGCGTCAGCGCGGGCGAGCGGCAGCTGATCACCATCGCGCGGGCGTTCATCGCCGAGCCGGCCATCCTGATCCTCGACGAGGCGACCAGCTCGGTCGACACCCGCACCGAGATGCTGATCCAGCAGGCGATGACCTCGCTGCGCAAGGGCAGGACCAGCTTCGTGATCGCCCACCGCCTGTCCACCATCCGCGACGCCGACCTGATCCTGGTGATGGAGGACGGCCAGATCGTCGAGCAGGGCACCCACGCCGAGCTGCTGGAGGCGGGCGGCGCCTACGCGCGCCTGTACGCCGCGCAGTTCGCCGAGGCGGTCGCTGAGGTCGCCTGAGGCTCACGCCCGGGTCAGCAGGTTGCGTTGCTGGACGGTCTGGAGCGAGAGGGTCTTGTAGCCGGCGCGGTCGAACAGCACGGTGAGGCGGTCGCTCTCCAGCCGCATCACCGTGCCGGGGCCGAGCTCGCGGTGCTCGACGCGGCTGCCGCCCCGGAAGGCGGCCTTGCCGCGCGCCCGCGGCTGCCTGGTCGCGGTGCCCGCCCGGCAGGTGTCGCAGTGGCCGCAGGGCCGGTCCAGCCCCTCGCCGAAGTAGCCCAGCAGGAACTGGCGGCGGCAGCCGGTGGTCTCGGCGTAGGCGCGCATCATCTCGACCCTGGACAGCTCCAGGCGGCGGTGCTGCTCGGCGATCTCCATGGCCCGCTCGACCGCCCGCGCCGGCGCCGGCCCGTCCGGCGGGTACTCCAGCCGCCCCTCCTCGACCACCCGCACCGCCCCGGCCTGCTCCAGCAGGTTGACCATGGCGGTCAGCCTGGTGGCCGACAGCCCCAGCCGCTCCCGCAGCCGGTCGGCGCCGACCGGGCCGTGCTGGCGGCGGAGGCTGCGGGCCACCTGGCCGAGCACCTGGTCGTCGGGCGCGCCGCCCGCGTGGAAGCGCTGGAGGCCGAGGTCCTCCGGGCGATAGAGCAGCACGGCGTTGGCCGGCTCGCCGTCGCGCCCGGCCCGGCCGATCTCCTGGTAGTAGGAGTCGAGCGAGTCGGGGATGGCGGCGTGCAGCACGAAGCGCACGTTGGGCTTGTCGATGCCCATGCCGAACGCGGAGGTGGCCACCACCACGTCGAGCTCGTCGCCGGTGAAGCGCTGGTGGGTGCGGCTGCGCTCGGCGGCGCGCAGGCCCGCGTGGTAGGCCGCCGCGGTCAGGCCGCGCTCGGCCAGCGCCTCGGCATAGCGCTCCGCGTCGCGCCGGGTGGCCACGTACACCAGCCCGGGCAGGCGCTCGCCCAGCACCCGCTCCACCACCGCGGCGCGCTTGTCCTCGTCGCGGTCGAAGCGCCGCACCGCCAGGTCCAGGTTGGGACGGTCGAAGCCGGCGATCACCTGCCGGGCCCGGCGCATGCCGAGCCGGCTGGTGATCTCCTGGCGGACCGGCGGCGCCGCGGTGGCGGTCAGCGCCACCACCCGCGGGTGCCCGAGACGCTCGATGGCGTCCTGCAGGCGCAGGTACTCGGGACGGAAGTCGTGGCCCCAGGAGGACACGCAGTGCGCCTCGTCCACCACCATCAGGCTGGGCCGGTGCTCGCCGAGCTGCTCGATCACCTCGTCCTTGGCGAGCTGCTCCGGGGTGAGGAAGAGGAACTCCGCGGTGCCGGCCGCCAGCGCCTCCCAGGCGTGCTGGCTGTCGCTGCCGCGCTGGGCGGAGTTGACCGTCACCGCCTCGGGCGCGCCGGCGGCGGTCAACGCGGCGACCTGGTCGCGCTGCAGCGCGATCAGCGGCGAGACGACCACCGTTGGGCCGCCGAGCAGCAGCGCCGCGACCTGGTAGATGGCCGACTTGCCGGCGCCGGTGGGCATCACCACCAGGGTGTCGTGGCCGTCCAGCACCGAGCGGATCGCCTGGCGCTGGCCGGGACGCAGCCGCGACCAGCCGAACGTCTCCCGCGCCGTCCGGTCGATCTTCCCCGCCCGCCACCCGACCCGCATGCGATCAGCCCGCGCCGCCGCCGAGCTGGTCCAGGCGCGGCATGATCTCGCGCCGGTAGAAGTCGACCGCCTGCTCCTGGTCGTCGCCGATCTGGTGCACGAGCACGTGGTCGTAACCGGCGTCCACGAACTTCCGGAGCTGGGCGAGGTGCTTCTCGGGGTCGGGGCCGCAGGGCACCAGCTCGGCGACCATGTCCTCGGTGATGGTCTGCGCGGCCTCCTCGAAGTGCCGTGGCAACGGCAGCTCCTGGCTGAGCTCGCCGGGGATGGCCACGTTCGGCCACACCTCCAGGGCGGTCTTGCGCGCCTGGTCCTCGCGCTCGCCCCAGCAGACGTGCAGCTGGCCGTAGCGGGGACCGTCGCCGCCGGCGTCGCGGTAGCTCTGGATGAGCTCCTTCTTGGGCGCGGTGCCGATCAGCCCGTCGCCGCGGTTGGCGGCCAGCGACGCCGAGGTGTCCCCGGTCCCGGCGACGTAGATCGGCGGCGGCTGGTCGGGCAGGGTGTAGAGGCGCGCGTTCTCGACCTCGAAGTGGGTGCCGCGGTGCGAGACGAGCTTGCCCTCCCACAGCTCGCGGATGATCTCGATGGCCTCCTCCAGCATGTCCAGCCGGATGGCGGCGGACGGCCAGCGGGGCGCGACCACGTGCTCGTTGAGGTTCTCGCCGCTGCCGACGCCCAGGAAGAAGCGCCCGGGCAGCATGGCCGCGGAGGTGGCGGCGGCCTGGGCGACGATCGCCGGGTGGACGCGCATGGTCGGGCAGGTGACCCCGGTGCCCAGGGGGATCCGCTCGGTGGCGTGCGCCACGCCGCCGATGACCGACCAGACGAACGGGCTCTGCCCCTGCCGGTCGATCCACGGGTGGTAGTGGTCGGAGACCATCGCGAACCCGAAGCCGGCGTCCTCGGCCAGCCGCGCGGTCTCGACCAGCCGGTTCGGCGGGTGCTCCTCGCTCGACAGCGTCCAGCCCAATTCGACCACGATGCCTCCCGGATGCTCGGCTCCCCGTTGCGCCCCAGGGCTACCACGACGCATTGCCAGGAAACGCCGCCTCCAACCGGACTCCGGGCGGTTCGGCCGGGCGGCTCGGCAGCCGGCCGGCGGCTCGGCGGTCAGGCCGTCCGGCGCTGCCGCCACGCCCGGATGGCGGCGGTGTGCTCGGGGTAGTGGCCGTAGGTGTCGAGCCGCAGGCGGCGCCGCGCGCGCGTCTGGCCGCCGAAGGTGCCGGGCGGCTGCGAGCGGATGAAGTCGACCAGCCGGGCGTGGGTCTCGGCCTGCCGCCGCAGCACCTCGTCGAGCGAGCGGCGCCGGCCCGCCTCGGCCGCGCGGGCGTTGAAGGCGTCGATGCCCCCCTCGAGCGCGTAGCGGGGCGGCCGGCCGCCGGCGATCACCACCGGCAGGTGGCGCAGCGCCTCACCCTCCCAGGTGGTCACGTGCACCAGGAGGTCCTTCACGGACCAGCCCTCCACCACGCCGGGCTCGGCCAGCAGCTCCTCCGGGAGGCCTGAGTAGCTGTCGGTGAACGCCGTCCAGGCGGCGTCGAGCCGCCGCAGCAGGCGCTCCACCTGATCGTTCGCTCGTTCCTTGTCCATACCCAGGGCTCCGGCGTTCTGTGAGTCTGTCCGGTTCGTATCGTAGTCGCGAACACCTGGGCCAATCCGCGCTCAGCAGGCCTGGCGTTGCGGTTCAGCTCGGCGGAGAATCCGGCATGAAGAGGAGTAGTCCAGCCGCCTGCCAGCGGCGTGGCCTGGCCGCCACCAAGGCCCGGGAGGTCGACCCCGCGCAGGCACCGGCGTTGCACGCGATCCTGGGTCGATTACTGAGCGGCGGACGCCAACTCCAGGTCATCACGGGTCCAGAACCCGACTGTAGGCAGTGCCAACCTCGTCCTGGCGCGTCCATGTTCTGAAACGGGTCAGCGACGGTGATGAGCAGGCCCTCGCTGAACTCCGCCCGACGACCAGCGCGGTAGTGGCTTCTCGCTGTACCTCAACGCACGCGAGCACGCTGCGGCCATCGTGACCGTCGAGCATGACGCCGTCTTCCGTCCATACCTGGCCAACGTCCCGCAAGCAGCGAACGTGAGCCAGAATTTCACCACGGATCATTGCGCCAGTCACCTCGAATTCACTGCTGCCGGTTCGCATCGGGCAATGCGCCATGACGGGCGCGGACAGCCTACAGGGGGTCGAATGGAACGATCCCGGTGGGGTACCGGCGGTCGCCGTGGGGTAGTGGGTACCAATACGTGCTCAGCGAGGAGGAGACATGCCACCTGCCGCAATTCTGGACATCGACGGCACGCTGGTCGACACCAATTACCACCACGCGATCGCCTGGTACCGGGCGTTTCGCCGCCAGGGGGTCGTCGTGCCGGTCTGGCGCATCCACCGGCACATCGGGATGGGCGGCGACCAGCTCGTGGGGGCGGTCGCCGGCGACGAGGTGGAGAAGCGGCTGGGCGACGCCGTCCGCGCCGCCCAGGACGAGGAGTACAGCCAGCTGATCGGCGAGACCGCACCGTTCGAGGGCGCCGCCGAGCTGCTCCGCACACTCAAGCGCCGCGGCCACCGGCTGGTGCTGGCGAGCTCCGCCAAGCCCCACGAGGTCGAGCACTACCTGGGACTCCTGGACGCCGCCGAGCTGGCCGACGGCACCACGACCTCGGCCGACGTGGAGGCGACCAAGCCGCAGCCCGACCTGGTCCTTGCGGCGATGGAGCAGGCCGGCGACGACCGGGCGGTGATGATCGGCGACTCGACCTGGGACTGCGAGGCCGCCAAGCGCGCCGGGATCCCGGCGATCGCGATCCTGACGGGCGGCTTCTCGGAGCAGGAGCTCCGCGACGCCGGCGCGGTGGCGGTCTACGAGTCCATCGCCATGCTGGCCGAGCGGCTGGACGCCCCGCCGCTGACCTGAACGCCGCTTCGGCTATTGTTTGGCCAATAGCGACCGCTGCGACCTTCATTCACGTTCCAATGGATCTCCGCCGGAATTCACCGGTGCGCACCGCATGGGCGACCTGCGAGGGAGCCTCTCCGTCCACCCCGAAAATTTGTTCTCGAATGCGGTTTTGAGGACCGCGACGTGGTTAGTCGCAAGTCCTGACGCGAGGAGGTGGGAAATGACGGAGCAGGAGCAGAACCGCGCACAGGATGCCGGCGAGGCCGGTCAGGGCGGCGAGGAGGACAAGGGCAGCCAGGACCGCCAGGAGGTCGCCGGCACGATCAAGGAGGCCGCCGGTCAGGCCGCGGGCCAGGCCAAGGACACCGCGGGCCAGGCCAAGGACAAGCTCGAGTCGGTGGCCCAGAACCCTGCCATCGATTTCAGGACGGTCCTGCGCGAAGCGCAGAAGATCATCGCCGACGAGGTCAAGGCCGGGATCACCCAGGCGGCCAGCGAGACGGTCGCGCCGGCTGCCCGCCAGGCGGCGACTTCGGCGGTGATCTACATGGCCAACAAGGCGCCCGGCCTGGTCACCAATGTCGTGAGGGAGAGCGTCGCCCCCAAGCTGAAGGACGCCGGCGGCGCCAAGGCGGTGGCCGGCACCGTGCTGGGCAAGTTCCCCGGACTGGTCACCAAGTTCCCCGGGGCGCTGGCCAAGGGCCCGGCGGGCGCCGTCGGAGGCGCCATCGGGTCGATGTTCACCAGGGGCAATCGCGGCCAAGGGGGAGGAGGAGGCGGCGGCGGCGGCGACCTCAGCGGCGTGGGCCGGGGGCGGCGGCTCCCGATGCAGGCCGCGATCGACGTCTCGGTTCCCGCCGAGGTCGCCTACAACCAGTGGACCCAGTTCGAGGAATTCCCCAAGTTCATGTTCCGGGTCGAGCGGATCGAGCAGAAGGACGACACGCACCTGATCTGGCACGAGAAGATCTGGGGCGTCCGCCGGCAATGGGAAGCCGAGATCGTCGAGCAGCGCCCCAACGAGCGGATCGTCTGGAAGAGCCTCAGCGGCCCGCAGCACATCGGGGTCATCAACTTCCACCAGCTCCACGACCCCCGGCTGAGCCGCGTGCAGGTGAACCTCGACTTCCAGCCCACCGGGCTGATCGAGAAGACCGGCCGCGGCTGGCGGGCCGCCATCCGCGCGCTGGACACCGACCTCCAGCGCTTCAAGGCCTTCGTGGAGATGAAGGAGGCCGCCACCGGCGCGTGGCGCGGCCGCGTCAAGGACGGCGAGGTGCAGCAGCAGGAGGAGGGGCAGGAGGACGGCGGCCAAGCGGCCGGCGAGGCCGAGCAGGCCGAGGCCCAGCAGCCCGAGGCCGAGCAGGCCGAGGCCGAGCAGCCCGAGGCCGAGCAGGCCCAGGCCGAGCAGGCTCAGGCGGAGCAACCCGAGGGTGAACAGCCCGAGGACGGCGAGCAGCCCGAGGGCGAGCAGGGCCAGCAGGCCGAGGCACCGTCCGAGGGTGAGGCACAGGCGCAGGCCCCGGCCGCGGACGAGGAGTCCGAGCCGGTGGTCCCGGAGCGGAGCCAGCGAGGGGCGTGAGCATGGGCACGGCCGCGCTCACCCAGCGCAACCCGTATCTGGAGCGGCCGCCGTCCAGCAGCCTGGCCGACGTGGTCGACCTCATCCTGGACAAGGGCCTGGTGATCGACGCCTACGTCCGGGTGTCGCTGCTCGGCATCGAGCTGCTGACGATCGACGCCCGCATCGTGATCGCCAGCGTGGACACCTACCTGCGCTTCGCCGAGGCGGTCGGCCGGCTGAGCCTGGACCAGGAGCGCTCGCAGCCGCGCACGCTCCCCGACCTGATGGAGGACATGAAGCCTCCGGGAAAGACCGCCAGGAAGGCGCTCCACGCCGGCAAGGAGGCCGTCGAAAAGGTCGAGGAGGGCGCCCACAAGGTCGAGCAGCGCGTGCGCGGCGGCGGCGGGAACGGCGGCGAGAACGGCAAGGCGGAGGACTCGTGATCCCAGGGACCGCCGCCACGCTGACCGGGGCGACCTACGTCTACGGGGTCGTCCCGGCGCGCACGGTCCTGCCAGCCGACGCGTCCGGCGTCGGCGAGCCGGGCGCCGACCTCGGGCTGGTCCGCCACGGCCCGGTCGCCGCGGTGGTCAGCGCCGTGTCCGCGGACGGCGCGCTCGGCAGCCGCCGCGACCTGCTGCGGCACAGCCGTCTGCTGGACGCCATCGCCCGCACGACAGCGGTGCTGCCGCTGCGCTTCGGCGCGGTGCTGGCCGACCGGCGGGCGGTGGTCGACGAGCTGCTCGCCCCCCGGCAGGCGCGCTTCGCCGCCGCGCTGGCCGCCCTGGAGGGCCGGGCGCAGTTCACCGTCAAGGCCCGCTATGTCGAGGAGACGGTGCTGCGCGAGGTGGTCGAGCAGGAGCCGCTGATCGCCGAGCTGCGCGAGCGGCTGCGCGGCCGGCCGGCCGAGGCGACCTGGTACGAGCGCATCCAGCTCGGCGAGCTGGTCGCCGGCGCGCTGGCGCGACGGCGGGAGGCCGACTCGGCGGCGCTGGTCGGCGAGCTCGGCCGCTGGGCCAGCTCGGTGACCTGGCGGCCGGCGGAGACCGAGGACGGCGTGGTCGACGCGGCGCTGCTGGTCGAGCGCGTCGCCTGGCCCAGCCTGGAGCGCGGGGTGGAGAGCATCGCCGAGCG
>DASVXQ010000623.1:0-6564 GCA_036392615.1 Actinomycetes bacterium | reverse complement strand
TGATGCGGTTAGGCTTGGCGGTGTTGGCGGTGGGCGAGGATCCGGAGGCGGCCGCGTTGCGGGTGATGGTGATCGGCGGGACCAGGTTCATCGGGGCGGCGATCGTGGAGGAGCTGGCCGACCACGGCCACGAGCTCCTGCTCGTCCACCGGGGCGAGCACGAGCCCGACGACCTGCCCGAGGCCGACCACCTGCACACCGAGCGCGCCAGCCTGCCGCACCTGCGCGGCGCGGTCGACGACTTCGAGCCGGAAGGGGTGGTCGACACCTACGCGATGACCGCCGCCGACGCCGAGACCGCGCTGGCCGCCATCGGCGACGATGTCCGCCTGCTGGTGCTGTCGAGCATGGACGTCTACCGCGCCTACGGCTCGCTGCTGGCCGGCGTCGAGACCGAACCGGTGCCGATCGACGAGACCGCCCCGGTCCGCGAGCGGCGCTACCCCTACCGCGGCCACCCGACGCTGGGATCCATGCCGATCGCCGAGCGCTACGAGAAGCTCGACGTCGAAGAGGCCTACCTGCGCCGCGGCGCGACCGTCTGCCGCCTGCCGATGGTCTACGGCGAGCGCGACGGTCAGCGGCGCGAGGAGCCGATCCTCGGGCGGCTGCGGGCCGGTCGGGAGCGCATCCCCGTCGGCGAGGGCTCGTTCCTGTGGACGCGCGGCTACGTCCGCGACGTCGCCAGCGGCGTGCGCCTGGCGCTCGAGTCCGAGGCGACCGTCGGCGAGGTGCTCAACCTGGGGGAGAGCCGCACCTGGTCGATGGGCCTGTGGGCGCGGCACGTGCTGGAGGCCGCCGGCGGCGGGGCCGAGCTCGTGCGCGTCCCCGACCCGCTGCTCCCCGAGGACCTGCGGCTGCTCGGCCACGTCTCGCAGCACCTGCTGGTCGACTCCAGCAAGGCCCGCGACCTGCTCGGCTGGATCGAGACCGACCCGCACGAGGCCCTCCACCGCTCGGTCGCCTGGCACCAGGCCCACCCTCCGGAGACCCCGGCCGACTTCACCGCCGACGACAGCGCCCTGGCCGCCGCCAGCGGCGGGCGACAGGAGTAGGTCGCGCGGGCGCGGCCGCGCCGCCCTGCGGCGGGCCCACCCGGCCCCCGGCCCACGGCGCCGTCCACATCCGGGTCACATCGTCTTGACATCTTGAACCGTCATACTCTGCGCATGCGGGTGCTCGTGGTCGAGGACGAGGTGCGCCTCGCCCTGCTGCTCAAGCGTGGCCTGGAGGAGGAGGGCTACGCGGTCGACACCTCCGGCGACGGCGCGGAGGCGCTGTGGCACGCCACCGAGACCGAGTACGACGCCATCGTGCTCGACATCATGCTGCCCGGCATGGACGGCCTCGAGGTCACCCGCCGGCTGCGGGCCCAGCGCCGCTGGACGCCGGTGCTGCTGCTGACCGCCCGCGACGCGATCGACGACCGCGTGGTCGGCCTGGACGCCGGCGCCGACGACTACCTGGTCAAGCCGTTCAGCTTCGCCGAGCTGGCCGCGCGGGTGCGCGCCCTGGTGCGGCGGGGCCGGGTCGAGCGGCCGACCGTGCTGGAGGTCGGCGACCTGCGCCTGGACCCTGCCAGGCGCCGCGCCTGGCGGGGCGAGGTCGAGCTGGACCTCTCACCCAAGGAATTCGCCCTGCTGGAGCTGTTCCTCAGCCATCCCGGCGAGGTGCTGACCCGCACCCGCATCCTGGAGCACGTCTGGGACTTCGCCTACGATCCGTCCTCCAACGTGGTCGACCAGTACATCGGCTACCTGCGGCGCAAGGTCGACCGGCCCTTCGGGCGGGACGACCTCGAGACCGTGCGCGGCGCCGGCTACCGCCTGCGCGACCCGAAGGAGCCCTGAGCCGTGCCGATCCGGCTGCGGCTGGTGCTGGTGGTGACGGCCGCCGCGGTCGTCCTGGCGGTCGTCGGCGTCCTGGTCGGCTCGTGGGGACTGCGGGTCAGCCTGGTCGCCTCGATCGACCAGGGCCTGCGCCAGGCGAGCCAGCCGATCGCCGAGGCCGTCAGCCGCCGGGAGGACAGCGGCGGCGGCGGTGGCGGGAGTGGCCGCGGCCGCGGCGGCGGAAGCGACGACCGCCAGCGGCGCCAGGAAGCCGAGCTCGAGGTCAAGGACATCAAGGAGCGGATCGACGCCACCCCCGACACGCCCGCCCAGGTGCTGAACCCGGCCGGCGCGGTGGTGGCCGCCTCGTCGGGCCTGGGCAACCCCACCGCGCTCGTCCCGCCCTCGGTGCGCGCCGGTCTGAGCGGCGCGCGCCTCTACGACCAGACCGTCGGCCCGCGGGGCGAGCCCCTGCGCGTGCTGGCCACCCCGGTGCAGCGCGCCGACGGCCGCTACGTGGTGGCCGTGGGCAGCTCGCTGGCCACCGCCGACGACGCCGTGCGCCGGGTCCGCCAGGGCGCGCTGATCGCCGGCATCGCGCTGGTGATCGGCTCCAGCCTGGGCGCCTGGCTGCTGGCCGGCGCCGCCCTGCGCCCGGTGGAGCGCCTCCGCGCCGCAGTCGCCGCCGTGCCGCCCGACCAGCCGGGGCGCCCCCTCGACGTCCCCGGCACCCGCGACGAGCTGGCCGCCCTGGCGCGCACCATGAACGAGCTGCTGGATCGCATCAGCCAGGCGCTCGAGCGCGAGCGGCGCCTGATCGCCGACGCCAGCCACGAGCTGCGCACGCCCCTGACCGTGCTGCGCACCGAGCTGGAGCTCGCCGACCGCGCCGGCCGCAGCCGCGAGCAGCTCGCGGAATCCGTCCACCACGCCACCCTGGAGGCCACCCGGATCGCCCGGCTCGCCGAGGACCTGCTGCTGCTGGCGCGCACCGACCGGGGCGCGCCGGTGGTCCGTGCCGTCGACCAGCCGCTCGAGCCCGTCCTCCAGGAGGCGGTCGCATCGGCGAGCATCCGCGCGCGCGACCACGAGGTCCGCGTCGGCCTCCAGGTCGAGCCGGAGCTAGTCGCCGCGGTGGACGGCGACCGGCTGCGGCAGGCGGTCGACAACCTGCTCGACAACGCCTTGCGGGTCGCGCCCGCCGGCAGCGAGGTCCGCCTGGAGGCCGGCCGCCGCAACGGCACTCTGGAGGTCAGCGTCAGCGACCGCGGGCCCGGCTTCCCCGCCGGCTTCCTGCCGCACGCCTTCGAGCGCTTCCACCGTGCCGACACCGCCCGCACCCGTCAGCACGGCGGCGCCGGACTGGGGCTGGCGATCGTCAACGCCATCGCCCACGGGCACGGCGGCCGTGCCGAAGCCGCCAACCGCCGGGATGGCGGCGCCGTCGTCCGCATCCTCCTGCCGGCCCCCTGACGCGCTCGCCGGCGGTGGACCGCGCAGGCGTCAGGACGACGGCACCTCGTCCCAGGTCGACAGGCAGAACGGATGGCCGGCCGGGTCGGCGTAGACGTTGCAGTGGCCGGCGTTCGGCTGGAACTCGTACTTCGTCGCACCGGCGGCCAGCACGCGCGCCTCGGCCGCCTGGAGGTCGTCGACGAAGAAATCCAGGTGCATCTGCATCGACGAGGCCGGGTCGGGCCAGGTCGGCGGCGTGTAGCCCGGGGCGGTCTGGAAGTCGATCCGCCCGCCGGGACCCTTGACGGTCGCCCAGACTTCATCCAGGAAGGTGATCTTCCCGCCGGTGATGTCGGCATAGAACGCGGCCAGCCTGCCGGCGTCCGGGCATTCGAGCGCGACCGCGCTGAGCCTGATCGTGTCGGACATGGCGCCTCCCTATCGGTCGAGGGGATTCTGCTGCCCACCGTGGGTCACAGCTCGCTGAGGCGGCGTCGCAGGAGCCGCTGCTCGGGCTGGCCGGCGGGAGCGAGCTGGAGCGCCGCCAGGTAGGCACGCCGGGCCTCCTCGCCGCGGCCCAGGCGCCGCAGGAAGTCCGCGCGAGCGGCGGGCAGCAGGTAGTAGCCGGCCAGGGCGCCGGCGTCCAGGGCGCCCAGGGCGTCCAGGCCGGCCTGGTAGCCGTCGCGGAAGCCGACGGCGATGGCCCGGTTCAGGGCGATCACCGGCGACGGCTGGGCGCAGAGCAGGGCGTCGTAGAGGCCGGCGATGGTGCCCCAGGCGGTCGCCTCGGCGGCGACGGCGGTTGCATGGCAGGCGGCGATCCGCGCCTGTAGCCGATAGGGCCCTGGCGGGCGCCCGGAGCTTGCCGCCCGGCGAAGCTGCCAGCGCCCCTCCTCGATCAGCGCGGCATCCCAGCGGCCGCGGTCCTGTTCCTCCATCGGCACGAGGTCGCCGTGGGCGTCGAAGCGGGTCGAGCGCCGCGACATCTGGAAGGCGACCAGCGCGAGCAGCCCGCGAGCCTCGTCCTCGCCGGGCAGCAGCTCGACCAGCAGCCTGGCCAGCCGCAGCGCCTCGGCGGCCAGGTGGTCGTCCCGCTGGCCGTAGCCCGCGTTGAAGATGAGGTAGAGCACCGCCAGCACGCCGCTGGTGCGCCCGGCCAGCAGCCCGTCCGGCGGCACCCGGTAGGGGATGCCGGCGTTGGCGATCTTCCGCCTGGTGCGCAACAGCCGCTGGGACATGGTCGGCTCGGACACCAGGAACGCGCGCGCGATCTCCGCGGTGCCGAGCCCGGCCACGGTCTTCAGGGTGAGCGCCACCTGACCGTCGAGGGGGAGCGCCGGGTGGCAGCAGGTGAAGATCAGCCGCAGCCGGTCATCCGCCTCGCGACTGTTGTCCGGGCCGAGCTCGTCCATGATCGCGCGCTCCTGGAGCTTGGCGCGTTCCGTCTGGCGGCGGCGCAGGAGGTCGAGCGCGCGGTTCCTCGCCGCGGTGGTCAGCCAGGCCGCCGGCGAGCGTGGCATGCCCTCGCGGGGCCAGCGCACCAGGGCTCGCTCGACCGCGTCCTGGACGCAGTCCTCGGCCAGGTCCCAGTCGCCGGTGAGACGGATGAGGCTGGCGACCATGCGGGTCCGCTCCGCCGCCACGACCGGGGCGATCGCCTCGGCCGTGGCGCGGTCCGCGGGAGCGGTCAATCGTCGTCGGTCCTGAACGGGCGGAGCTCGAGCTTGCCGCCGTTGGCCTGCGGGTGCCGCGCGGCGATCGCGATGGCCTCGTCGAGGTCGTCGCACTCGAGGATGTCGAAGCCGGCGATCCACTCCTTCGACTCGGTGAAGGGTCCGTCGGTGACCAGCACCTGCCCGCGGCTGACCCTGACGGTGGTCGCGTCGCTGACCGGGCGCAGCGCGTCACCGGTGATCCGCTTCCCGCGGCCGTCGACGTCGGCCAGCCACTGCTCGATGGTCAGGTCGTCCGCCGACGGCTCGGCCTCCGCGGCCGCGACCGGGTCCACGACGACGAACATCATGTACCTCATGGCTGCATGCTCCTGGCTCGGTGCCGCTGACGAAGATACGACGATCGGCGGACATCCCGATCCGACACCCTCGACGCGCCGGGCCGGGGAACTCCAGAACCACCCGGTGCCGGACGAGCGTGCGGGTGGCGCGCGAAGACGCCGGTGGCCGATTCCCCAGGCCTGACCCTCTGCCGTCCGGCGTGGGTTTGCGCTGGTCAGCGGCCTGTCACCGAGCGCGCCGTTGCCCCCTCCCGAAGATGTGAGGAATGACATCTGGCTCACATCAGTCGCAAATGGCTCCCTCCCTATCGTCGTGGCATCGGTTCACCACGGCGAGCCGGGCGGCGGCGGAAAGCCGCCGCGGACGAGAAGGAACCAGGAGGAAGAGGATGCGACTGGGCAGCAAGTGGATCGTTGCACCCGCGGCCGGGCTGGTGCTGCTGATCGGCGGCATCGGAGCCGCCAGCGCGATGAGCAACAGCGACCGTTCGGCCGACGTCCGCACCACCGCGACCACCATCACCGACGACCGGGGCACCCGTTCCGGTCAGGACAGCGCCAGTGACCTGGACGACCACCGGGGCACCCGGTCGGGCCAGGACAGCGCCAGCGATCTGAACGACGACCGCGGCACCCTGTCCGGCCGCGACGGCGGCCAGGTCAGCGGCACCGGGTTCGAGCGCGCACGGGCCGCCGCCCTGCGGGTCTTCCCTGGCGCGGCCGTCCGCGAGGTCGAGCACGCCGGCGCCGCCTCGGGCGCCGCCTACCACGTCGAGCTCACCCAGCCCGACGGGACCCAGGTCGAGGTCGACCTGAACGCCAACTTCCAGACGGTCAAGGTCGAGCGCAGCGGCCGCGACGGCTGATCTCCCCCCACGAGGCCCGGCCCCATCCCACCGGGGCCGGGCCTCGGCATATCCACAGATCGCGGAAATCCGGTGTCGCGGATCGCGGCCACATGGCAGGCTCGGAAATGACCGACCGCGGTCGCGGCCGGTCCGTCCAGCAAGGAGAGGGGTATCCCCGTGCTCGCTGCCCGCAAGGTGTCGGTCGTCCGTGGTGGCCAGGTCGTGCTCGACCAGGTCGACCTCGTGGTGGACGAGGGCAACCGCATCGGGATCCTCGGCCGCAACGGCGCCGGCAAGTCGACCCTCCTCCGCGTGCTCGCCGGCCTCGAGCCACCGACCGAAGGCACCGTCGAGCTCTCCCCGCCGCGCCGCACCGTCGGCTACCTCCCACAGGAGCCGGACGAGCTTCCCGGCGAGA
>DASVXQ010000622.1:0-14285 GCA_036392615.1 Actinomycetes bacterium | reverse complement strand
GATGGTGGTCGCCCGGCGCAGCACCATCATCAGCAGCTCGACGCCGAGGACCAGCGCGGCCGGCGGGATCGCGGCCACGCCACGCGCGGCCCAGTTGCCGGACTCGGCGTGCGCCACGTTGAGGATGAAGCTGACCCCGGCTGCGCCGGCGAGCAGCGCCTTGGGCCACCAGATCTCCCACAGGCGGCGCTGCTGCTTGGTGGTGGTGAACCACAGGTCGGCGCCGGTGGCGACCACGATGAAGGAGTCGACCAGCAACGCGATCGCCCAGGCATGCTCCGGGGTGATCCCGCCGGACCGACGTGCGTAGGCGGTGATGGCCTCGAAGCTGGTGTAGAAGGCGAGCGAGCCGATGCCGAAGACGGCGCCCCCGAGGATCAAGACCAGGATGGTCCTGAACCGGCTCAACCACTTGTCATGGGCGATGGCGGTAGCGGTGAGCGGCAGGGGCTGTCCAGACGTCACGGCGGAACGCTCCTCGGTCGTAGCCAGAAAGATGCAGGCTGTCTTTTACAACAACCGTCCCCTGGAAGACCAATTGAGTAGAGGAGGTCCTTTCGCCGCGCTCACCCTTTGTTCGCACCATGCCGGCGTACGAAGTCGTTCACCTGGTAGTAGGCATCGATCGATTCGCCCGCATCGCCCCAGAATCCATCGAGAACGTCGTATTCCATGGTGGTCTTTGAGACGTAGAAATTGTTCACGTCGGTGATCTCCAACTCGCCACGCCGCGACGGCACAAGCGTGGGGATCACCTCGAAGACCGTCTCGTCGTAGCAGTAGATCCCGGTGACCGCGAAGGTGCTCGGCGGGTCGTCGGGCTTCTCCACGATGCGGACCACCCGCCGCTGGTCGTCGAGCTCGGGCACGCCCAGGTGCCGCAGGTGCGCCGGGTCCTCGATGCGGGCCAGCAGCAGCCGGGCGCCGTCGCGCTGGGTCGCGAAGTTGTCTACCAGCGGGCGGATGGCGTGCTCCACCACGTTGTCGGCCAGCATGACCAGCACGCGGTCGCCGTCGACGAACCGCTCCGCCAGCCCGAGCGCCTCGGCGATCCCGCCGGGGCGCTCCTGGTAGGCGTAGAGCAGCCGGTCGATGCCGTACTCGTGCCCGTTGCCCAGCAGGCGCAGGAACTCGCCCGCGTGGGTGCCGCCGGTGACCAACATGATCTCGGTGATGCCGGCCTTCACCAGAGCCTCGATCGCGTAGGTGACCATCGGCCGGTCATAGATCGGCAGCAGGTGCTTGTTGGTGATGCGGGTCAGGGGGTGAAGGCGGGTTCCGCTCCCGCCGGCCAGCACGACACCCTTCACGCCTCAGCTCCTCTGGCAGCGATTGGACTGGACGGGCCCCAAGCTCATGCGCCGTACTTGGCCAGCCGGCCGGCCGCGCCAAGCAGCTGGGGCAGCAGGTGCTTGGCCTCGAAGCGGCCCAGCGAGCCCTGCCGGCAGTTGACTTCGTCGAACTTCGGCAGGCCGTCGGCCGCGGCGGTGCCGCCCCACAGCAGCACCGGCACGGGGTGCCACGAGTGGGCCGCCATCTGCGCCGGCGTCGAGTGGTCGCCGGTCACCGCCAGCACCTCGATCCCGGCGTCGAGCATGCGTGGCACCAGCGCGTCGACCTCCTCGATGGCCTCGACCTTGCGGTCGAAGTCGCCGTCCTCACCGGCGGAGTCGGTCTTCTTGACGTGCATGAACACGAAGTCGGCCTCGGGGGCGAGCCGCTGGAGGGCCTCGACCTCCTCCGGCGCGGCGCCGTCGACCTGATGGGTGTCGAAGCTCAGCAGCCGCGAGATCCCCAGGTACATCGGGTAGGCGGCGATCGCCAGCGCCTTGACCTTGTAGCGCTCCGGGAACGAGGGCAGCTCCTGGTGGGTGTCGAAGCCGCGCAGCAGCAGGAAGTTGCCGCGCTCCCGGCCGGCCAGCACGGAGCGGGTCTGCTCCAGCAGGCTGGCGACCAGCTCGGCGGTGCGCTTGGCCTCTGGCGCGGTGGCCTCCGGCTCCAGCGGCGGCACGCCCTCGCGCTGCGGGTCGGTGTCGGCCAGCGAGGGGTCCAGTCCCTTGCCGCGCAGCACCAGCAGCCCGCGGTGCTCCCGCTCGGGGAGGATGAACAGCTCGGCGCCGTCCAGCTTGACCTCGCGCATGAGCGTCTCGCAGACGCGCTCGGCCTCGTCGGTCGGCAGCCGGCCGGCGCGCCGGTCGGCGATGGTGCCGTCGTCGGCGAGCGTGCAGAAGTTCACCCGCGCCGCCACGTCGCCGGGGCGCAGCTCGAAGCCGATGCCGGCGGCCGACAGCGCGCCGCGCCCGATCTCGTAGGCGAGCGGGTCGTAGCCGAACAGGCCGAGGTGGCCGGCGCCCGACCCGGGCGTGATCCCGCGGGTGACCGGGTCGTGCAGGCCCAGCGAGCCCTCGCCGGCCAGCCGGTCGAGGTTCGGCGTACGCGCCTCGGTGAGCTCCGAGCCCCGCTCGACGGTCCGGTAGCCGCCCAGCCCGTCCATGACCAGCAGCATCGCCCGCTTGCCCTGTGGCCTCGCCATCGCCATCACAACGGTCTCAGCGGTGAGTGGCACGTGCGCCTCCGTGCAGAGCGTTGATGGTCCGGTGCGAGTCTACCCAGTCTCTGCCCCGGGCCCCGATCCGGCCGGCGCCGGCGGGCCCTCGCCGGCGGCGACGCGGGCGCGCCAGGCGCGTTCGGCCGCCAGGCTGGAGGCGAAGCCGATCTCGACCGAGGGCAGGTAGGCCTCGTCGCACAGCTCGAGGATCGAGCCGACGATCCGGTCGACCTCCTCGGGGGTGACCGCCAGCAGCGGCACCTGGCCGACCACGAACAGGTCGCCGTTCTCGTCGAGCGTGAAGCGCAGCACGTAGCTGGAGGCCTGGCGCAGCAGCAGGTCGCGGAACAGCCGGCCGTGCTGCTCCTCGGGCGCGCGCATGAAGAACGACTCCACCCGCAGCGTCCGGTCACCCACCTGGAGGTGCACGCCGATGCCGAGCTTTCGCTCGCCGGCCAGCACCAGGAACCAGCGGCCGTCGTCGATCCGCTCGGCCCGCAGGTCGGTGTCGGCCAGGAACGCCTCCACCGCCGCGCGCGCCGCCGCCTGCACCGCCTCCGGCTCGGGACGGCCGTCGCCGGGCTGCTGGTCCTTGGCCGTGCTGTCCACCTCCGGTAGCTGGAAGATCAATCGACCGGCCGATTGCCGGCATGGCACCGGGGCAGAGACTACCCTTGCTCCGGCCATGGGACACCGGCGGCCAGGGCCCAGGACGGCGATGCCGCAGGAGGATGGAGAGGACATGGGAGGGATCGCGGTCGAGGTGAGCGACCTCCGCAAGAGCTACGGCGCTGTGGAGGCGGTGAAGGGCATCTCCTTCGAGCTCGCCGAGGGTGAGTGTCTCGCGATGGTGGGGCCCAACGGCGCCGGCAAGACCACCACGGTGGAGATCCTGGAGGGCTTCCGCCCGCGCTCGGGCGGCGACGTGCGGGTCCTCGGGCTGGACCCGGAGACCGCCGGACGTGACTTCCGCGAGCGGATCGGGATCGTGCTGCAGTCCTCCGGGCTGGACCGCAACCTGACCGTGCGGGAGCTGGTGTACTTCTACAGCGGCTACTACCCGCACCCGCGGAACGTGGACGAGACCGTGGAGCTGGTCGGTCTGGCGGAGAAGCGCGACACCCGCGTCAAGGCGCTCTCCGGCGGCCAACAGCGCCGGCTCGACCTGGCGCTCGGCATCGTCGGCGACCCGGACCTGATCTTCCTGGACGAGCCCACCACGGGCTTCGACCCGTCGGCCCGGCGCCACTCCTGGGAGCTGGTGGACAGCCTGCGCGACCTCGGCAAGAGCATCCTGCTCACCACTCACTACATGGACGAGGCGCAGAACCTGGCCGACCGCGTGGTGGTCATCGCGGGCGGCTCGATCGTGGCGGAGGGCAGCCCGGAGTCGCTCGGCGGGCGCGACCTCGCCGAGGCGGTGATCAGCTTCCGGCTGCCACCTGGGCTGTCGCTGGCCGACCTGCCCGGCGCGCTGCCGAGCCAGCCGCAGCTCCGCGATGGCCACGTGCTGCTCCGAACGGCGACGCCCACGGTCGCGCTCAACCTGCTCACCGGCTGGGCGGTCGGCCGTGGCGAGGAGCTCGAGGCCCTCACCGTCATGCGGCCCTCGCTCGAGGACGTCTACCTGCAGCTCACCGGCGAAGGCGACGCGGCCGCCCCCGCCGCCCTTGCCGCCAAGGAGGTCACCCCCAATGGCTGACACCGCCGCAAGCGCCGCCGGCTCGGCGACCGGTGTGGCCCGCGGCAGGCGTCCGGCCGTGCTGCCGCTGCTGGGCCGCCAGTTCCGCTACCAGAACCTGCTGTTCTGGCGGAACCCCTTCTCGGCCTTCTTCACCATCGCGTTCCCGCTGATGTTCCTGCTGCTGTTCTGCTCGCTGCAGGGCGGATCGCGGCTGACCGAGCGGGGCGACATCCGCTTCGCGCAGTTCTTCACGCCGAGCATCCTGGTGTTCGCGGCCATCTCCGCGACCTACGTGAACCTGGCGACCTCGGTGGCGATCGCGCGCGACGACGGCATCCTCAAGCGGCTGCGCGGCACGCCGATGCCCGGCTGGCTCTACGTCGCCGGCCGGGTGCTGCACGCCACCTTCGCCGCGGTGCTCGCCTCGGTGATCATGGTGGCGGCCGGCATGCTGCTGTTTCACGTGAAACTCTTCCCGCACCTGCTGCCCGCCGCCGTCGTGACACTGCTGTTCGGGACCCTCAGCTTCTGCGCGCTCGGCCTGGCCCTGGCGGCCGTCTGCCCCAACGGCGAGGCCGCCCCGGCGATGGCGAACTTCACCTGGCTGCCGGTGGCGTTCATCTCGTCGATCTTCTACCCGCTCGACAACGCGCCCCAGTGGCTCCAGACGCTCGGCGGGATCTTCCCCGTGAAGCACTTCGCCGAGGCGATGCAGGCGACCTTCAGCCCGTTCACCACCGGCAGCGGCTTCCGCTGGCACGACCTCGGTGTGATCCTGCTGTGGGCGGCCGGCGACACCATAGTCGCCGTGCGGAAATTCCAGTGGGAGCCGCGCGCCGCCAACGGCGGCCGGCGCCGCCGCCGGCGCGGCGCGTAGCCGGCATGCCCAGCCTGGTCGAGAAGGCCGAGCGGCTGGCCGCGCTCCACACCGGCGCGCGGCCGCTGCTGTTGCCCAACGCCTGGGACGCCGCCAGCGCGCGCGCGCTGGCCGACGCCGGCTTCCCCGCCATCGCCACCTCCAGCAGCGCGGTCGCCGCCAGCCTCGGCTACGCCGACCACGAGGACGCGCCGGCCGCCGAGATGCTGGCGGCGGTGGCGCGCATCGCCCGGGCCGTCCCGGTGCCGGTGACCGCCGACCTGGAGTCGGGCTACGGCATGGCGCCGGCGGAGATCGTCGAGCGGCTGCTGGAGGCCGGCGCGGCCGGCTGCAACCTCGAGGACTCGGACCACCGCGGCGGCGGGCTGCTCGATCCGGAGCGCCAGGCCGCGCGGCTCGCCGAGATCCGCGCGGCCGCCGAGGTCGGCGGGGTCCACCTGGTGCTCAACGCCCGGGTGGACGTCTTCGTGCGGGAGTTCGGCGCGCCAGCTGAGCGGGTGGGGGAGGCGCTGCGCCGCAGCCGGCGCTATCTGGAGGCCGGCGCCGCCTGCGTGTTCCCCATCCTGGTGCGCGAGGAAGGCGACATCGCCGCGCTGGTGCGCGGCGCTGGAGGCCCGCTCAACGTCCTGTACGTGCCGGGCGTCCCGTCGCTGGCGCGGCTCGCCGAGCTCGGCGTCGCGCGTGTCTCCTTCGGCGGCGGGCTGCACCGCGCCACCCAGGGCCTGCTGGAGCGGCTGGCCACCCGCATCCTGGCTGAGGAGGACCCCTACCAGCGCTAGGACCGACGGACGGACCGGGCCGAGCGGTGGGCTCAGGCCGGCTCGGAGGCCAGGGACTCGATCGGCGGGGCGCGGCGGACCGACGGGGCGACCGAGGCGACGACCGCGGTGAGGAGCATGACGCCCGCGAACACCAGGAACGACGGCGCGGCGCCGATGCGCTCCGCCAGCACGCCCGAGACCAGCTGGGCCGGCGGGATGGTGCCCCAGGCGATCAGCCGGACGACGCTGGTGGTGCGGCCCTGGAGGCGGTCCGGCACCAGCGCGTAGCGGTAGGTGGCCACCACCACGTTGAAGGAGACGCCGAACACCGAGCCCAGCCCCAGCAGCGCGCCGAGCGAGATGGGGTCCGGCATGGCCACCAGCGCGGCGGCCTCGACGGCCCAGACCCACAGCCAGCCGATCACCACCGCGCGGGCGTGGAGGTGCCGCTGCACCCACGGGCCGGCCAGCGCGCCGAGCAGCGCGCCGGCGCCGAAGAAGGCGAACATCACGCCGATCAGCGCCGGCGGCGCGCCCAGCTCCTTGGCGCGCACGATCACCAGCAGCGGCAGCGCGTTGTGGACGAAGTTGGTCGCGCCGACCAGCAGCGCGATGCTGCGCAGGAAGCGCTGGCGCCAGAGCCAGGCGACGCCCTCGGAGATCTCCGAGCGCAGCCGGGTCCGGACCCGCTCCCTGGTTCCCTGGAGCGGCGCCCGCACGAACGTCATGGTGGCGAACGACACCAGGTAGCTGACCGCGTCGAAGGCGAACGGCAGCAGCTGCGAGACGCTGAACAGCAGCCCGCCGAGCGGCTGGCCGGCCAGGTCGGCGCCCTGATCCCTGGCCTGGTTCTGAGCCACGGCGGTGGGCAGCTGGTGCTTGGCCACCACGTTGGGCAGCGCGGCGGTCTCGGCGAGCTGGAAGAAGACGAACAGGCAGCCCTCGACGAAGGCGACCAGGGCGACCTGCACGAGCGTCAGGCGGTGCAGTGTCAGCGCGATGGCGATGCTGCCCAGCGCCAGGGCGCGGCCGCCGTCGGAGACCAGCATCACCCACTTGCGGTTCCAGCGGTCGACCAGCGCACCGGCCGGCAGGTAGAGCAGCAGGAACGGCAGCGTCTGGGCGAAGCCGACGATGCCCGCCCTGGCCGGCGAGCGGGTCAGCGCCAGCACGAGCAGGGGATAGGCGAGCGAGGTGATGCGGGTCCCGATGGTCGAGACCACCTGCCCGCTCCACAGCAGCAGGAAGTCGCGGTTGCGGCGCAGCGGGACCGTGGCCGCCTGGTCGGGCGCAGGCACGCAATGACCCTAACGGGACGCACCCGTACGGACCACCCCAATGCCACGCTTGCGCCGAGAGCGGAACGCATGCTGGCGCGGCCGGATATGCGAGGATCGGTTCATGGCGGCGCAGGCTGAACGGTGGAACCACAACCTCCACTACCACCGGGTGATCCTCGACGCCGTGCCCGACCGGTGCCGGCGGGCGCTCGACGTCGGCTGCGGTGAGGGAACCCTGGCCCGCGACCTGCGCCGGGTGGTCCCGCACGTCGTGGCCGTCGACCTGCACGAACCGAGCATCCGCCTCGCCAGGCAGCAGGACGCCGCCGGTATCGACTTCCTGGTGGGCGATTTCCTCGCCGACCTGTTCGAGCCGGCCTCGTTCGACCTGGTCGCCTCGGTCGCGGCGCTGCACCACATGGACGCGCGCCTGGCGCTGCGCCGCATGCGCGACCTGCTGCGGCCCGGCGGGAGGCTGGCCGTCGTGGGGCTGGCGCGCGCCAGCTACCCCGCCGACCTGCCGCGCGACGCAGCCGGCGCGGTGGTGCACCGCCTGCACAAGGCGGCCAAGGGCTGGTGGGAGATCTCCTCGCCGACCGTCTGGCCGCCGCCGGAGACCTACGGCGGCATGCGGGACCTGGCCGCCGAGCTGCTCCCCGGCGCCCGCTTCCGGCGCCACCTGCTCTGGCGGTACTCCCTGGTCTGGACCAGGCTGGCGGCCTGAGAGCCCCCAGACCTCAGCGGCCCCCGGTGTCGAGCAGGTGGAAGGCCTCGGCGAGCGGGAGGCCGAAGTCGGCGCCGATCGCCGCGTTCCAGGTGCGGACGCGGCGGGCGAGGTCGGCGTGGTCGCCGATCTGGCTGGCGTGGCAGCGCAGCGCGGCGAGCTTGGCGTCGATGGTGGCGCTGATGTCGACCACCTCGTCGGGCGCGTCGGTGCCGAACAGCAGGATCGAGTGCGGCCGGTGGGCCGGCAGGCCCTCGGAGGCCAGCTCCGGGGCGTAGAGAGGGTCGCGGGCGGCCACCACGCCGTCGACGGTCAGCAGCCCGGCGGCGCGATGGTCGGGGTGCAGCAGCCAGCGGCGCCAGGGATCATGGCCCAGCACCACGTCCGGACGCACCTGCCGCACCAGCCGGGCGACCGCGACCCGCAGCGCCAGGATCGGCTCCAGCTCGCCGTCGGTCGCGCCGAGGAAGTGCACCCCGCCGGCGCCGAGCACGCCGCCGGCGGCCATCGCCTCTTCGCGCCGGACGCGGCCGATCTCGTCGGGGTTGGCCGCCGGGTCGTGCGAGCCCTTCTCGCCGGAGGTGAAGCAGGCCAGCTCGACCCGCACGCCCTCGCGCGCCCAGGCGGCCAGCGTGCCGCCGGCCTGCAGCTCGACGTCGTCCGGGTGGGCCCCGAAGGCGAGCGCGCCGCGGACCGCGAGCACCTCAGCCGCTCTGCTCCAGCAGCGGCTCGCCCCTGGCGGCCAGCAGCTCGCCGTAGACGTCCAGCAGCTTCGAGGCGGTCACGTCCCAGCCATGCACGCCGGCGAAGCGGGCCGCGGCCTGGCCCATGGCGGCCAGCTTGCCCGGGTGCCGCAGCAGCGTGGCGACCGCGGCAGCCCACTCCTCCGGCTCGTGGCTGGACAGCAGCCGCCCGGTGGTGCCGTCGCCGACGGCGTGGTTGAGCCCGCCGACCCTGGCGGCGACCACCGGGGTGCCGCAGGCCTGCGCCTCCAGCGCGACCAGGCCGAACGACTCCGACCGCGAGGGCACCAGCAGCAGGTCGGCCGCCTGGTACACCTCGCCGAGAGTGTCGTGCGGCCGCGCGGGCAGGAAGCGCACCCGGTCGTCGACGCCCTCCTCCGCCGCCAGCCGCTCCAGCCGCCGGGGCTCGCCGACGCCGTTGCCGGACGGGCCGCCGACCACCAGCAGTTCGACGTCCAGGTCAGGATGGCGCCGGGTCAGCGTGGCCAGCGTCCGCACGGCCACGTCCGGCGCCTTGAGCGGCTGGAGGCGCCCGACGAAGGCGAGCACGTGGCGCCGTCCGATGCCGAGCGCGGCGCGGGCCGCCGCCTGGTCGCCGGGGCGGAAGCGGCGCCGGTCGACGCCGTGGGGCATCACCCGGACGTTGGACGGCGGCGCGCCGTACAGCTCGGTGAGCTGCCTGGCCTCGGCGGGGGTGGCGGCCAGCAGGCAGTCGGCGGTCGAGACGACCCGCTCCTCGCCGGCCAGCCTGGCCGGCGGCTCGGGCTCCTCACCGTCGGTCAGGCTCAGGTTCTTGACCCTGCCGAGGGTGTGGAACGAGTGGACCACCGGGGCCTGCCAGCGCTCGCGGGCCAGCCGCGCGACCCAGCCGGACAGCCAGTAGTGGCTGTGCAGCACGTCGTAGGGGCCGTGCCGCTCGCCCGCGCGCAGCAGCGCGCAGAGGAAGGCGCACAGGTAGCGCGGCAGGGTCTGCTTGGGGACCTCCTCGAGTGGGCCGGCGGCCAGGTGCAGCACCCGGACCCCGGGCTCGACCTCGACCACCGGGGGGTCGTCGGGCGAGGTGGCCCGGGTGTAGAGGTCGGATTCGACGCCGGCGCGGGCGAGCTCGCTGGCCAGCGCGCGGACGTGGACGTTCATCCCGCCGGAGTCGCCGACGCCGGGCATCGCCAGCGGCGAGGAGTGGACCGTCAGCACCGCGACGCGGCGCACCCCCATGAATTCCGACTCGGATCCAGCCCCTTGAGGCTCGCCAATTGCCCGCACTCGGTCGCTCCCTGGAATCGACCCGGCCCGCGGGGCGCGGGCCGGTGGCCTTGGTATCGCGGTGTCATGCTAGTCGCAGCGCTCAAAGCCGGCTATGTCGGTTCCAGGGTGATTTGCGTATGCGCCAATGGCCGGCTCCGCGGTTGGGAGCCGGCCATTGGTCGCCGGAAGGCGGAGGGAGCTACTTGTCCTGACCGACCTTGCCGGCCGCGTCCCTGGCGGCCTTGGTGTCGGCCGAGGCGGCGCGCCGCACCGTGGTGGTCGCGCCCTTGGCGGCGCTGCGCGTGGAGCGCACGTTGGAGCGGGTGCGGGTGCGGGCCGCGCGGCCCGTGCTCACCGCCACGCGGGTGGCCCGGCTGGCCTCCTGGGTGGCGCGGGAACCGCGGATCGAGCTGACCAGCGACTCGCCCCGCTGCACCAGGTTGCCGTAGGCGCGCACCGCGTCCTCGGGGAGCCTGGAGCGCAGCTTGTTGGCCTCGTCGGGCAGGCGGTCGCGCAGCTTCTGGGCCTCCTCCGGCAGCTGGCGGAGGGTCGAGACGGCCAGGTCGGCGACGCCGGCGACGGCGTAGAGCGCCTGCCTGGCGTCCCTGGACTGGTTTCTGGTTGCCATCGGGATGGCTCCTCTCAGGTGGGGGGCTCGGCGGCGGACGCCGCGTTGCGACTCCGGTCCGGATCCAGGTTCGCCTCGGACGTGGCCCGAAACGACTTGTAGATATCGATCAGGACCTGCTTCTGCCGTTCGCTGAGCCGTGGCTCCCGCAGGATCGCCGCGATCAGGTCGCCGTCCTGCTCGCCGGCGTCGAGGATCCCCGCCCGCAGGTAGAGCGTCTCGGCGCTGATCCGCAGCGCCCTGGCGATGTCCTTGAGGATCTTGGCAGAGGGCTGGCGCAGCCCCCGCTCGATCTGGGACAGGTACGGATTGGAGACGCCCGCCTGCTTGGCCAGGTTGCGCAGGGACAGCTCCGCCTGGCGCCGCTGCTCGCGGATGTAGCGGCCGACGTCGCGCACCGCTCCCGCCGGGTCGAGCTGGTCCATGTCCTCGCTTCCTGTCGGTGCTCAGCTCATCGAACGCCGCCACGGTAGCGCTCGTGTGAAACTTTTGCAAGCACTCAGCTAGCACTTGCGAGCACCCCCCGGAGGCGAGGGGACGGCCGGGCCGGGGGGCGGCACGCCGGGCACCCGGAGCCGGCGATGTGGCCAGGGGCCGAGGACGGGCGGCGGCTACTCGGGCTCGGGGGCCCGCAGCTCGATGGTGGCCGGGCGCACGGTGCCGACCTCCTCGCCGCCGCCGAGCACCGGGCTGGACGCCACCGGCAGGAGCGCCTCCAACTCGTCGTCCCCGAGCCAGCCGAGGGCCGTCAGCGCGGCCAGCAGGGCGGGGCCGCGGGCCCGGTGCGCGCCGTCGAGCACCTTGACGGCCACCCCCTGGCGGGTCTCGAGGTTGACCGCGGCCGAGGCGCCCTCGGCGCCCGCCTTGCTGAGCAGCCGGCCGCCGGTCACCTCCAGCAGCACGGTGTCGAGCTCACCGGTGCCGGCGATCATCACCGGGTGGCCGCGGGCCGCCTCGACCAGGGCGGCCGCTGGCCCCTCGCCCGCCGCGGCGCGCTCGCCGATGCGCGCGTAGGCAGTCGCCAGGGCGCGCAGCGGCAGGGCGTGCACCGGCACGCCGCAGCCGTCCACGCCGATGTGCTCGATCGCGGCGCCGGCGAAGTCGGCGACGGTGTCGGAGACCACCGCCTGGAGCGGGTGCTCCGGCTCGGTGTAGCGCTCGATCTCCCAGCCGCGCACCACCGCCCCGGCGAGCATGTAGGCGTGCTTGCCCGAGCAGTTGTGGTAGATGGGGGCGGGCCCGTCCACCGCCTTGCGCGCCTCGGCGTTGGTCGGCAGCGCCGGCGGGCAGCGCAGCGCGGTCTCGTCCAGACCGACCGCCGCCAGCACCTTGCGGGCGGAGGCGACGTGCTCGGGCTCGCCGGCGTGCGAGCCGGCCGCGCCCGCCAGCGCGAGCGCACCGAGTCCCAGCTCGCGGTCGACGCCCAGGCCGAGCACGGCCAGGGCCTGGAGCGGCTTGGCGCAGGAACGGAGGTAGATGGGGAGCTCCGGGTCGCCGGCGGCGGCGACCACGGCACCGGCGGCGTCGGCCACCGCCACGGCGCCCAGGTGCTGGCTCTCGACGAATCCCGAACGATCGACTTCAACGATGACCTGCATGACGTCGGAGCCTAGCCGGGCGGCCGGCGGAACGCCAGGCGACGGGTCCGGGCCAGGCGACCTAACGGATCAGGATCCGCTCGCGGTGCGCCACCGGGGCGACCCGGGTGTGCAGCGAGGCGTGCAGCGCCTCCAGGTCGGCGATGGAGACGAACGCGTCCGCCATGGCCGGGTCGAACTGCGTGCCGGCGCCGCCGACGATCTGCTCCAGCGCGTGCTCGAACGGCAGCGCGCGGCGGTAGGGGCGGTCCGAGGTCATCGCGTCGAAGGCGTCGCACACCGAGAAGATCCGCGCGCTCAGCGGGATCTCCTCGCCGACCAGCCCGGAGGGATAGCCGCGCCCGTCCCAGCGCTCGTGGTGGGAGCGGATGACCTCCACGGCCGGGCCGAGCGACTTGATGCCGGCGACCATCTGCACGCCCATCTCCGGGTGGCTGCGCATGATCAGCCACTCCTCCTCGTCGAGCGGCCCCGGCTTGTTGAGGATCGCCTCGGGCACGCCGACCTTGCCGACGTCGTGCAGCAGGAAGCCGTAGCGCAGGCAGGCGTCCGCGGCCAGGTCGGCGTCGACCACCTGGGCGAGCGCGGTGGCGTAGTCGTGGGTGCGGTCGAGGTGCGCGCGGGTGGTGGGGTCCTTGGCCTCGACCACGAACGCCAGGGTCTTGACCATGTCCAGGTAGGACTCCTCGAGGCGACGCAATGCCTCTTCCAGCTCAGCCGCTCGCCCCCGCTCCGACTGGTAGAGCAGGTTCAGCTCGCGCGCGAACGTCAGGAGCTGCCGCTGCGCCGCTTCGAGCTGGTTCAGGTATCGAGTCGCTGGATCCATGCTGGCACCTACCCCCGGGAGAGCCGCTGGATGACGTCGAGCAGGGCGAGCGGCGAGTACGGCTCGGCGAGGGACGCGTCCGCCTCGGCGGCGTGGGCGGCGACGCGGGCGGCGAGCCGGTCCTGCTCGAACGGGTTGAACACTTCGAGACAGTTGCGTGTGCGACGCCAGATCGACCCGGCCGGTGCACGGGGCCAACGCCCGTCCGGTCCGGCCCCCTCGAACCGGTGACCTGGATCACTCCAACAGTTCGGCGACGTTCGCGGAGCCGTCCCGGTAGCGCCGGGCCAGCTCGCCACGGAGCGCGTCGACCACCCGCTGGACGGCACGCCGATCGGCCGACACGCGCTCCTCCTCACGGCTCAGGAGCTCGACCGCCCGGCTCAACTCCTCGACGCTGAGGTCGGGCAGCCGCGCGATGGTCTCATCGGATACCAACCGCTCAAGCCTGCGACGATGCTGGCCATCCGGCAAGGGCATGCGGATCCTCGGGATGGCGTTGAAGCTGCTCGCGCCGCGGTCGCCGAGGATCCGCGGCAGGCCCGCGACCAGGTCGCCGACGTCGCCCGCGCCGTTGGATCCCGTGGTCCTGCGGAGCAGCTCGGCGCGCAGGATGTCGATCCGTCCCTGGAGCATGCGCCGCAGGTAGGAGATGCCCTCCTCCTCGGCCTCCGCGTCCTCGCGGCGCTTGCGCAGCTCCTTCAGCGCGAGACGGTCGATACCGGCGACGAACCGTGGGTCGAGCACCCGGTCGATGCGGCGTTTTCCGCCTGGAATCGCCTCGACGCTCATCTTCCGCTTCCCCCCTGTACGACCGGGAGCCATCGCGGTGACGAGTGACTCCCCATGCCCGGACGCCCGGATCGTCCGGGTTTGCCGTCTTGTGGACGGAGCACACCTCCTGCCTCAAGCCCGGATCCACCGCTGCACCCGGACCGCTCAAGGCTGGCGAGCCGGAGCATTGTAACCGCCATCCCGCCCGACTCCTACTGCCAGAACGCAAAAAGCCACACCGAACCCCCAGATCCGCAGAGGACGCAGGAATCTCGAATAGCGGGTTCGGCGCGCTTGTCAGTTGCGGGGGCGATCCGGGCGGAAGGGGAGATCGACCACGAGCGCCGCGGACTCCCCAGCCAGCACCCTCGAGCCACTCGGCGCGACCCGCCGCGTGAACGCCAGGCCGATGGGGCCGAGCTCGGGGTGCAGGGCGACACTGCGGACCTGGCCGGCGCGGCGGCCGTCCTCGGTGCGCAGCTCGCTGCGCGGCGCCGGCGGCCGTCCTCCTTCGAAGCGCAGGCCGGCCAGGCGGCGCTGCACCTGGCCGAGGTTGTGCACCCTGGCGACCGTCTCCTGGCCCGGGTAGCAGCCCTT
>DASVXQ010000621.1:0-21106 GCA_036392615.1 Actinomycetes bacterium | reverse complement strand
CGTTTGAAAGATTGGCCCCGCCACCGACGTGGGCTGCGCGGCCCGCGCCGGGGAGGACGCGCTGGCGATGGGTCGGGGGCGCCGGTCAGGGCTCGGACGTGCCGCGGACCTGACCGTTGCCCTCCGGGCTCTGGCCGGCGGCCGCGCCGGAGCTGGTGCCGGCGGCCGCGCCGGGGCCGGCGTCGTTGTCGTCGTCGTCGTCGCCATTCGGGACGCCGGCGGGGGTCGCACGCCGGCGGCGGGACCAGGCCCAGACGGCGACGAGCCCGAGAACCGTCAGCAGGCTCAGCACCAAGCCGCCCTGCATGGAGCGGTCGTTGTAGGTGAACACCACCTGGTGCGCGCCGGCGGGCACCTTGACGCCGCGGAAGGCGTGGTCGACCTCCAGCAGCTTCGCCGGCTTGCCGTCGATCTCCACGCCCCACTGCGGGTACCAGGGGTCGGGCAGCACCAGGATCCCGTCGGTCGAGGTCCGCACCGCGACGTCGACCTTGGAGTAGGCGCGCGACACCACGTTGACCACCGGCGGGTCCGCCGGCCGCTGGAGCTGGCCGACCGGCTGGTCGACCAGCACGCGGTCGAGCAGCGGGTAGCCCGCCTTGAGCCGGTTGATGCGATCGGTCTCGCCCCGGACCACGTCGGCCTGGTACACCATCCGCGCCATCGGGGGGGCGGGCCGCTCCCAGAGCTGGAAGAACGCCTGCTGGTCGACCGGCTGGAAGCCGTGCTGCCGGAGCACCTGCGCCTCGCCCGCCGCCAGCGAGGTGGTGGTCACGAACGAGCGCACCCCGAGGAAGTCGAGCCCCGCCCACTTCCACTGCGACGGCGCCTGGAGGGTGATCCCGCCGCTGAGGAAGCCCTGCGGGTCGACCGCCGCGCTGAAGAACTGCCCGTAGTTGAGCAGCGGCATCAGCCCGCCGTCACGGCCGATGATCGTCTCGGCGCCGGTGGCGTACTCCCAGGCCGGCCGCGCGGCGAGCCGGCGCGGCCAGGCGACCACGTAGTAGTCCCGCTCCTTGCGGGTGAGGCCTGGCGGGACCGGGATGCTGGAGCGCTGCGCCGCCGTGCGCGGCGTGTCCCAGGCGATGGTCACGTAGCGCCCGCCGCCCGCCCCGAGGCGGTCCATGATCGGGCCGGCGTCGTCGTAGATCGTGTTGGGGACCATCTCGTGGTACTCGGCGGTCGGCCGCGCCTGGCGCAGCTCGAAGCCGGTCATGCCGATCAGCAGCAGCGCGATGACCACCCGCGGGACGATCCGGAAGTTCGCCAGCACCCAGGCGACCACCCCGACGAACGCCGCCAGGATCCAGTAGCGGCGGCTCGCCACGTAGTAGCTCACCCCGCCGAACAGCAGCGTGGTGCCGAGCAGCACCCCGACCACGGCCACGCCGCCGACCGCGGCCACCCCCCGCCGCAGCCACTGGCCGACGCGCCCGTACAGCAGCGCGTCCATGCCCAGCGCCGAGGCCGCCGCGGTGGTGAAGTAGGTCAGCAGCAGGTACCTGCCCGGCACGCGGAACTGCTGCACCAGCTGCACGTGATGGTAGGCGAACCGGTAGATGAAGTTCTGGTTGCCGAGCGCCATGACGATCCCGACGACCGCCAGGAACAGCATCACCGAGCGCGCCCACAGCAGCCGGCGCGGCCCGGCGGCGATCCCCAGGCCCGCCAGCCCCAGCGCGACCACCCCGATGAAGCCGACGTTCTCGCCGGTGAGCACGTGGCCGAAGTCGGGCAGCAGGGCGTTGAAGGCCATCGCCTTGGGCAGCGGGAACTGCTGGCTGAAGGTCGGGTCGGTGCGCCAGCCGTTGCGCTGCAGCAGCAGGGTCGGCAGCAGCTGCCAGGCGAACAGCAGCACGAACGCCACCAGCGCGCCGCCCAGCCGCAGCGCGGCGCGCAGCGCCCGGCGCGGCCAGGAGCGCGGGTTGGAGATCAGCACCCAGCCGGCGCCGTACACCGCCAGGGTGAGCAGGGTGTAGACCCATTCCTCCGGGTGGCCGGCGAGCAGCTGCATGCCCACGGCCACGCCGGTGAGCACCACGTAGCGCAGCCGTCCGCGCTCGAGCGCCAGGTGGCCGAACAGCAGCACCACCGGCATCCAGGCGATCACCTGGAGCTGGTTCATCAGGATGATGTGCTGCAGCGTGACCGAGCCGAAGCCGAAGGCGAGGCCCGCCAGCGCCGCGCCCCAGCGGCTGGTGCGCAGCGCGAAGCGGCAGTAGGCCCACATCGCCAGCCCGGCGAAGGCCACGTGGACGGCGCATACCACGTCGATCGCCCAGGAGGTCCGCATGACCCAGAACGGCAGGTTGCCGGGATAGAACACCGCGTGCTGGAGGTTGGCGATGAACGGCTCGCCGCCGAACTGGTCGTTCACCCAGGCGGGCATGATGCCGGCGCGGAGGATCCTGGCCAGGCCGTGCTTCTCGGGACCGAAGAAGCCGATCAGCACGTCGTTGTAGAACGCCTGGCCCCGGTCGCGGACCGCCGGCAGGAAGGGGTAGGTCAGCGCCTGGAGCACCACGTAGACGATCAGGCCCTCGACCGCCAGCGCCCAGCGCGAGCTGAAGCGCCCTGGGGGCGCCTCCTGGTCGCCGCCGGGGCGGGCTGGCCCGGGAGCGGTCCCGGGCTGGACCTCGGTCGTGGTCGGCGGGTCGGCGATGTCGCGCTGCATGGATCTCTCCGGTCGATCTGGCTCGGCGGGAGCCTACAACAAAGTCATAACCACCAGCCCACGACCGTCCACAGGTGGCCGAAGCACATAACGGGACCACCGAGCGGCTCCTATCATGCTGTGCTCACCAGTGGATCCGGGAGAATTTCCGCACCATCTCGACAACGACGAGGGAGACCGCTTTTGAACGTCGCTCCTCCGGTGGACCAGGGGCCCACCGGACGAGGTCCGGGGCGAGGTTGGCGTCGGCTCCCACGCGGCCTCGCCCGGCGCGTGCGGGCCCTCTCCCGTCTCCCCAACCGTACCGCCGCGGCGCGGTCCGATCCGCCCCCGCCCCCGGCGCCCGCGGAGGTCGAGGACCCGCTCATCGCGGCTCCGGCCACCGCCGAGCCGGAGCCCGCCGCGCCTGAGGCCGCCACCGGCCCGGACCCGAAGGTCGGGCCCGCCGCTGTGGGGACCGCGACGCTGGTGGAGACCGCGCCGGAGACGGTGGAGGAGGCGGCGGCGCCGGAGGAGAGGCGCTGGCGGCTGCCGGGACGCTGGGGATGGCTGCGGCACGGGCGGGTGCTTGGCAGGCCCCAGGTGGTCAGCCTGGTGGTCTGCCTGGCGCTGTCGGTGGCGATGTTCTGGCGGATATGGCTGGACCCGGCCCACCGGCTGCTCGGCGCGGGCCTGGGCGACGGCGCGCTGATGATGTGGTTCCTGCGCTGGACCCCGGCGGCCCTCGGCCACGGCCTGAACCCGCTGTTCACCGACTATCTGAACGTCCCGAACGGCGTCAACGTGATGTGGAACACCTCGCTGCTGCTGCCGGGTTTCCTGCTTGCGCCCATCACCGTCACGTTGGGGCCGGTCGTCACCTTCAACCTGCTTGGGACGCTGGCGCCCGCGTTGACCGCATGGACCGCGACGCTTGCGTTCAGGCGCTACGTCCGCAGCGGCCTGGCGGCGCTGATCGGCGGGCTGGCCTTCGGCTTCTCGCCCTACATGCTCGCCCAGAACCGCGGCCACCTGCAGCTCAGCCTGGCGTTCCTGGTGCCGCTGCTGTTCCTGGTGAGCGACAACATCCTGACCCGCCAGCGGCGCCCGGCCTGGCTCTCGGGCCTCGCGCTGGGTGGCATGGCCGGCCTCCAGATCCTGATCGGCGAGGAGGTATTCGCGCTGGCCGCGATCCTGCTGGCCGCGCAGGTCGTGCTGATGATCGTGCTGTTCCCGCGGCACGTGCTGGCCAAGCTGCCCTACGCGGCGATCGCCTTCGGGGTCGCCGGGGTGGTCTTCGTGGCGATCGCCGGCTACCCGATCTGGTTCCAGCTGTTCGGCCCGCAGCACGTCAACGGCGACATCCAGAGCACCAACCGCTACGTCACCGACCTCTGGAACATGATCACGCCGACCGCCGTCCAGGCGGTGGTGCCCGCCGAGGCCAAGCGCATCACCGCCACCTTCACCGGCAACTTCGCCGAGACCAACGGCTACATCAGCATCCCGTTGATCGCCGTCGTGCTGTTCACCGTCGCCCGCTGGGCCTGGTCCAAGGCGGTCGTCCGGGTGGCCTTCCTGCTGGCGCTGCTGTCGGTGGTGCTCTCGCTGGGCGACCACCTCCACATCCGCGGGCGCGTCACCTCGCTGGCGCTGCCGTGGAACGCGATCCAGAACCTGCCGCTGCTGGAGAGCGCGGTGCCCAACCGCTTCATGCTGATCGGCATGCTGTTCTGCGGCCTGCTGCTGGCGATCTTCATCGACCAGGCGCTGCGCTGGCGCTGGTCCGGGCGCGTGCCCGCCGCGCTGCTGGTGGTCGCGGTGATGGTGGCGCTGGCGCCGCGGCTCCCGCTGCACGCCGGCCGGCTGGCGGCCCCGCCGTTCTTCACCGATGGGACGGTGGAGCGGGTGCCGCAGGACAGCACCGTCCTAGTGGCGCCGTACCCGAGTCCAGGCGCCGCCGGGCCGATGACCTGGCAGGCGCTGGCGAAGCTGCGCTACAAGATGCCCGGCGGCTACTTCGTGGGGCCGCAGCCCGACGGCAAGCCGCGCTACGGCGCCCCGGCGAACCGGCTCGCCGGCCAGCTCGTCAAGCTCAACGCCGGCTGGGACCCGCCCAGGATGGACCCGTACCGGCGGCTCACCTACGCCTACGACATGGCGCAGTGGCGGGTCGGCACCGTGGTGGTGGGGCCGATGCGCGACGAGCTGCGGCGCGCCAACACGGTGACCATGTTCACCGACCTGCTCGGCCGGCCGCCCACGCGCGAGGGGGGCGTGGCCGTCTGGTGGAACGTGCGGCCACAGCGGCTGATGGACCAGGCGGCCCGCGAGCTCCGATAGTGCGATCCTGAATGGGGTACCATCCAACCCCGAAATTCCGGTCGTCGCCGGACCGGTTCGACAGGCGGCGAGACCGACCGTCCCATCAGGGAGCCGAGCTTCAGGAGCCCACGCAGTGAGCAGTGCAATCGCGCAGTCCATGACGAATCCGGCGCCGCCCGACGTGAGCGTCGTGCTGCCCTGCTACAACGAGCGCGACCACGTCGAGCAGGAGATCAAGCGCATCCGCGCGGCGCTGGAGGCCGCCGGCATGACCTACGAGCTGATCTGCGTCGACGACGGCTCCACCGACGGGACCCGCGAGGTGCTCCGGAAGATCCCCGACGTCCGGCTGATCCTGTTCTCCCGCAACCAGGGCTCCGGCACCGCCCGCCGCATCGGCACGCAGGAGGCGACCGGCCGGGTGGTGGTCTGGACCGACGCGGACATGACCTACCCGAACGACCTGATTCCGGATCTGGTCCGCGAGCTGGACGACAACTACGACCAGGTGGTCGGCGCCCGCAAGTCCGAGGCGGGCACCTACAAGTTCTTCCGGGTGCCGGCCAAGTGGGCGATCCGCCGGCTGGCCTCGTACCTGACCAGCTCCAGCATCCCGGACCTCAACTCCGGGCTGCGAGCCTTCAAGCGCTCCGTGGCGGAGCCGTACCTCAAGCTGCTGCCGCCGGGGTTCTCCTGCGTGACCACCATCACGCTGGCCTTCCTGTCGAACGGGCACCAGATCAAGTACGTCCCGATCGACTACTTCAAGCGCGCCGGGCGCTCGAAGTTCCATCCGTTCAAGGACGCCTACAACTACATCCTCCAGGTCCTGCGGATGGTGATGTACTTCAACCCGCTGCGGGTGCTGATGCCCGTGGGGCTGACGCTGTTCGGCGCCACCTTCGTCAAGCTCATCTGGGACCTGGTGGTGCACCACTTCCGGGTCACCGGCTCGACCGTGCTGATCGGCACCGCCGGGTTCAACATCATCGCGATCGGCCTGCTCGCGGACCTGGTGGTCAAACGGACGGCCACGGACTGAACGGGGAGCGGCGCGGGATGGCGACCGGTCCCGGCAGCCGCCTCCCCGGTTGGCTGCGCTCGCGGCGAGTCCGCAACCTCCTGCGTTTGCTGGTGCTGGCGGCGTTCGGCGCGGTGCTGCTGGTGGTGCTCGCCCGCCGCTGGCACGAGGTCCGGCCGCTGCTCCACCAGCTCTCGGTCGCCGGCGTCACGCTCGCCGCCCTGGCGGTGTTCAGCGGCATCTCCGCCACCTTCCTGTGCTGGCGCGCGGTGCTCACCGACCTCGGCTCGCCGCTGCCGCTTGGCGGCGGGATGCGGGTGTTCTTCCTCGGCCAGCTCGGCAAGTACCTGCCGGGGAGCCTGTGGCCGCTGCTCGCGCAGATGGAGCTGGGCCGCGACTACAAGGTGCCGCGCCGCTCGTCGGGCGCGGCGGTGGCGATCTTCCTGCTGCTGATCCTCGGCACCGGCCTGCTGGTGGCGGCCATCGCCCTGCCGCTGCTGGGCGGCGACGCGCTGCGGCGCTACTGGTGGGTGCTGCTGGTGCTGCCGGTCGCCGCGGTGCTGCTGTGGCCGCCGGTGCTGAACCGGCTGCTCGGGCTGGCGCTGCGGCTGGCCCGCAGGGAGCCGATGCCGAACCCGCTGTCGCTGCCGGGCGTGCTCCGCGCGGTGGGCTGGGGGCTGGTCAGCTGGCTGCTGTACGGCATCCACGTGTGGGTGCTGGCGCGCATGCTCGGCGTCGCCGGGGTCGGCATCCTACCCCGGTCGATCGGGGCCTTCGCGGCCGCCTGGTGCGTCGGCTTCCTGGTGGTGATCGCGCCGGCCGGCGGCGGAGCCCGCGAGGCCGCGCTGATCGTGCTGCTCGGAACCGGTGTGGGCGCCGCCAGGGCGACCGTGATCGCGGTCGTGTCGCGGCTGCTGTTCACCGTCGGCGACCTCGGCTGGGGCGGCGCCGTGGCGCTGACGGTGCGGCGCCGCAACCCCACGCCCGAGCCCGAGCAGGAGTCGGTCGGGTAGAGCACCGGTCATATATCCCAGCTTGAGGGGATTGGGTGGCCGGCGGTGGCGTCGCGTAAGCCTTGGAGCTGCACGGACGGTCAGGCGCCGCCTGCGGCGCCGGTCCACGACCGGCACGCTAGCCGCCTGTCACTCGGGGAGCTCGGCCCAGATGGTGGTCCACGGGAACGGCGAGGTCACCTCGCGTATCGTGCCGACGCTGCCGACGAAGCGGGTGAACGAGCGCTTCGACCAGTGGTTGAGGTGGCCAGGGGTGTTGCCGAGGTCGCGCACGTAGCGGCCGGCGACCAGGTTGCAGCCGCGGAAGATCGGCTCGCGCGGCACCGACACCACCAGGTGCCGCCGCCCGACCCTGGCCATCTCCTGGAGGCCCTTGACCGGGTCGGTCAGGTGCTCCAGCACCTCCACCGCGACCACCAGGTCGAACTGGTCGTCCTCGAAGGGCAGGGCGTGCGCGTCGGCGTGCAGGAACCTGGGGCCGTGGTAGGCCTTCCACTCGCGCCGCAGCCCGGCGTCGGGCAGGTCGAGGGCGACCACCTCGTCGAACCGTTCGAAGAGCTTGCCGGCGATCACGCCCTCGCCGCAGCCGACCTCCAGCGCCCGCTTGGGCGCCCCCTGCGGGTCCTTGCCGATGCGGTCGAAGGCCTGCTCGAGGTTGGCGACCCACCGGTCGGTCAGCCAGCGGATCGCCGGGTTCTTCGAGGTGTACTTCGGCGTGGTGTTGCCGATCACGATGCCCGGCGTCTCTGGCTCGATCTGGTGGTGCTCTTGCGTCACGAAGGCCAACCTCCGGTGATCTCGTCCAACTCCTCTGCCGGTGAGCCAGGATGATAGCTCGTTGTGGCCTGCGCGTTTCGACGTGCCGAAGAGGCAGCGTGATATCGTCCAGTCGCCCCCGCCGAGTCGAAACAGGTCCTCGCACGCCCCGGCCACGGCGGGGCCTGGCTGCCCGGGGACTGCGGTGTCGACCTGGCGCGTGATCGTAAGGAGTGCGATGGCGAGCGACGTGGTCGGGACCCCCGCGGCGTCGGAGCCGGCCGAGCGGCCACGTCGGGGCTGGCCCGGTCTGTTCAGCAAGGAACAGCTCTGGTCGCTGGTCGAGCTGTTCGTCCTGACGGGCTTCGTGGTCGGCCAGCCGCTGCTCGACGTCACCGGCAAGGCCCCGGACTTCTTCATCTTCCGGCGGGCGAGCCGGCTCGACATCCTGCTGCTGATCGCCGTGGTGCTGATCCTGCCGGCGCTGTACCTGTGGATCTTCGAGCTGATCCTGAGCCTGGCGGGGGAGCGGGCCCGGCGGATCATGCACCTGGTGATCGTCACCGGCCTGCTGGCCGTGCTGGCGATGGAGGTCGGCAAGAAGCTGCTGCCGGTGCGGGGCAGGCGGCTGGCGCTGATCGCCGTGCTGGTGGCGCTGGCGATCGGCTTTCTCTATCTCAAACAGGCCTGGCTGCGGACCTGGCTGCGGTATCTCGCGCCGGCGCCGCTGGTGTTCGCGCTGCTGTTCGCCACCACCTCGCCGAGCGCCAAGCTGCTGTGGCCCTCGGGCGGGCAGGGCGGCCACGCGCCCGCCGCCAGCTCGGTCGCCCGTCCGCCGATCGTGATGGTGTTCTTCGACGAGTTCCCACTCGAATCGCTGCTCGACTCGAGCGGCCACGTCGACGCCAAGGTCTACCCGAACTTCGCCAAGCTGGCCGGCCAGTCGCTGTGGTACCGCAACGCCAGCGGGGTGTCGGGCTACACGCCCTGGGCGGTGCCGGCCATGCTCACCGGGCAGTACCCCGCCAGGGCCAAGGCGCCGATCACCGCCGAGTACCCGGACAACCTGTTCACCCTGTTCGGACGCTTCTACAACCTCGAAGTCAAGGAGACCATCACCCAGCTCTGCCCAGTGGAGCGCTGCGGCCCGAGCGGCTCGCCCACCGGCGGCGGCATGAAGAAGATCCTCGGCGACACCGCCAAGCTGTGGAAGGACATCGCCGCGCCGTACGACTCCTCGGTCGACCCGGCCTCGTTCGCCGACAGCCAGACCGCCGACGACGCCGGCAACCAGGCCGAGCGGTCCACCGACGTGAAGCCGTCCTTCCGCTTCAAGCAGATCGGCCACACCAACGAGCCCGGTCGCTGGACCGAGTTCCTCGACTCCATCCAGGCCAGCGACGCCCAGCCGACGCTGTACTTCCTGCACGTGCTGATGCCGCACACGCCCTGGCACTACCTGCCGGACGGCACCCAGTACCCCTACCGGAACTTCAACGGCAAGGGGATGCAGGACAACCGCGACTGGGGCCCGGGCATCATGGACGAGAACCACGAGCGGCACCTGCTCCAGCTCGCCTACACCGACAAGCTGGTCGGCCAGCTGGTCCAGCGGCTCAAGGAGCAGGGGCTGTACGACAAGTCGCTGCTGCTGCTGACCGCCGACCACGGCGAAGGCTTCACCGTCGGCAACAAGACGCGCGGGCTGGGCGACCGCAACGCCCACTCGCTGATGTGGGTGCCGATGTTCATCAAGGCCCCCCACCAGACCAAGGGCAAGATCGACGACCGCAACTGGGAGCACGTCGACCTGCTGCCGACCCTGGCCGACATGGTCGGCATCAAGATGCCCTGGAAGGTCGACGGCTTCGCCGAGACCGGCGCGCCGCGGCGGACCCGGACCGAGAAATACTGGTTCGGGATCCCCGGCCACCGGCTCACCCAGGACGGGCCGGCGGCCTTCCCGACGACCCTGCGCGGGGTCACCGACACGCTGATCCGGGCCCATCAGGAGGGCGAGCGGGGGATCTACCGCTACGGCGCGACCGCCGACTGGATCTACAAGTCGCCCAGCGAGCTCGGCCAGGTCACCCCGGGCGGCGGCCTGAAGGCCGAGGTCACCAACTGGGACGAGGACTACACCTCGATCGACCCCGGCTCCGGCCACGTGCCGGCGTTCGTCTACGGGCAGATGGCCGAGCCGCCGCCGGCCGGCGCCAAGCTGGCGGTGGCGATCAACGGCAAGATCGGCGGGGTCAACGCGTTCTTCTACGACAGCCCTGGCGGCAAGGTCGACAAGTTCGCCGCGGTGGTGCCCGACTTCCTCTACAGGAAGGGCCCTGGCCAGCGGCAGGTGCAGCTCTACCTGGTGCAGCAGTCCGGCGGTCGCACCCAGTTCCACCCGATCGCCATCGAGGGGTAGCGCTCAGGCCTCGCCGGGGTGCGGGGCCAGTCCGTCCAGCGCCCGGCGGGCCTGGCGCAGGGCGAGCTCCGGGTCGACGCCGAGCTGGCGGGCCTGGACCGCGAAGCTGCGCGCGGCCTCCCGCAGGCGCCGCTCCCGCTCGGCCGCGGCCACCTGCGTGGGCGCGTCCAGCACAAAGGTGCCGTGGCGCCCGCGGGTCTCGACGATCTGGTCGCGCTCGAGCTCGCGGAAAGCGCGGGCGATGGTCGCCGTGGCCACGCCGAGGTCGCGCGCGAGCTGGCGGATCGACGGCAGCCGGCTGCCGTGCGGCAGGACGCCGGTGGCCACCATGGTGGTGATCTGGGTGCGGAGCTGCTCGTACGGGGGTACCGGAGAGGCCGGGTCGAGCTCCAGGATCATGCCGGTCCCCGACCAGGGTCGTGCCGGGGCAGCGGGGCCTGGCCGGACCCGCCCGAGCCGTACGCGCGCCGGATCCGCCACCGCAGCGGGACGGTCAGGTCCTTCCAGGCGCCGATCGCCAGCCCGTAGCACAGCAGGCCCACCACGGAGGAGAGCAGCCAGACACGGGGTGGGAGGCCGCCGGCCTGCTCCCCCAGCAGGAAGAGCAGCGCGGCCAGGCCGGCGCCCGCGGTCCGGTGGATCGAGGTGGACCGCATCGCGTCGTCCACGGCCAGCTCGGCGGGGGTGGCGACCGGCTGCCGGCGAACGACCATGGAGCGGAGCGCCAGCTCGACGGCCGCGGCGATGGCGATGGCCGCGACGCCCGCCATGAACCCGTGGCCCGGTCCGGAGGGGTCGTCCGGCGGGCTGAGATGGGGGAGCGGGGAGAGCGCAAGCACCGCCAGCGCGACGCCCCGCTCGACCCAGAGCATCCAGCCGGGCAGGTAGTCGCCCAGTCGCCGCGGGACCAGGGCGGCGGCGCGCACCGGCTGCCGGTCCCTTCCCCGGCGGGTCAGCTCGGCGACCGTCGCTCCTACCAGGTACCCGGTGGCCCAGGCAGCGGGATGGATGAGCAGGTTCAGCGGGAACGGTGCCGTGGACACCTGATGGACCGCCCCCCACCAGATATTCGCGCCCATCCCGATCCCGAAGACCGCCGTGAAGCCGAGCGTCCGCAGCAGGCGGCCGCGCCGCAGCTCCCGGGCGACCCAGGGCCGGTCCTCACGCCGCAGGTCCAGCTCGTAGCGGGCGGCCCAGCGGCCGAGCTCACCGGCCCCGGGGGTACGGCCGGCCCAGGCCAGCAGCAGCGCGAGGGTGACGGCGCCAGCGGTGAAGGCGAAGATCAGGCCAAGCATCGGCGACTCCTGCTTTGTGCTGACGCTCTAGCACATTAGATCGAACCGCCGCGCCGCCGTCAAGACGCGGCCCGGTTCAGGCCAGGCGGTCCTCGAGTCGCTGCAGGCGCTCGAGGACCGGCGCCAGCTCCCGCTGGATCGCGGCCGACAGCAGCCGCGCCTGCTCGGCGGTGGGGCCCTGGCTCTCGCCCTGGCTCTCGCCCTGCGTCTGGGCGCGGAGGTGGACGTAGCCTGCCAGCGCGGCGGTCACCGCCCGGCGGGTCAGGCGGTGCTCGGCGCCGAGGGTGCGCAGGACCTGGCCGGCGGTGCCGTCGGGCTCGGCGATCAGGCCGAGCAGCAGGTGCTCGCAGCCGATGTAGTTGTGGCCCATGCCGAACGCCTCGGTGACGGTCAGCTCCAGCGCGTTGGCGGCCGGACTCGAGAAGCGACGCTCCCGCTCGCCGCCCGGGTCGGCCGGCGCCTGCGGGCGGACGCGCTCGAGCTCGGCCTGCACCTGGCGGGGCTCGATCTCCATGGCGCGCAGCACCTGGATGGCGAGATTGTTGCCCTCGGCGAGCAGCCCGCCCAGCAGGTGCTCGGTGCCGACGCCGTCGGACCCCGTCTCGATGGCCTGCCGCACGGCCAGCTTGAGCACGTCCCGCGCGCGCGCCGTGAAGTGGGCCAGCCGCCCGCTCGACTCGTCGCTGGCTCCCCTGCCCAGCACCGTCTCGCGGATCGCGGTCACCCGCCGCACCGCCTGCTCGAGCGCCCGCTGGCAGACCGCCGAGACCGGCACGTTCGCCGCCCGCACCGCCTCCGCGAGCTCATCGGACAGGTAGACGTTCACCTTCGGCACCGCCGCCTCCCTCACGCCGGGACGGTGAATACCCCTATATAACCCCAAGAGGGTTACATATCCGCCCGGAAGGGCGTGCCCCACGCCGACCAAGGCAGCAGCGACAGGGGAGCCGAGCAGCGCGGGGGCGGTCCGGAAGGTCGCCCCGTGCAGCGCCTCGAGCGCGCGCAGGGGTCGCGGAGGCGCATGGTCGTGCACGGACCCAATACAGTGGAGGCCGGGCATGGGAGCGGAGATGCGGATCAAACGGGCAGGGGCGGCGCCGGCGGAAGGCGCCCGGCGGCAGCGGCTGGTCAGCGCCAGGCTGGCGCTGGTGTTCGTCTGCACCTTCGGCGCCTCGTCCAGCTTCTACCTGCTGCTGTCGGTGGTGCCGCTGTACGCCGCCTCGGTCGGCGCCGGCGGGCTCGGCGCCGGGCTGGCCACCGGCGCGCTGATGCTCTCGACGGTGGCGACCGAGCTGGTCACGCCCAGGCTGGTCGCCAGGTTCGGCTACCGGCTGGTGCTGGCCGCCGGGCTGGTGCTGCTGGGCGCCCCGGCGCTGGCGCTGCCGCGCTCCACCGGCATGGCCGCGATCCTGCTGGTCTGCGTCGTCCGCGGGATCGGCTTCGCGATCGCCGTGGTGGTCGTCGGCGCGCTGGCCGCCTCGCTGGTCCCACCGGAGCGGCGCGGCGAGGGGCTGGGCGTCGCCGGGATCGTGGTCGGCGTCCCCGGCATGGTGGCGCTGCCGCTCGGCGTCTGGCTGGTGGGCTGGGTGGGCTACCCGCCGGTGTTCCTGACGGGCGCGCTGGCCGCCCTGGTCGTCCTGCTGGCGGTGCGCGGCGCCCCGGGCCGCCAGCCGGCCCCGGAGGAGTCGCTCGGCGTGCTCGCCGGGCTGCGCACCCCCGCGCTGCTGCGTCCGGCGGTGCTCTTCTCCACCACCGCGATGGCCGCCGGCGTGGTGGTCACCTTCCTGCCGATCGCCGCCTCCTCCGCCTCGAAGGGTCTCGTCCCGGTCGCGCTGCTGGTCCAGACGGCCGCGTCGACACTGACCCGCTGGTGGGCGGGGCGCCACGGCGACCGGCACGGCGCCGCCCGCCTGCTGGCGCCAGCCATGGTGGTCGCGGCCGCGGGGATGCTGGTGCTGGTGCTGGTCGCCAACCCGGTCGCGGTGGTGCTCGGCATGGTGGTCTTCGGCACCGGCTTCGGGGTCGCGCAGAACGTCACCCTGACGATGATGTTCGGGCGGGTCGGCCCTGGCGGCTACGGCACCGTCAGCGCCCTCTGGAACCTCGCCTTCGACGCCGGCGTGGGCGCCGGCGCGGTCGGCTTCGGCCTGCTGATCGCCCCGCTCGGCTACCCGGCCAGCTTCGCGCTCACCGCCGGTGTGCTGCTGGTCGCGCTCGCCCTGGGCCGCAGGGCGCGCGGCGGCGCCGCCCCGGAGGCCCCGGCCCGGTAGCTCCGCCCGGCCGTGGGCGGGTTGGTGACGGGGAGCGGTGGGAGCGGTAGGCAGCCAACCGGGGTTCCAGCTGCGTGGCAGCGCGCCGGAGCGCTACGAGCGGTACCTGTCGGGCTGGGCCCGCCGCGGAATCGTCCTTTCGTGGCGCGCGCCGGAGTGGGACGATCGGGGCGTCGAGCCCGCGGGGGCTCGGAAGGAGCATCCGATGAGCTGGTCGATCGTCGTCGGGGTGGTCGCGGCGCTGGTGGTGCTGCTGGCGCTGCCGGCGATCCCGCTGGGAAGGCGTGGCGGCCGGCGGGGCCGGGACGGCACCTCGCGCGACGCGTCGGTCGAGAGCCGCCGCGACGTGCGCGCCTGGCAGCACCTCGGCGGCATGGGGTCGGACGACTCCTGGACCGCCGAGCGCCGCGACCGGCGGTGACCGGGCTCGAGGAATCGCTCGACCTGCTCGCCTCCGAGACCGGGTTCTCCGGGGTGGTGCGGGTCGACCTCGGTGGTGAGGTCGAGCTCCTCAAGGCGTACGGGCTCGCCCATCGCGCCTGCAGGCGCCCCAACACGGTGGACACGCGGTTCGCCGTCGCCAGCGGCGTCAAGGGCCTGACCGCCCTCACGGTGGTGAGCCTGATCGAGGCCGGCCGGCTCGAGCTGACGACCACCGCCCGGTCCCTGCTCGGCGACGACCTGCCGCTGATCGACGACCGGGTGACGGTGGAGCAGCTGCTGGCGCACCGCTCCGGCATCGGCGACTACGTCGACGAGGAGGCCGGCTTCGAGGCCACCGACTACGTGCTGCCCGTCCCCGTCCACCAGCTGGACAGCACCGAGCGGTACCTGCGGGTGCTCGGCGGCCACCCGGCCAAGTTCGCGCCGGGGGAGCGGTTCTCGTACTGCAACAGCGGCTACGTGGTGCTGGCCCTGCTGGCCGAGCGCGCCAGCGGCACGCCCTTCCACGAGCTGGTCCGCCAGCGGGTCTGCCAGCCGGCCGGCATGCGCGACACCGCCTTCCTGCGCTCCGACGAGCTGCCTGGCGATGCCGCGCTCGGCTACCTGACGGCCGACGGGCCGCGCACCAACGTCTTCCACCTGCCCGTGCTGGGCAGCGGGGACGGCGGTATCTTCACCACCGCCGCGGACGTCCACGCGTTCTGGGGCGCCCTGTTCGCCGGCCGGATCGTGCCCCAGGGGTGGGTCAGGGAGATGGTGCGTCCCCGCAGCGAGGTGCCGTCCGAGTCGATGCGCTACGGCCTGGGCTTCTGGCTGCACCGGTCGGGCGACACGGTGATGCTGGAGGGCGCCGACGCCGGCGTGTCGTTCCGGACCGTCCACGACCCGGCCGGCGGCCGCACCCACACGGTGCTGTCCAACACCACCCTGGGCGCCTGGCCGCTCACCCGGCGCCTCGACGAGCTGGTGATGGCCTGAGCGGCGCGACCCGCACCCGAGAAGCTAGGTAGTTCTCGCGAGCCAGCATCGGCGACGCCACTCGTTTTCACTGCTCAGCCCGTGCGCGATTTGGTGCTTCGCAGTGGGATGCGCGACCCGGATGGTTTGTCCCGAGCTGGTGCAGGAAATGCCCCGCCCCTATAAACGATCCCGGTCCGAGGGGGCATCCATGGCAACAGGCAACCACCAGCGCCGGCGGCGCCTCGGCGTCGTCCTGTCCACCGTGGCGGTCGTGGCCGCCTTGGCGGCCGTCGCCACGCAGGTGGTCAGACCGACCGCCGCCCGGGCCACCGGCGGCACCGGCGGGAGCCAGGTGGTCCAGATCACCATCGACGTCCCCGCCCTGGTCCTCGACAACCTCTGCAACGCCGACGTCGTCAACCTCAGCGGCGACATGACCATCACCACGATCACCACGCCGCGGTCCGACGGCAGCTACACGGTGTTCTCCAGCGCGGTCGCCAAGGGCCTGACCGGCCAGCGCATCGCGCCGCCGCCGCCGATCGGCTACAAGGGCGACGACGCCGAGGACACATTTTCCTACGTCGCGCCACCGCCGTATCCTTCCAGACATACCGTCACCCACTGGACGAAGCTCGTCCCCCAGGGCAAGGCCCCCACGATGTACCTGGTGACCGTGCTCCGCGAGACGACCATGGCTGACGGGACCACGGTGCCGGTGCTCCAGAAGGCCTACCTGGCCTGCTCGCCGCCGAGCCACCATTAGGAAAGCCAGCTAGCTCTAGGGGGAGCGCTTCATGAGCAACGACCACGAACGGCAACCGCTGAGCCGCCGCGGATTCCTCAAGCGAGCCGGCGTGATCGGCCTCGGCTCGCTCGCCGCCCGCGGCGTCTACGAGGTGCTCGACGAGCTGGACGGACCGCAGCGCGCCGAAGCCGCCGTGATCCGCAGGTTCCAGGAGCAGTACCTGATCGACCAGATCGAAGTGATCGTCAACAACGGCGTCACGGTGGGGATCCCGCCGCTGCACAACGACGTCTTCACGGCGACGCTCAAGAGCGGCGTCAACTGGACGACGGCGGCGCTGAAGAACGCCAAGACCCGGGTCGAGAACGCCCTCGCCAAGGTCGAGGCGCCCTACCCGTCGACCGCCGCCGGGCTGACCATCGTGGTGGGCTGGGGGCTGCCGTACTTCCGCACCTTCACGCCCAGCCTGATGGACAGCTACCTGCCGGCGATCCCGAACACCAGCCCCAAGCAGTACGCCGTGTTGGACGCGATCAGGTTCCCCAGCGACCCGTCCGACGTGGTGCTGGAGAGCAACCATGTGATGTTCAAGTTCCGCAGCGACTCGTCGTCGATCGTCAGCGGCGCGGAGCGGGCGCTGTTCGACGACCAGAACAGCGGCGCCTACATCGGCGACCTGTTCGACCTGACCAGCAAGCGGATCGGCTTCCTCGGCCGCGGCTTCGGCACCCGCAGCATCGGCAAGACGCTCGCCCTGGCCGCCGGCGTGCCCGACGCCGACAAGATCCCCGAGGCCGCGCAGCTCATGCTCGGCTTCACCAGCACCCAGACCCAGGCGCTCGGCCCCGACAACATCCCGAGCTTCGAGACCCTGCGGGGCGTCACCGACCAGTTCCCCAACGGGTACTTCGCCGCCGGCTGCGCCATGCACCTGTCGCACCTGTACCTGGACATCCAGTCCTGGTACGGCAGCATGGACTACGCCGGGCGGGTCAAGCGGATGTTCTCGCCGAGGATGCAGGTCCCGACCGACCAGTCGACCGTCACCATCCCCAACGGCCCCGCGCAGGTCTCCACCATGGCGCAGGTCATGCAGGACGCAGCCAGCGGTCTGCTGGGCCACAACGCCCTGCTCCAGCAGGCGGCCCGGCTCGGCGCGACCGTCTACGACAACTACGGCCGCCGCCGCGCGCAGGGCACCTCCGTCCCGCTGCGCGAGGACTTCAACACCCTGGACGACCCGTTCTCCTGGGCGCCGGGCGGGGTTGGGCCGACCAACAAGCCGGGCATGCACTTCGTGGCGTTCCTGCCCGGCCACCACCTGTTCCACCGGGCGCGACTGGCGATGGACGGGGTCATGCCCGACGGCACCAACTTCCGCGAGCCGCCGTACTCCATCTCGGATGACGACAACGGCATCAACTCGCGGATGCGCGCCTCCCACCGCCAGAACTACGTCATCCCCCCGCGCCGCAACCGCTCGTTCCCCCTGGTCGAGCTGCTGAAGTAGCGGGGCGAATCGTCGGCCCTCTCCCGGCTGCCGGGAGAGGGCCGACAGTTGCCCGGGCGCGTACCGTCGCCGTGCGCGCTTGCCCCGGCGCGGCCTACAGTGCCCGGATGACACCGATCTTTGGCCTTTGCGATGACTACGTCCTCCAGTGGGCGGCGCTCGACCCGGTCGCCGCTGGGATGCGGGGGATCGTCGGCGACTTCGGCCCCGCCACCGACTACAGCCCGGACGGGTTCGCCGCCCGCGCAGCGCTGATCCACACGACCCTGACCGAGCTCACCCGGCTGCCGGTGACCTCGGACGACGACCGGCTGGCCGCGGACCACCTTCGCGAGCGGCTGGAGGCCGAGGCGGCCTGGCACATGACCGGCGAGCCGCTGCGCCTGCTGCGCGCCCCCTTCGGCCTGCTCAGCCAGGTGCGCGACAGCGTCGAGCTGCTGCCGCACGGCGACGACCGGCAGTGGCGCGGCGTCGTCGCCCGCCTGGACGCCATCCCCGGCATGCTGGCGAGCTGGCGCGCCAGCCTGGACGCCGGCCGCCGGCAGGGCCACGGCGCCGCGCGGCGCCAGGCGCTGGAGTCCGCGGTCCAGGCCGACCGCTATGCCGAGGGCACCCACAACGCGCTGGTCGACGCCTACGGCCAGGGCCTGCTCGCCGGTGAGCTCGAGGCGGCGGCGGCCAAGGCGCACGCTGCGTACGCCGAGATGGCCCGCTGGCTGCGGCAGGACTACGCACCGGGGGCGCCGGAGGCGGACGCGGTCGGTGTCGACCGGTACGCGGTGGCCGCCCGGCAGACCCTCGGCGCCGACGTCGACCTCGAGGAGGCCTACGCCTGGGGCTGGGAGGAGCTGGCTCGGATCGAGGCCGAGATGGCGCGCGAGGCGGAGCGGGTCCGACCGGGCGCCGGCGTGGACGAGGCCACCGCGCTGTTGGACGAGACCCAGTTCGTCGTCGGGCCGGAGACCTACCGCGAGTGGCTCCAGGAGCGGCACGACTGGGCCCTTGAGCAGCTGCACGGCAGGCACTTCGACATCGCCGGACCACTGCGGACTGTGGAGGTGACGCTGGCGCGCGGCTCCACCTCCGGGGCGGCGTACTACACGCCGCCGAGCGAGGACCTCACCCGCCCGGGGCGCACCTGGTGGCCGCTGGGCGGCCGCGAGCGGTTCGCCGTCTGGAGCGAGCTGACCACCGTGTTCCACGAGGGCGTGCCGGGCCACCATCTCCAGAACGGCGCCGCCAGGGTGGCGGGGGACAGGCTGTCCCGCTTCGCCAGGTGCACCTCGGTGAGCGGGCACGGCGAGGGCTGGGCGCTGTACGCCGAGCGGCTCGCCGACGAGCTCGGCTGGTTCGCCGACCCCGGCACCCGCCTGGGCATGCTTGGCGGCTCGGCGATGCGCGCGGCCCGCGTGGTCATCGACATCGGCGTCCACCTCGACCTGCCGCTACCGGACGGCTCCAGGTGGAGCTTCGACAAGGCCTGCGAGGTGCTGCGCCAGCGCGGCCGCGCCGAGCCCCACCGCGTCCACGCCGAGGTGGTGCGCTACTTCGGCTGGCCCGCCCAGGCGATCGCCTACAAGCTCGGCGAACGGGCCTGGCTGGCGGCGCGCGAGGAGGCCATGCGCCGGCCCGGCTTCGACCTGAAGCGCTGGCACACCGCGGCCCTCGACCTCGGCCCGATCGGCCTGGCCGGGTTGGCCGACGCGCTGCGCCGCATCAACTGACTGACCGCGAGGGCGGTCCCACCCGGTCATCCCCCCAGCCTCTGAGTGAGACACTCCGTCGACTCAGAGGCCATGCTCTCACCGCCATCGCGTCACCTCTGCCGCGCTACCGCACAGCTTGACGCCACGTCCGCTGCCTCAACGGTGAATCCGTGCCCGAAGGCGGGTCGTCTGGTGGAGGATTGTTCGGGTGGGGTGTCGACTCCGGGGCGGTGCCGTTCGACGTAGCGGGTGGAGGTGAGGCATGAAATACGTGCTGTTGTTCTGTGGAAACGCGGAGGACGCCGCGGCGTTCGAGGCGCTCTCGCCCGAGGAGCTCCGGGCCCGCTACGCACAGGTCGGCGCCTGGTTCGCCGAGCACCGGTCGAAGATCGGCGGCAGCAACCAGTTGCAGGGACCAGAGACCGCGACCTCGGTGCGATTCGGCCCGGAGGGACCGCCGCTGGTGACCGACGGCCCGTTCCTGGAGGGTAAGGAAGCCATCGGTGGCTACGCCGAGATCGAGGTGGCCGACCTGGACGAGGCGCTACGGATGGCAACGGCATGGCCAGGACGAGGGACCGTCGAGATCCGTCCCGTGGTGACGCGCTAGCCACCACAGGCGACGCGCTCAGCGCGGTCTTCCGGGAGGAGGCCGGCCGGCTGGCCGCGTCGGTCATGCGTGTCCTGGGCGACTTCGACGCCGCCGAAGAGGTCGTCCAGGACACGCTGCTGGCCGCCTGGGAGCAGTGGCCGGTCGACGGTGTCCCGGAACGCCCGGCGGCGTGGCTCTGGACGGTGGCCCGGCGCCGGGCGGTCGACCTGCTGCGCCGCGACGTGCGCTACCGGCAGAAGCTCGCGTTGGCGGCCTGGCCGGCCGAGCCGCCGGGCGAGCCGGAGGTCGACGACGGCCGGCTGCGCCTGGTGTTCACCTGCTGCCACCCGTCGCTGTCGCCGGAGGCGCGGGTGGCGTTGACCCTGCGGACCGTCTGCGGGCTGACCACCTCCGAAATCGCCAGCGCCTTCGTGGTCTCGGAGGCGGCGATCGTGCAGCGGCTCACCAGGGCGCGGCGCAAGATCGCCGCGGCCGGCATCCCCTACCGGGTGCCGGCCGACGACGAGCTCGGCGACCGGCTCGGCGACGTGCTGGCGGTGACCTACCTGCTGTTCAACGAGGGCTACCTGTGCAGCGCGGGCGACCGGCCGCAGCGGAGGGATCTCAGCGACGACGCCGAATGGCTGGCGGCGCTGCTGGCCCGGCTGATGCCGACCGAGCCGGAGGTCCTCGGCCTGCTCGCGCTGATCCGGCTCCACCGGGCCATCGCGCTCAGCCACGTCGCCGGTCCGGGGGCCGCGCTCGACGAGGTCGATGCCCTCCACGACGAGTTGGCCCGTTATCACCTGTTCCACGCCACCCGGGCCGAGCTGCTCCGCGACCTGGGCCGCCCGCTCGAAGCCCGCCACGCCGACGCCCAGGCGCTCCGCCTGACCGGCAACCCGGCCGAACGCGCCCTGCTCGAACAGCGCCTCGCCTGATGTCGACCGCGCGGGCGGAGTGGGCGTGACAGGGCTCGAACCTGTGACCTCGTCCTGTGGATGATGGTCCACGTCGGCGGCAGCACCAGGGTCGGCTGCTCCGCTCCGAGCACCTCGAAGCGGAGCTTCACGCCGCCCCGATCAATCCTGGGACCGTCGCAGCAGCCGCATGAACCTGTCGAGGATGGCCGCCACCCGAGCACGGCCAACGGTCAGCAGCACCGACAGACCACCGCCGCTCAGCACCAGCAGCTGCACCAGCGACTCCTCGCCGGCGTGGTGCGCCAAGGGCCGCATGGTCATCACCTCGTGTGGCAGTAGGAGTCGCTGGAGGCGTCGCCGCCCTGCAGGCGGGTCTGGTGCACCCGCAGCCCGCGGAAGTCGTCACCGTGGGGGAAGAACCGGTTGTCCAGGGTCATCCCACCACTGTCGAGGTTGGCGTCGAACTTG
>DASVXQ010000620.1:0-14881 GCA_036392615.1 Actinomycetes bacterium | reverse complement strand
GGGTTCCCACAACGGTTCCTGCTTGGCGAGGAGATCGACGACGAGGTCCCAGTCGCACAGACCACCGTCGGGAATCGGCTCTGACAGCGCCGCCAAGCCGGCCTGGTGGCTCAGCAACTGACGGACGGTGATGGCCTCTTTGCCGTTCTTGGCGAACTCGGGCCAGTACCGCGCCACCGGAGCGTCCAGGTCGATCGCGCCGCGGGCGGCCAGCAGGTGCGCGCACAGCGCGGTGGCGCCCTTGGTGGAGGACCAGACCACGGCGATGGTGTCCTCGGTCCACGGCGCCTGGGTCTCGGGGTCGGCGACGCCGCCCCACAGGTCGGCCACCACCTCCCCGTCGAGCGTCACGCAGACCGAGGCCCCCACCTCGCCCCGCTCCGCGAAATTCCGCTCGAACTCCTCCCGCACCTCGGCGAACCGCGGGTCGGCCGTCCCCTGCACCGCCATCCCCAACCCCCTTGCCCGCACTGTGAGACATCATATAGATTCGTCTCATCGTGAGACGGTACGATCCGATGTCTCAAGAGTCAAGGACGGCTGCGTGACACGACCGACCATCCTGGAGCGGCACCTGGCCGCGGGGAGCGAAGCCCGCCGGATCACCCCGGCCGACGCGCTCCAGGCGGCACGGCGCCGCTTCCTGCGCGGCGAGCGGGTCGACATGAACGACCTCGCCCAGGAGCTGGGCATCGGCCGGGCCACCCTGTATCGCTGGGTCGGCGGCCGCGACCGGCTGCTCGGCGAGGTGCTCTGGTCACTGGCCGAGCTGGGGCTGGCGCAGTCCCGCGCCGAAGCCAGCGGCCGCGGCGCCGCCTGGGTGCTGGCGGTCTACCGCCGCTTCGGCGACCTGATCGTCGGACTGGAGCCACTGCGCCACTTCGTCAAGTCGGAGCCTGAGTGCGCGCTGCGCGTGATGACCTCCAAGGCGAGCCCGCTGCAGCGCAGGGTGGTCGACACCTTCCGCGACGTCCTGGTCGAAGCGCAGAAGACCAGGGGGCTGAAGCTCCGGCTCGACCCTGAGACCCTCGCGTTCGCCATGGTCCGCATCGCCGAGTCGTTCCTCTGGACCGACCTCATCACCGGCGGCATCCCCGACCTCGCCAAGGCCCAGGAGGTGACCAAGGTCCTGCTGACCTGACGCACTGCCGGAGGTGGATCTGGATGCCTGATCGTGTCGACGTGCGCTGCTACGCCGGCGGCCGGGGTGAGGAGACCCCGCGGGCGGTGGTGCTCGGCGAGGGCGAGGTGCCGGTCCGGATCGAGCGCGGCTGGGTCGAGGAGCCGGTCGGCTCGGGCGGTGCCGCCCGCCGGCGGGTGTTCCTGGTGCGCCTGGACGACGGGCGCCGCTGCCGCTTGGCGCAGGCTCCGGATGGCTCCTGGACCGTGGAATGGTGAGCTGCGGGTGGACGGCTCAGGTCTGCGGCGTGATGGTGAAGACCTGGCCCCCCGGCGCCATGAAGTAGTGGGGATGCCCTGGATGCCTCACCTGGGTCAGACCCGCGCGCAGCGCGTCCCGCATCAGTGCCTGGGGGTCCTGGGCTCGCAGCTCCAGCCATGCTCCCAGCCTGGGCGTGTCGTCATCGGGGGCTTCTTCGATGAACTCGATGCTGAGGTTCCCGCCGTCAGGAAACCGCACCAGCAGCATGGGCTCGGCCATCCCTGGATGGTCGATCGACTCGACCGGCCCGCAGCCGAGCACGGTCTCGAAACACCGGATCAGATCCTGCCGGCGATGTGGGCGGGCGAAGATGTGGACGTTGCTACCGAGCGCTGTCATGGCCTTCAGCCTTCGGGTGAGGATCCAGGGCTCTTGACGACTCCTCGGCGAGGAACGTTGAGCGTAGGCTTTGGCGCTCTTTTCGTGCACAGCGGGAGGCGGCGACACAGGCATGGCTCGCGCTGCGTCGGCAGGATGAAACGGAGCCGTCGGCAGGTCGCGCCGAGACCAAGGCCGCCGCCGGGCAGGCCGTGGCCGCCCCCACCGTGACCCGCCGGCTCATCGAGCACTTCGTCGGCGCCAACTCGGCGCCGGTGCGCGACCAGGCTCTTCTGGAGGTGCTCACCCTGCGCGACCGGATCCAGGCCGTCATCCTCGGCTACCAGACCGGCCTGGTCATGGTCGACAGGTCCTGACACGCGGCGAGTTGAGCGTAGGCTTCGGCTGTCTTTTCGTGCGCAGCGGGAGGTGGTCGCGCTATGGCCGGTCGGTTGCACGGCCGCAACGTCGTGGTGCTGCTGAGCAAGGGGCTGAGGGCGGCGCCATGACGGTCCTGGTGCGCGGCGCCTGGGTGCTTGCGATGGCTCCGGGGCAGGCGCCGGTCCGCGACGGCGCGGTCGCCATCGCCGAGGACGGGGCGATTGCGGCGGTCGGCGCCTGGCAGGAGCTGCGCCGCCGCTTCCCCGACCACGCCGAGGTGGCCGGCGACGGCAACGGCATCGTCCTGCCCGGCTTCGTCAATGCGCACACCCACCTGACCGAGGGCCTGTTGCCCGGGATGGGGGAGACCGCCAGCCTGTGGGAGTGGTTCGAGCGGGTCGTCAACCCGGCCGGACTGGCCCTGACCCGCGAGGACGTGCGGGTCGGCGCGCGCCTCAAGGCTGCTGAGATGCTGCGTTCGGGCATCACCACCGCAAGCGACATGTCCTGCCACCGCAACCTCGGCTCGCTGGCCTCGCTCGGCGCCGCTGACGGTCTCGCCGAGCTGGGGATGCGGGGGGTCGTTTCGTTCGGCGCCGAGGACCGCTACGACGGCGCGCCGCCACCTACGGCGTTCATCGCGGAGCACGAGGCGCTCGCGGACCGGGTCGCTGGTGAGCCGCTGCTGTCGTTCCGCGCCGGCGTCGGCACCATTCTCGGAATCAGCGAGGAGCTGCTCGCCCGCACCGTCGCCGCCTGCGCCGAGCACGGTTGGGCGGTCCACGTCCACCTCGCCGAGGTGCGCGAGGAGCTGACCGAGTCACGGGTGCGCCATGGCGGTAGCACCGTCGAGCATGCCCGCCAAGCCGGCCTGCTCGACCACCAGGTACTGGCCGCCCACTGCGTGTGGTGCGGCGACGACGACCTTCGCCTGCTTGCCGAGCACGGCGTCGCGGTGGTGCACAACCCGGTCGCCAACATGCTGCTCGCTTCCGGGGTCTGCCCTGTCGGGCGGCTGCGCCGAGAGGGCATCACCGTCGCGCTTGGCACCGACGGAGCGGCGTCCAACGACAACCAGGACATGTTCGGCGTCATCAAGACCGCCGCGCTGCTGCACAAGCTCGCCGCGCTGCGAGCGGACGCGATCACCGCGCGAGAGGTGCTGCAGATGGCCACCATCGAAGGGGCCCGAGCGCTCGCGCTCGACCGGCTGGTGGGCTCCCTCGAGCCGGGCAAGCGTGCGGACCTCGTGCTCCTCGACGGCAACACGCCGGAGCTGGCCACCATCCATGATCCCTGGCAGCAGGTCGTCTACTGCGCCACGGCACGGTGCGTCTCCGACGTCTGGGTCGACGGGGTGCGCCGCGTGCGGGACGGCAGGCTGCTCGGCGCCGAGGTCACCGCGCTCGCCGCCGATGCCCGGGAGCTGGGCCGCGACCTGGCCATACGCGCCGGGCTCGGGGCCGAGTCGGTCTACGCCGGCGCGCCCGAGCGAGCGGGGTTGTGACCACCCGAGTCGATGTGGTCGTGATCGGCGCTGGCCACAACGGGCTCGTCTGCGCCTGCTATCTCGCCCGGGCCGGGCTCTCGGTCGCCGTGCTGGAGGCGTCGGAGACGGCCGGCGGCTGCATTCATACCGTTGACCTGCCTGATGGGCGCGGCCGGCTCGAGCTGGGCGCCTACGAGCACGGTGGCATCCGCGGCAGCGGCGTGGCCGCTGATCTCGAGCTGGAGGCGCGCTTCGACCTTCGCTTCCACCTGCGCGAGGAGGTCACGCTCGCGCCCTGCGACGACGGCACCGCGTTGGCGTTCCACGACTCGCTCGACCAGACGGTCGAGGGCCTGGCCGCGACCGTCGGCCGCGGCCAGGCCGAGGCGTATCGCCGCTTCGCCCGCTGGGCCTCGGCGGGCGTCGCGCTGCTCCGCCAGATCGAAGCCGGCCCCCCGCCATCCCTCCGGCAGTTGGCCGCGCTTGCCGAGACGGCGCTCGGCACCCAGTCCCAGTGGCTGCTGCGGGCGCTGCTCGGCTCGGCCTCGGCATTGTTGCGCGGGACCTTCGAGGACGAGCGGCTGCAGGGCCCGCTGGCGCACTGGGCCGCGCACTCCCAGCAGTCGCCAGCCGACCAGGGCACCGGCGCGGGCGCACTGATGCTCGCCGGCGGTCACGGCAACCCGGCGGCGCGCCCGGCCGGCGGCTCGCGCGCCACCGTCGACGCGCTGGTGCGCTGCCTGGAGGCGGCCGGCGGGGAGCTGCGCTGTGGCACGCCGGCCAGGCGTGTCGAGATCGCCGGTGGCCGGGCTGTCGCGGTCGATGCCGGCGGCGAGCGCTTCGAGGCGGCCAGGGCCGTGGTCTCGGCGGTCGACGCACGCCGGCTGTTCCTCGGCCTGCTCGACCAGGGCGACGTCCCGCCGCGCCTGCTGGACGAAGTGCGCCGCATCCACGTCGGGCTGCGCAACGTCTCCGAGCTGAAGGTCGACGCTGTCATCGAGCGCATGCCCGACGTGCCTGGTCCCACCGGGTTCGAGCGCTCGTTCATGCTGTCGGCGAACACGATCAGTGACATCGAGCGGGCGTTCGCCAGCATCCAGCTCGGCGTGCTGCCCGCGCGGCCGCCGATCATGATCGCCTTCCCCTCGGCCCTCGAGCCGGGCTGGGCGCCACCAGGCCGCTCGGTGGTCTGGCTGTCGACCTTCGTGCCCTGGCGGCTCGCCTCCGGGCCCTGGGACCGGCGGGCGTTGGAACGAGCCGCCGACCACACCTGGCGCGCCGCCGAGCGGGCGCTCGGCGGCGGGCTCGCCGCGGTCGAGCGCCGCGTCACCGGTCCGGAGGAGTGGGTTGTGCGTCACGGCAACCCGCACGCCAATCCGAACCACGTCGAGATGAGCATCGACCAGCTCCTCGCATTCCGGCCATCGCCCAGCCTCGCCCGCTACCGCACGCCGGTCGAGGGGCTGTTCCTGACCGGCGCCGGCACCCACCCTGGTGGCGGCGTGACCGGCATCCCTGGCCGCAACGCCGCCACCGCGGTGCTCAACGCGCTCGGGCCGCGACCGTGGCGCCGGGCCGGCCGGCAGGCACGCGAGCAGCTCGCCCTGGTGCGTGACGCCGCGCGAGCCGTGCGCGCACTGCGAAGTACTCGATGACCCTGCTCCATCTGGCGGCGAATTCCGGTCGGCCGCGGAACCGGGCTTCGTGGGGAGAGGCTCACCATACCCGCGCTGACCTGGCATTTCGTCGATCCGGCCCGGACTCTTTGCGTACAATGAAAGCGATATGACAGAAGAATTCATTGCCCCTGACGATTCCGCCACCACGAGGCGTCGCGGCGACGCTGCGCCGTGGCATGCGGCCTACGGGCTCGCCGCCGAGGCTCGCGCGGTCGAAGGCGGCCACAACGCTCGCGTGCTGCCCGACGGCTCGGTCCTGGTCAAGTCCGACTCCCAGCCGGGCAGCTACCGCGTCTGGATCCGTGGCGTGCGCGACGGCATCCTGCGGTTCGGCTGCACCTGCCGCTCGGGCTTCCACCGCGCCTCGTTCCCGGTCCCCTGCAAGCACGCCGCACTCGCCGGCCGGCGGCTCGAGCGGGAGGGGTTTGCCCGCTGGCACGACGGCGCCTGGCGGATCGGCCAGCGCGCCCAGGTGCTCGGCCTCCGGCTGCTGCTCGCCGCCGCGATCCGGAGCCAGCCCCGGCCGCCGGCCCGGGCCGAGGTCACCGGCTCGGAGGCCAGCGAGCAGCTCCAGCCCACGGCCGAGGCGGCCTGACCCCCACACCACCGACCGATCGCGCTCACCGACGCCGGGGGCCGAAGGCCGGATACCGAGCCATCTGGCGGGGAAGGCAATGTCCATGCGGTTCTATGCGGATCTGCACGTCCACTCCCGCTACGCCAGAGCCACCAGCCGCAATGCCGACCTGGCGCAACTCGCCTGGTGGGCCCGGCGCAAGGGCATCACGGTCCTGGGCACCGGCGACTTCACCCATCCGGCGTGGTTCGCCGAGCTGGAGGCGGCCCTGGTGCCGGCCGAGCCCGGCCTGTACCGGCTACGCGACGAGCTGAACCGGGCGGTGCTCGACCGGCTCCCGGCATCGTGCCGCGGCCCGCTGCGCCTGCTGCTCGCCGTCGAGGTCGCGACCGCCTTCCGGCGGGACGGGCGTGCCCGGCGCATGCACCACCTGCTGTACGCCCCCGACCTGCCCGCGGCGGCCCGGTTGCGCGAGCGTCTGGGGCGCAGCGGGAACCTCGTCGAAGATGGCCGGCCCACCCTCGCGCTGGACGCGCGCGACCTGCTCGAGGCCACCCTCGCCAGCGGGGACGGCGCCTACCTGGTGCCCGCCCACATCTGGACACCGTGGGTGGGGGTGCTGAGCGCGACCACGGGGTTCGACTCGATCGAGGCCTGCTACGGCGAGCTGGTCGACCACATCTTCGCGGTCGAGACCGGCCTCTCCGCGGACCCGCCGATGAACCGGCGCGTCTCGGCGCTGGACCGCTTCCGCCCGGTCAGCTACTCCGACGCCCACGGCCCCGCCAGGCTCGGCCGGGAGGCGACGAGGTTCACCACCGAGCTGGACTACTTCGCGATCCGGCGGGCGCTGGAGACCGGGGAGGGCTACGGCGGGACGGTCGAGATCTTCCCCGAGGCGGGCAGGTATCACTTGAGCGGGCATCGTCGCTGCGGCGTCCGGCTCGACCCGGACGCCGCGCGCCGGCGCCGCATGACCTGTCCGGTCTGTGGCAAGCGGCTGACCATGGGCGTGGAGCAACGGGTCGAGGACCTGGCGGACCGGCCGGCGATGGGCCTCGATGCTGGGGTGGACAGTCGCAACCTGGTACCCCTCCCCGAGCTCGTCGGAGAGGTCCGGGGGGTCGGCCCGGCGAGCAAGACGGTCGTGCGCACGGTGGACGCGATGATCGAGCGGCTCGGCCCGGAGCTGCCAATCCTGGAGGGCCTGCCGGTCGAGGCGATCCGCGACAGCGGGTTCCCCGAGGTCGCCGAGGCGATCGACCTGGTCCGCCGGGGCCTGGTCGAGCGGGATCCGGGCTTCGACGGGGAGTACGGCGCGATCCACCTGGCCACGCCCACCGAGCCGCAGCCCATTGCGTCCTCGCCCGAGGCGCCAGGCGACTGAGCCCCGGTGAGCCTGCTGCCAAGTGGACGCGGCTGCCAAGACCCTGCGGGACCGTGTCGGCGCGGCAGCCGACCCGGAGCCGCATGGAGCTGGCAGCTGGCTTGATGGCGCGGGCCGCGAGAATCAGATGGCGCGGAGCGCGTTGGTGGGGTCCAGGCGGCCGGCGCGCATGGCCGGGTACAGCCCGGCGGCGGCGCCGATGGCCAGGGCGGCGGCCAGCCCGCCGGCCATGGCGGCTGGGGGCGGGGTGGCGGCCCAGTGGCGCTGGTCAGCGTAGGCGGTGGTGAGCAGCCAGCCGGCGGCGACCCCGGCGGTCCCGCCGAGCAGCGACAGCAGCAGCGCCTCGGCGAGGAACTGCAGGCCAATGTGGCCGCGGGTGGCGCCGAGCGCGCGACGCAGGCCGATCTCGCCGCGGCGCTCCAGCAGGGCGACGACCATGACGTTGGCGATGCCGAGCCCGCCGACCAGCAGGGCGACCGCGCCGAGGCCGAGCAGCAGCGCGGTGAACGCCATCTTGGCGGCGGCGCGGGCGGCGAGGGCGTCGGTGGGTCGGGCTTGGCCTTCGATGGTTCCCCAGGTCAGGGGCGGTGTGCTGGTGCCCTAGGCGCGACTCGAACGCGCGACCTACTGCTTAGGAGAAGCTTGATAGTTGGAGCCGCCGCGACCCGTCTGACCTACTACGAAGCAGTCTGCTTGGGTTGCTTGCGTACCCTCCTCGTGCCCCAAGATGGGGAAGGAACCGGCAAAGCGGGTAGAGGAATTCTCTACAGAGCATGCCGTCCTCGGCCGGCTGGCCTCCGCTGACAGGGAAAGGACAGCACATGCCTATCGCGTATGGCGTCGGCGCTACTCCCGGGGCGTGGCGCTACTGCTGCACCCACTGTGGTTGGGGCGTCACCCTTGTGGATGGGCAAGAGCTACCGCCGTGCGGCCAGTGCGACCGGGGTGGCGACACGACCTACGAGCCCTGCAAGCTCAACGCCTGACCTGCCTGCCGTGCCGCGTTCGCGGCGTGCCAACAGGTCGGTTGGCGAGCTGGTGGCCCTTCGGGCCGTCGCACGCGATCGGCTACGCCGACCATTGACCCGCCGTCCGCTCGCAGGGGAGTTGGCGCCTGCGAGTACGACGGCCAAGGCTAGGACCTCTGCAATATCCAATGGCGTGTGCTAAGCGGCTGGGAGCTGGCTCCTGAGTTGGGCCACGTTTCGCGGTGAACGCTGATGCGGCGCGCTGACCTGCGGGTTCGCTGTTTGCATCGGTGATGTTGCGCACTAATCGGGGCTCGTAGTGCGGGGCGGTGTCGCTGCATCTGCAGCCGGTGAAGACCGGCGTCAGGCGCGATGGTGGCGTTTCTCGGTGCTGCTCGACGAGATCCGCGATGTCGCGGCCTGCCGGGGTGGTGGCGGAGGTCGTACCCTGCCACCATGCGGATGCTCGATGAGACGCTTGCCGACGCCACAGCGCGGCGCTGGCGGGCAGTGGATCCGCTGCTGCCGCGCCCGGGTGGCGCGACGGGCGGATGCGGCGCCGAGCTCATCGCGGCCGGGCAGGACGGTCGGCCGGTCGCGGTGGCCGCCTGCAAGCATTCGGAGGGCGTGCCCGGGTCGATGGATATGACCTGGAGCGCGGCTCGCACGTTCCGGCTTACCGCCCTGGTCGCGGATGGGGACGTGACCCGCGGCCTCGACATCCTGCTGTCGCGCTGGCGCGACCACCTGGACCGGGTGCACGGGTGCCGACGGCCTGGACACCTGCGCGGAGGTGACCTGGCCCAGCCGTGACGTGGCCGGTGCCGCGGCGCTGCTGCGGCACGGTCTCGCGCCGCTGGTGGGCGTCGCGGTCCGCACTACGCGCGGGCGCAGGCATCTCGAGATCCCAGGCCGGGGCGGCCCCGCCGGAGCTGACGTGCGGATCCGGAGAGCGGGCCCAGCCGATGTTGACGACGTGACGCGGCTTGGCCTGGAGACGATCCGGTTCGACGCGCATTTCGGCTCCGTGACCGAGCGGCCTGACACCGGGCAGGCGCTGCGTGCCGCGGCAGCAACCGCGCTGGCAGACCCGGAGCCGTGGGTGTGGCTGGCCCAGCGCGACGGCGCGCCTGTCGGCATGGTGTGGGCGGAGCGGCCCGAGGCTGCTGCCTATATCGCGCCGATGATCGCTGTCAAGCCGGTTGCCTACATCTATTTGGCGGTCGTCGCAGCCGGGGAGCGTGGCGGCGGAATCGGAGCCGCGCTTGCCGCGCGGGCTCACCGCGAGATCGACGCAGCCGGGGTCGCGGCGACGCTGCTGCACTACGAGCTGCCAAACCCGCTTTCCGCGCCGTTCTGGGCCATGCAGGGCTACCGGCCGCTCTGGACGGGCTGGGAGGCCCACCCGGCCAGCACGCTGCGGTGAGCTGCAAGCACGACTCCATCGAGGTCCACCTCAAATGACCTGCGTCGTTCGGCTCATAACCCAGCGACCTGCCGCGTGCCCGCTGCGTGCCCGATAGCCCGGCAAACCACAGGCAACCACGGTCACTTGGCTTTGGGGGAGTCCCCAGGTGAGGGGCGGCGTGCTGGTGCCCTGGGCGCGACTCGAACGCGCGACCTACTGCTTAGGAGGCAGTTGCTCTATCCGCTGAGCTACCAGGGCTCCTGTGGAGGGTCCGATTTAGCCTCTGACCTGCGGCTTCCTTGTTCCCTCGCGACCTGGCGGAGGCTAGCACACCGGCATTGAGCGCAGAACTTCTGCTCACCTCGGCCATGGCCGACGCCAGGATAGACCCCTTGAGCGCTCCTTCGAGCGGTCCCCTACGGTGATGCCCCAGGTGCACAGCACCGGCTCGGCGCGGGTGCCGGGGTGCATCTTGAAGTGGCTGGCGTCCAAGTGCAGGTACTCCAACTCCACTCGGCTAGGCTGCGGGTCCGCCAGGTGCCGAGCTCGCCCTTGATGGCCTCGCGGACGGGCCGCTCCAGCGTGACCGGCCCGGCGGTGGTCTTCACGGTGACCGGCTGGTGGCCGTTGCGATACCCCTGCCGCGCGTCAGGGTCGCGCTGGTAGCGGTCGCGGCCGAGGAAGACGCTGACCTCGGCCTCCAGCGCGGTCTGCAGCACCGGCCGCACGCGGCGGGGGGCTTGCTGGGGATCAGGCGCTGGTGGCAAGCAGGGGGGCGCGCATGGTTTTGAGGGCTTCGATCTCGCCGACGTGGCCGAAGCTGCCTTGCAGCACCGCGCTCAGCCGGGAGTAGCGGCTGCGGCTGCCGCCCAGGGCTGAAGTGCCACACGGTCACCCCGATGCTGTTGCCCTGCGGATCAGGCTGGAAGGCCAGCTCCTCGGCGGTCAGGTCGGCGATGTGCTGGTGGACCATCGCGACCAGGTCAGCCAGCCAGGTGGCCAGCACCTGGGCGGGGGTGGCTGGGGCGGCGGCCGCCGGATGGGTCCACTTGACCTTGGCAGATCGATGACGCGTGGTGCCCGAGCCCCTTGCTCGCGGTTCAGGTTGCGTCGCTTCCGCTCGCCGGCTCCTCGGAAGCCGGCCGCCCAGGCCCAATGGTCGGCGAGACGACCCAGTCCGGGCGCTCAGGCGGCAGTGCGGTGGCTGGCGGGTCGGGGAGCAGTACCCGAAATGACGAGCCGCCGCCAGGCCGCTGCTCGACCCAGGCCCGGCCGCCGTGCAGCTCGGCGAAGCGGGCCACCAGTGTGAGGCCGATGCCTACACCCGGCGCATGGGACGAGGCCTCCGGTCCTTGACGGAACGGCTCGAACAGCGCCGCCCGCAGCTCGGGCGGCACCCCGCAGCCGGCGTCCTCGACCGCGATGAGCACGCCTTCGTCTTGGCGGCCAAGCTTTATCCAGACCGGCGTGTCGGGCTCGGTGTGGCGGTCGGCGTTGGCCAGCAGGTTCTCCACGATCCGCTCGACCTTGGCGGGATCCACCTGGGCGACCACCGGCTGCAATGTCAGCTCCAGCGGCCGCCCAGTCGCCCATTCCTTGGCGACGCCGGCCACCAGCGCCGCCAGATCGGTGCGGCGCAGCTGGGGCGTCACGATCCCCCGGTTGAGCCGGTCCAAGTCCAGCAGATCGCTGAGCAACCGATCCAGCTTGACCGCGTTGGCCGCCAGCCGATCGACCAGGTCGGCGCCATCCTCCTCAGCCAAGCTCGACCCGGCCCGCTTCAGCGTGAGGGCGATGCCGATTATCGCGGCGAGCGGGGTCCGCAGCTCGTGCGAGACGGCGTTGAGGAAGACGTTCTTCGCCTCGTCGAGCGCCTGCAGGCGGCGGGTGGCCTGTCGCTCCCGCTCGAGCGCCTCGCGGGTCGCCTGCTCGGCCAGCTTCTGCTCGGTGATATCGACGACGAATCCGTGCCAGAAGCTCGGCTCGCCGGGTTCGCCACGCACCAGCACAGCATGGTCACGAAGCCATACCACGCGCCCGTCCTTGGCGATGCTCCGATACTCCATGCGCCACGGGTCACCGGTGAGCTCGACCCGCCGGTCCTCGGCCAGCACCCGCGCACGGTCATCGGGGTGGAGGATCTTCTTCCAGAACCCCGGCTCTCCACACTCCTCGGGCGTGTAGCCCATGATGTCCTTGACCCCTGGGCTTTCATACAGCCAGGAGCCGCCGATGGCGTGGACCTCGGAGTAGACCAGCGCAGGGAGCTCCTCGAACAGCGTCCGGTAGCGCGCTTGGGACTCGGTCAGCTCGGCCAACTCCGACCGGGCAGCGGTGAGTTGCACAGCGTTGTCGATGGCCAGCCCGGTTACCTCCCCAAAGCTGCACAGCAGCTGGACCTCGGCCTCGCCGAAGACCCGGCCAGGCTTGCTCGAGCCCACGCCGAGCACCCCAACGACTGCGCCCTTCGAACGCACCGGCACGGCGAGCGCCCCACAGATCCCGTCCGCTCCACGATCCTCAGGCAGCCGACGGGACCAGTTCTGCTGCTCGTCCACGGCCAGCGGCGCGCCGGTCCGCCACACCTGGCCCGCCAGGCCCTGCCCCTTGCCGACGCTCCGCCCTACGCTGGTCCCAAAACACCCGGTCCCGCACCTGACCACGAGCCGGTCACCTTGCTCATCGTGCTCGACGAGATAGAGCAGTGCGTCCGGGGCGTCCACGAGCCGCCCCGCCGAGGTAACCACCTGTTCGAGGAGGTCAGCGAACTGTGGCCGCGCGACCGACTCTGACGGGGGTTCTCGCGATCCACCCGCCGATCCGAACCAGACGTCGGCCCCTGTGGCAGGCACGTCCCCTCCCGCTTGATCGATGCCGCCGCCAGCCATTCACCGGTTCGGGCTGCGGAGCCGTAGGCGGTAGAGCCTTCGAAGCGGGAACAGACTACTGCCTCAGCGAGCTTGAAAGCGACCAGCGACCCGCGAACCAACCGTGGCTGCGCCCGCGGAAGAAGTGCCGTGGCGCGATGATCGGCAGGCGGATGGCCGGGTGCCGCGGTCGGCTGTGTCAGGTCCGGCCTGGCGGGAGGGCGGAGGCAAGGGGGCGCCGCCGCAGCCACTGCCACAACGTCCGGCGTGGCGGGCGCGCCTTGACACTGCCGCTGGCGACGGTGCCGGCCACATCGATCCGCAACCCGACCGGCACACCAGGACCCCACGGCGCACGCACCTTCACGCTGCCGGCCCGGACCGCCAGGTCATCGGTGCTCACCACGATGCCCGACTTGGTCACCAGCCGCAGGCTCCCGCCACGGACCGTCACGTCCAGCTGTAGCGACGGCCACCAGGTGACCGCCTCGGTGAAGTCCAGCGTCACGCTGCCTCCCGTGACCCGCACCTCCATGCGCCGGGGCACCATCCATGGACCGTCACGCCCCGTGGTGGCGCTGTGGCAGTCGATGCGCACCACGTCCTTCGGCTTCACCTCCGGCGCGCCCCTCGGCGATGCCGGTGCGGCCGGCAGGTCCGAAACCAACGCCGCCAGCTCACCGTAGGTGCGTGCCGTCAAGGCAGCACCCACCCGCTCGTCGAGCTCCTCCATGGTCAGCCGGCCATCGCCCGCGGCAACCCGCAGCGCTTCGACTGCCCGGTCCCGATCGCCGTGCGTCGCACGCAGGTCATCACCTGGCACCATGCCGGGGCCGCGCGCTGGCGCGGATTCCTCGTCCGCCATTGGCAGACTGTACGACGGCGGCGGCATGTACGAGCAGCGACCCGATCTGCGCGCGTCACAGGCTCGCACGGCGCCGCCAGCTCCGCACAGATCGGCCGGCTCGGGCGCGTCAACCTCGCTGAAAGCTGTGCTCGGCGCGAGCGGTGGCATGGCCCGCGGGGCTAGTTCATCGGCTGTCGCCTGTAGCCAAGGTCCATGCTGACAAGGGGTATGACAGCGCGGCCAACCGGGCCTGGCTACGGGAGCGTGGGATCGGCGCGCGGGTCGCCCGGCGTGGGGTCGAGTCGTCGGTGCGTCTGGGCCGGCAGCGGTGGAAGGTGGAGCGAGCGCTGTCATGGCTGAGCTGCTTCAGGCGGCTGCAGGCGCTGGGAGCGCGACTGGGGACGGTGGTTTGCCTTCGTGCTGGTGGCCTGCGCGCCGGTCTACTTCAAGCGGCTGTAGGTCCGGCCTGGAGGATCACTGGTGCCCTGCGGGCCACCAGTCGCGCTGGACGCCGCGTGCGAGGACCGCAGCCACAGCGACACCTGGGTCGGTTGCATGGTCTGTTTCACCACCGCCAGCAGCTCGGCGGTCAGGGTGTTCAGGTCGACCTGCTGGCGTAGCCGGCCGCTGAACGCCTGGATGGTTTGGGCGGCGTCGTAGCGGCGCCGGTCAAAGCGCCGGTCCACCAGCTGCTGGATGCGGCGGCGGGCGGGCTGGAACGCCGCGGCCGCCGCCAGGGTCGCTCCGGCCACCACCAGGCTCGAGTTCCTGCGGAGGAGCTGGCCGAGGCCGAGGACCACCGCGGCATACCCGCCACCCAGCAACACGGTCAGCAGCCCGTAGGCCAGCGTGCGGCTGATGATGCGGTCGCTGATTGTCAATCTAAGCGGTTAGTAGGACTCTGTCAGGTCGGTGGTTGGTGGGTAGGGTGTGACGAACGCGCCCGTCCCTCTCGGTCCAAGCGATCGCGAATGCCCGCTTGGACGCTGCGCTGTTCGGCGACGCCGCCGCGAGGACCGACCAGGCGGCTGGACCAGGGCACCGTCCCGAAACACGTCAACCTAGGTCTGGGTAACCTCGCCGAGGCTGGCCGGGTCGATGATCCGCTGAAGGTCGATTCCCGTCCGCACAAACAACCGCCTCTGCCGCCATGTCCTGGGGCAGGTGCGCGCGCTGCCGCTCAGCGATGATCTCACCGGCCGATCCGGTGGCACGATGACCATGTGCAGCTCCCGCGCCAGCTTCGCGGTCAGCTCGCAGATGTCCCCAAGGCACCAGCGCGTGAACAACAGCACTGAGGCGTCCTCGCCCACCCCATACAGGTCCGCCTCGCCGCCGTCGGGAGCTCGCAACCGCACGTGCTCTTCGTTTCTTTCGTCGCTCCAGACGATCAGCGGCTGGATCAGTTCCATGAGACGAGCCGCATCGATGTCCACGCACTCGCCGCGCTGGAAGCGGAATAGGTGCACTCATGCAGGTTTAGGTCGCCACGATCGGGGTACCCGGCCTCGCATATAGG
>DASVXQ010000619.1:0-5089 GCA_036392615.1 Actinomycetes bacterium | reverse complement strand
GCCGGACAGGGGCCGGCACCGTGAGGCGCCTGCGGGTGGCCCGGCCCCGCCGCCCCGGGCTGGAGACGGTCGCCGGGTGGCTCGGGCTCGCCGGCGTGCTGACCCTGCTCGGCGGCCGGGCCGGCTTCCTGCTGGCGCTGGCGGTCGTGCTCTGTGACCTGCTGGTGGCCCCGGCGCCGCGGGCGCTGCTGCTGGCCGCGCTGGTCGCGCTGCTGGCCGTGCCGCTGGTGGTGCTCGTCCAGGGCCTGCCCAGCCCCGCGACGCTGAGCCCGGAGTTCGCCGCGCGCAGCCAGCTGCCCCACCTGCTCGCCGGCAGCGGCCTGGCGCTGGCGGTGCTCGGCATCCTGCGCGACGTCCGCGCCAGCCTGCCGCCACAACCGCCCGCAGCGGCGCCGCCGGCCCGCGAGCGCGCCCTGCCGCCACCGCCGGGCGGCGACGAGCCGCCGCCATGAGCAGCCCGTCGGTCTCGGCGGTGGCGCCGACCCGCAACGCCGCCCGCACCATCCGGGCGTGCCTGGCTTCGGTGCGCGCGCAGACCCACCCGGTCGCGGAGCTGATCGTGGTCGACAACTGGAGCGACGACGGCACCTGGGAGCTGGCCCTGCCCCTGGCCGACCTGGCCCTGCGCGGCGGGCCGGAGCGCACCGAGCAGCGCAACCTCGCCATCGCCAAGGCGAGCGGCGACTGGGTGCTGTGGCTCGACGCCGACATGGAGCTGGCGCCCGACTCGGTCGAGCGTGGCCTCCGCACGGCCGAGGAGGCCGGCGCGGCCGCGGTGTTCCTGCCGGAGGAGACCGCCGGCAGCGGCTTCTGGACCGCCTGCCGGATGCTGGAGCGGCGCTGCTACCACCACGAGCCGCGCATCGAGTCGCCGCGGCTGCTGCGCGCCGCCTGGCTGCGGGAGGCCGGCGGCTTCGTCGGCGCCCCCGGCACCGAGGACGCCGACCTGCGCAACCGGCTGCTGGCCGAAGGGGCGCCGCTCGCCTGGGCGGACACCATGGTGACCCACCACGAGGGCCGCCTGCGCCTGGCCCCGGTCGCCGCCAAGCGGTTCTACTACGGCAAGAGCCTGCCCGGCTACCGGCGGCGCCATCCCGGCGCGATGCGCGGCCAGGCCGGCGCCACCGCCGCCGCCATGTGGCGCCACCGGCGGCTGCTGGCCGCCGACCCCGCCCATGCCGCCGGCCTGCTGCTGCTGCGCGGCGTCGAGGCGGCGGCCTACCTCGCCGGCGCGCTCAGCGCCGCGCGGAGGTAGCCCGCGCGGGGCGCCCGCAACCGGCCGGCACGTGCGGCGCGGTCGCCACCCGCGCGCTCACCGCTCGGCCGCCAGCAGCGTCTCGCCGAGCCTGGCGCACTGGCGCTCGAGCTGGTGGCGCTCCAGCACCATGCGGCGGTTGGCGGCGCCGACACCTGCGCGGCGGGCCGGGTCGCCGAGGAAGCCGAGCAGCGCCTCGGCCAGCGCCTCGGCGTCGTCGGGCACGCGCAGGTTCGGCGGCCGCACCGCCTCGTGGTTGGAGCCGCAGACGGTGGTGACCACCGGCAGGCCGCTGGCCATCGCCTCGATGTAGGCCAGGCCGAACTGCTCGTTCCAGACCGGCGTGGGCCGCGGCGCGGTGACGAACACCGCCGCCCCCCGCAGCACGGCGGCCACCCGTTGGCGGTCGCCGGCGCCGAGCCAGGTCACCCCGCTGCCCGGTCGCTCGGCCTCGCGGCGGACCAGGCCCTCCAGCGGCCCGCGGCCGAGCACCTCCAGGCGCGCCTCCGGCAGCCGCCGGCGCACCAGCCGGTGGGCCTGAAGCACCCGGTCGATCCCCTTGTTGCTGGCCAGCGGCGAGACGAACAGCGCCACCGGCTCGGCCACCGGCCGCTCGGCCGGGTGGAACAGCGCGGTGTCGACCCCGGGGAGCACCACCGCGCAGCGCTCCGCCTCCAGCCCGAGGGCCAAGCAGTGCTCGCGCGCCGCCTCGACGAAGCAGAGGAACAGGTCGGCGGCGCGCGCGCGGCGCAGCGCCCACCGGTAGGGCGGCAGCCGGTACAGGGGTGTGCGCGGGTCGTTGGCCCACACCAGCACGGCCTGGCGCTGCCGCCGCTTGCGCGCCAGCGCGCTGACCTGCCCGGTGACCAGCGAGCACAGCTCCAGCGAGGCGAGCCACCCCGGGCGGCGAGGCAGCGAGTCGAGCCCGCGCAGCCAGGCGAGCGCACCGGCCTCGACGAAGCGGCGGGTCGGCTGCCGGTAGGGGCGCTCGACGAAGCCGACCCGCTCGGGCGGCCGCGGCGAGCCGACCGCGGTGACCTCCGCGCCGGGCATCAGCGACAGCCAGTGCAGCTCCCGGTACGGTCGCTGCCCCGGCAGCATGAACCAGGTGACTTGCCCCACCGCCCGCGCCTCCAGTTGACTTCGCTGTCCGTAAGAGCGGAGAGTAGCCGGCTACTACGGTTTCTGCTGATTTGTTGCGTTGCTGAAGGGCGGGCGGCCCGCCAAGGGGGCTACGGGGCGCATGAGCTGGCGCTGGTCCGGGACCAGCCTGGTGCTCCTCGCGGGGGCGGCGTGCCTGACCGCGTGCGCGGTCTACGTCTGGCGCTACCGCCGGAGCCCGACCGCCACCTCACTGGTGGTGGTGCTGCAGGCCACCACCTTGTGGAGCCTGCTCTACGCCGGCGAGCTGGCCGCCCCGGCGCTGGTGACCAAGCAGCTGCTCGGCGACCTCAAGTACGCCGGCCTGTGCATCCTGCCGGCGGCCGCGCTGATCTTCGTGCTCCAGTACGCCGGCCGGCTGCGCCGCCCCAGCCGGGGGCTGCTCGCGCTGCTGGCGGTTGAGCCGCTGGTGGTCTGGCTGACCATGCTGATCCCGGCGACCCACCACCTGTTCCACACCTACCGGCCCGGCCCGGCGCCGCAGACGCCGATGGTGGTGGACGGGCCGGTGTTCTGGCTCCACTTCGCCTACTTCAACGGCACGATGTGGCTCTGCCTCGGCGTCTTCGTGGTCACCATGGCGCGGACCTCGCGGCTCTACCACCCGCAGAGCGCCATCCTGTTCGGCAGCCTGGTGCTGCCGCTGGGCGCCAACGTGCTGTCCACCCTCAACGTCGGGCCGTTCGGGCGGGTCGACCTGACCCGCTTCGCGTTCCTGCTGACGGTGGTCTTCCTGGCGCTGGCGGTGTTCCGCTTCCACCTGCTGGACCTGCGGCCGATCGCCAGGAGCCGCATCTTCCAGACGATCGGTGAGGGCGTGGTCGTGCTCGACCTGAGCGGCAGGGTGATCGACGCCAACCAGACCGCCGAGCGGCTGCTGGACAGGCCGCTGGCCGGCATGGCCGGGCAGCCCGCCGCGGCGGTGCTGCCGGCCTGGGCCGAGCTGGTCGGCCGCCAGCGCGGTCTGGGCGGCGCCGAGCTGGTCGAGGAGATCGCCAGCGCCGGGCGCACCCACGAGGTGACCGTGTCGAGCCTTACCGACCACCTCGGCTGGCCGACCGGCCAGCTGCTGGTCGTCAGGGACGTCACCGAGCGCCGCCGGGTCGAGCGGCAGCTGCGCGACAGCCTGGAGCGGGAGCAGGCGTCCACCCGGCAGCTGCGCGCGCTCGACCAGATGAAGAGCACCTTCCTCCAGGCGGTCTCGCACGAGCTGCGCAACCCGCTGGCCTCGGTGCTGGGGATCGCCGTCACCCTCCAGCGCCGCCAGCGCGAGCTCGACTCGGCCGACGCCGCCGACTTGCTGAACCGGCTGAGCCGCAGCGCCCGCAAGATGGACCGCCTGCTGAACGACCTGCTGGACCTGGACCGCCTCGCGCAACCCACCGTCAGCCCGGAGCGCGAGCGGGTCGATCTCGGCGAGCTGGTCGAGCGGGTGGTCAAGGAGGCCAGCGCCGAGCTGCTCGACCAGCGCCCGCTGCACCTCGACGTCTGCCCGCTGCGGCTGGAGGTGGACCCGCCCAAGGTCGAGCGCATCGTCGAGAACCTGCTGGCCAACGCCGCCAGGCACACCCCGCCGGGCACGCCGGTGTGGGTCCGGGTGGAGCCGCGCGGGCAGGGCGCGCTGCTGGTGGTCGAGGACGCCGGCCCGGGTGTGCCGGCGCAGCTCCGCGAGACGATCTTCCAGCCGTTCCGGCAGGGCCCGCGGCCCAACTCGCACGCGCCGGGGCTGGGTGTCGGGCTGGCGCTGGTGCGGGTCTTCGCCCAGCTCCACGGCGGCCGCGCCTGGGTCGAGGACCGCCCCGGCCGCGGCGCCTCCTTCCGGGTGCACCTGCCCGCCGCCGGTTAGGCGCCGGCCGCCAGCGCCTCGCGCAGCAGCTCGGCGAGGTGCAGGGCGGGCCGGCCGGCGAGCTGCTCGATCTGGGTGCGGCAGCTGAAGCCGTCGGCCAGCACCACCGTGCCCGGCGGCTCGGCGCGCAGCGCCGGCAGCAGCGCCAGCTCAGCGACCGCCACCGAGGTGTCGTAGTGCTCCGCCTCGAAGCCGAAGTTGCCGGCCATGCCGCAGCAGCCGGCGTCCAGCCTCACCGCCTCGACGCCCAGGCGCTCCAGCACCCGGTCGTCGGCAGCGCTGCCGAGCACCGCGTGCTGGTGGCAGTGGGTCTGCACCACCACGCGGCGGTCCAGCCGGCCGGGCCGCCACGCCGGCGCCTGGCGCTCCAGCAGCTCGGCCAGGGTGTGGGTGGCGGCGGCCAGCCGCCGCACCTCCTCGGTGTCGCCCAGCAGTGAGCGGGCGTCGTCGCGCAGCAGCGCCGCGCAGCTCGGCTCCAGCACCACCAGCGGCATGCCCTGCCGCAGCGAGGGCTCCAGCGCGTCGAGCAGCCGCCGCAGCCGCCGCCGGGCCGCGCCGAGCTGCCCGGTCGACCACCAGGTCAGCCCGCAGCACAGCGCCTGCCGCGGCAGGTGCACCCGGAACCCGGCGGCGGCCAGCACCTCCACGGCGGCCTGGCCGACCTGCGGGGTGAAGTGCTCGGTGAAGGTGTCGACCCACAGCAGCACGTCCTTGCCGCCGGCATCGGTCGCGGCCCGGTGGCGCCAGGACCGCCGTGCGCGGGAGGCGAAGCGCGGCAGCGGCCGCTGCGGCGCGATCCCGCCGAGGCGCCGCAGGGCCGCGCCGCC
>DASVXQ010000618.1:0-22166 GCA_036392615.1 Actinomycetes bacterium | reverse complement strand
AGCTTGAGGCAGCGGGCGTAGGTGGCCACGATCCAGAAGACGGCCTCGCGGTGGTCGCCGCGGGCGATCAGCTCGCGGCTGCCGTCGACCGCGACCGGGCGGGCGGCGGCGGTGATGTCGGCGGCGAAGGGGAACGGGGTCCGGGCGATGGCTGCGGTCGCGTCGAAGGCGGCGGTCATCGCCCCCAGATGCCGCTCGACCCGGGCCTTGGTGAGGTCGGCGCAGCCGAGCTGCCGCAGCAGTTCCAGATAGAGCTCGGGGCGGCCGTGGTCGTGCAGGAGTTGGCGCACGGCAAGGTAGCGCCGCCGGACGGTCGGGTTGCGCAGGCCGGCGGTCAGCAGCACGTGGGTGGTGACGCCGGTGGCGAACAACCAGGTGGTCACCTGGTCGTGGGACGGCTGGGCGGGGTCGAGCCGGGCGGGGTCGAGCCAGGCGAGCCCGGCGAGGATCCGGCGTTCGGCGTCCTGGCAGCGGCGGCGGACCCAACACGGGGCGGCCCACTCCCCCGCCACCTCCGAGCGGAGCCGAGCCAGCCGGCCGCTCGGGTCGGCCAGCACGGTGTCCGTGCGGAAGCTGCCGGCGAGATGGTAGGAGCCGAGCACCTGCTCGCGGGTGCCGAGCTGCTCCCAGGACAGGAACGACACCTCGACCAGCAGCCCGCCGTAGGGCAGCTTGCCGAGCTTCGAGGGGGGCGGGTGGTCGCCGGCGACCACCATCACGTCAACGTCCGAGGTGGCGGGCAGCTCGTCCTCGGCGGGCAGCCAGATCGCCGAACCGCTCAGGAAGGCGCCCGCGAATCCCGGGATCGCGCCGGCGTGCGCGGCGACCCACCGTGACGCGACCGCCCGAGCCTCGCGGACCTCCATTTCCTCATGGTGGCAGGGCCGGACCCGCCCGCGCCGACGAGGGGGGCCGGAGGCGCACCGGGCGTCAGGCGCTCAGGCCGGTGAGGTAGGCGGGGTTGGCCTTGGTCATCTTCTCGAGGTAGTCGGACGGCACGCCCTCGTCGAGCAGGGAGTAGAGCAGCATCCGGATGCCCTCGGGGTGCGGCGGCCCCGAGCCCTGCCCGAGGTCCGAGCTCAAAATGATATGGTCGCCCTTGGTTTCCATGATCCAGCCGGCAAGCTCGTGCGGTGTCTGCTCATAGAACGTCGCCGAAACGCAGCTGATGGCGACGTACTCCAGATATGCGCCTCTGGCGATCAGCTCCCGCTGGAGGTCAAGGTCCTTCTTGCAGAGGGCCCAGTTCACGTGGGTGACGAGAAATCTCTGCACGCCGGCATCGATGGCGGCGTCCTGCAACAGCCGGACCTCCTCGAGGTCGAGGTGGCCGGTGCAGAGGCACGCGCCGTGCTCGGCGACCAGCTCGACGATCGTGCGGACCTCGGGCTTGAGCTTGCCGTTCTCGTCCAGCACGGTCACCCCGGGCCCCGGGAGCTGCGGCTTGGTGCGGCCGAGCTGCGGGTAGTCGGGCATGCCGAAATATTCGGCGTGGTGCTTGGCGTGGTTGCTCGGCATCCAGATGACCTTGGCGCCGTACTGGAGCGCGGCCTGGACGACGTTCGGGTTCAGCCCGCCGACCGAACGGTTGAGCACGATGGCCCCGATCGGATCGAGGCCGGGGAACTGCCGCTTGAGGTAGAACGCGCGGTGGAAGGTGGCGCTGTCGTGGTCCTTGAGGACGAAGCCCCGCATCCCGTAGTCGAGCGCGACCTTGGCCAGATCGGTGTCGTAGATCGGCCGCGGGAACAGCGCCGGCGCGGTGTGCGCGTGCATGTCGATGGCGCCCTGGAGCAGCTTGAGATCCGGTCGGGTCAACTGGGCCGTCCTTTCAGCTCCGCGCAGCCGCTTTCATATGGCGAAAGTGAATGTCACTCAACGACTCAACTATCAGCGCCGGTCCAAGTGATGTCAAGGCAGCCCGTCACGGGAGTCGCGGACATGTACTTTCATAATCTGAGTGGTGCTTTCGCGTCACGACCATTTCGCGGTACACTCCGGCAAGCCACCACGACGGGAAGTTGAGCAGTGGACACGCAGACTGAACGCAGCGGCGCGAAGGGTCAGCGCGGCACCCGCAAGGTCGACTCGAGCTCGCCGCAGCTGCTGGAGCGGACCTTCGCGGTGCTCGCCCTGTTCACCTCCGAGCGCCAGGAATGGACCACCACGCAGATCGGGCGCGCCTGCGACCTGCCGGTGCCGACCACCTACCGCATCCTCGCGGCGCTGGAGCGCCACCGCTTCGTGGTGCGCGACGAGATCACCAAGCGCTTCCGGCTCGGCCCCGCGGCGCTGGCGCTCGGGCGCAACGCCAAGGCGGCCACCGACCTGCGCACCGTCAGCATGCCGGTGCTCCAACGGCTGTCCGCGCTCACCGGCGAGACCACCCTGCTGGTGGTGCCGAGCGAGAACCGCCTGCGCGCCATCTGCCTGGAGCGCGTCGAGAGCCCGCAGTCGCTGCGGCTGTCGGTCGAGCCAGGCCGCCACCTGCCGCTGCACGCCGGCGCGCAGCAGAAGGCGCTGCTGGCCTTCCTGCCGCCCGCCGAGGTCGAGCGGGTGCTGTCCAGCCCGCTGGAGAAGCTCTGCAAGTCGACCATCGACGACCCGGACCAGCTCCGCAAGGAGCTCCAGACGATCCGGCGCAAGGGCTGGGCCCGCTCCTTCGAGGAGACCAACCTCGGCGTCTGGGGCGTGGCCATGACGCTGCTGGACGAGTCCGGCTACGCGGTCGCCTCGGTCGGCATCGCCGGCCCGCGCGCCCGCCTGGAGCGGACCTCGCTGCCGAAGTGGCTCAAGCTGCTGCACACCGGCGTGGAGGAGATCGCCTCGCAGATGAGCCTGCAGTGCTCCTGCCAGCGCGGCTCGCAGCGGCCGGGCGAGTGGCCCGACGAGGTCGCCAGGAACGGCTCGCCAGGGGCCGGCTAGTCACATCGCCACCTGGGCCAGCAGCGGTCCAGGGTGTGCAGCAGGCGGGAGGGTCTAAGCCAACTGTTCGGTCCCGCCGGTCAGGTAGTCGGCCAGGTCGATCTCGTCGCTCCCGCGCACCCGCGCCTCCTCGAAGGAGGCGCGCTGCTCGTCGCTGAGGTCGCTGCGCAGCGTGCAGTCGACCAGCAGCTTGGCGTTGGGGTACTCGCGGTGCAGGCTGGAGGGGTCGTAGCTGGCGCCCTTGAGGTTCGGCAGGACCATCAGGCGCTGTTCGCCGGTGGTCGGGTCGACCGCCTGGAACCGCCTGGCGAGCGCGCCGATCACCGCGGTGTCGTCGTAGATGTCGACGTCGTCGTCGACCGCGACGGCGAGCTTGATCTGCGGCACCGCACCGATCGCCGCCAGCATGGCGTTGCGGTGCTCGCCGCGCTCCCTGCCCTCCACCGTGGGAACCTTGTGGACCGCCAGGTAGCAGTGGAAGCCGTAGCCGCTGGCGGGCACGTGCACCCCGGTGACGCACGAGGTGGCCTGCTGCACCGCGCGCCAGATGGCCACCTCGTGGCAGACCGCCGCCATGTTGGTGGCGTCCGGGTGGCCGGAGAAGGCGAGCTGGAGGATCGGGTCGCTGCGGTGGGTGATGGCCCGCACCTCCACCAGCGGGCCGCGCTTCTGGCGGCTGTAGGAGCGCGACATGTCCGCGAAGGGCGCCTCCGCGTACCGCTCCCCCGGCAGGATGCGCGCCTCGATCACCAGCTCGGCGCGCGCCGGCACCTCGACGTCGATGGTCCTGGCCTTGACCAGCTCGAGCGGCTCGCCGGCGAGCGCCCCGGCCAGCGCGACCTCGTCGGTCCCGAGCGGCGCCTTGTAGCTGGCGGCCAGGCCGAGCAGCGGCGTCACGCCGGGCACGATGGCGATGTCCAGCGGCCGGCCGCGGGCCTCCTGGCGGGCGAAGATGTCGGCGATGTTGGAGATCGAGGTGAGCGACGGCACCAGGTGGCGCGGGTCGCGCTGCATGAAGCGGTAGACGCCGACGTTGCGGGCGCCGGTCTCCGGGTCGTTGCAGATCGCCACCCCGTAGGAGAGGTAGGGGCCGGCGTCGCGCTCGTGGTGGGTGGGGATCGGCAGGGCGTCCAGCGTGGCGTCGTCGCCCTCCAGGACGTGCTCGCTCACCGGGCCGTCGGGCACCAGCCGCGGGTCGACCGGGCGCTCCAGCCGCTGCGCGATCTCGCGCGTCAGGCGGCCGGGCGGCACGTCGAGCAGCGCGGCGATCGCCTCGCGGCTGGCGAACAGGTTGCCCGCGACCGACCAGCCCGGGAAGCCCTGGATGGAGCGGAACAGCACCGCGGGGAAGCGGTGCTCCCGCTCCAGCCGGTCGAGCACGGCGGTGACCTCCCAGGAGCGGTCCACCGGGCGGTCCACCACCGACAGCGCGCCGACCTCCCCGAGCCGGCGCAGCGCGTCACGCAGGTCCTTGATCACGAGGGTGCCGGTCCCGTCTGGTCTTCGACGCCTCCCGGAGTGGTCCATTGACCGGGGGGCCGGAGCCCCCCGAACCCCCCCGCCAGCGGGCCGTAGAGCTCCGGCCGGCGGTCCCGGTACATCGTCTGCCTGGTGCGCGCCTGCCGCACGGCGTCCAGGTCGATGGTGGCGCCGGCGAGCTGGCCGGGCTCGGCCTCCGGGGCCGCGGCCAGCAGCTCGCCGCGCGGGCCGACCACGCACGACAGCCCGTAGTAGCGGGCCTTGCGCCCTTCGACCTCCTCCTCGCCGGCGCGGTTGGTGGCCACCACGAACACCAGGTTCTGGGCGGCGCAGGTGCGCATCGACGGCAGGAACAGGTCCGACACGTCGCCCAGCGAGGCGTTCGGCACGCAGACGACCTCGGCGCCGCCGAGCGCCAGCACCCGCCAGGCCTCGGGGAACCAGCGGTCGTAGCAGATCAGCACGCCGAGGCGGCCCACCTCGGTGTCGAACACCGGCAGGCCGTCGCCTGGCCGGAAGTAGAACTTCTCGTCGTTGACCTGCTGGTCCCAGCGGAACGACGAGATGGCGTGCTTGCGGTAGGTGCGCACCATGCGGCCGTCCGGCAGCCGCCCTCCGACCAGCTCGCCGTCGCGGCCGATCACCGCGGCGCTGTTGTAGTACTCGCCGTCGAGCGCGCCGCGCTCGAAGAACGGCGCCACCACCACAGCCGCCAGCTCGCGCGCCAGCGCCCGCATGGCGGTCACCACCGGCCCGTCGAGCCCCTCGGCCCAGGCGAGGTAGCCGGGGTCGGCCAGGCCGACGCACCAGAACGGATTGGCGAACAGCTCCGGCAGCACCACCAGGTCCGGCCGCGGCCGGGCGGCGAGGACCAGCCGGCGCGCCGCGTCGAGGTTGGGGGCGACCTCCGCCGCCGCCGGCCCCGTCTGGACGGCCAGCGCCCGCAGCATCCGCTCGCCGCTCAAATCCTCCAGCCCGCGTCCACCACGATGTCCTGCCCGGTGATGTTCCGGGCGCCCTCGGAGACCAGGAAGCTCACCGCGCTGGCGATGTCGGACTCGTCGACGAAGCGCCCCAGGGCGGTCTGCGCGGCGAAGTCCGCGTAGACCTCCTCCTGGGTGATGCCCAGCTTGCGGGCCTTCTCGCGCATGATCTTGTCCATCCGGTCGCCGTGGGTGACGTTGGGGCAGACGGCGTTGACGGTGATGCCGTAGGGCCCCAGCTCCAGTGCCAGCGTACGGGTCATGCCGCGCACCGCCCACTTGGACGACGAGTAGCCCACCCGGTTCTTGTAGCCGCGCAGCCCAGAGGTGCCGGCGATGTTGACGATCCGGCCGCTGCGCTGGCGCATCAGCTGCGGGATCGCCGCCTTGCAGGGCAGGAAGGTGCCCAGCACGTTGAGCTCGAGGATCTCGCGGAAGCCCTCCAGGGTGACCTCCTGGGCGGGCGTCTCGATCGGCCCGGTGCCGCCGGCGGTGTTCACCAGGATGTCGAGCCGCGCGAAGCGTTCGACGGTGCCCTCGACCATCGCCTGGACGCCCCGCTCATCGAGCACGTCGCAGACGGCCACCAGACTCTCGCGGTCGCCGTAGGCCGCGTCGAGCTTGGCGCCGTGGGCCCGCAGGGCCGCCTCGTCGCGGCCGACCAGCACCAGGTGCGCGCCCTGGGACGCGAAGGTCTCGGTGATGGCCGAGCCAAGGCCCTTGGCCGCCCCGGTGACGACCGCCACCTGGCCGAGCAGCGGACGCTCGACGCTGCGAACGTCCAGTTCACTCGTCTGACCCGTCATGTCAGCGGCTCCTTCTCTGCTCGGGCTGGCGCGGCCTCGTGGGCGCAGGGTCACTGGCTCAAGCGAGTACGTTACCCGCCGTGATTATGCAGCGAAAGCATCTTTCGTGGAATGAAACCGACCTCGCCCCCCGCCCGCACCGGCCACGAGCCGCTACATCGTGGCCAGGATGCGCCGCGACCGCCGCTCGCACTCGGCGACGACTCCCTCCTCCTCCATCGTCGCGAACCGGCGGTCACGCAAGACCACCTGCCCGTCGACGATCACGTCGCGGACGTCCTTGCCCACCGCCGAGAAGACCAGCACCGGGACGACGTTGCGGTGCGGCTCGGCGGTCAGCACCGGAGCGGCCGACGGGGACCGCAGGTCGACCACGATCACGTCGGCCCTGGCCCCTGGGCGCAGCTGGCCGATCTGACCGTCGAGGCCGAGCGTCCGGGCACCGCCGCCGGTCGCCAGGCGCAGCGCCTCGTCGGCACTGAGCGCCAGCGGGTCCCGCGCGGTGGCCCGGGCGAGGAACGCGGCCAGGCGCGCCTCCTCGAAGATATCGCACGAGAAGGTCGAATCGGGACCGTCGGTGCCAAGTCCGACCACCACGCCCGCGTCGAGCATGCGGCGCAGCGGGGCGACGCCGTTGCCGTAGCGCGAGTTGCTCCTGGGGTTGTGGGACACGGAGACGCCGCCGCGGGCCAGCGCGGCGATGTCGGCGTCGGAGAGGTGCACGCAGTGGGCCAGGCTGAGGCCCTTCCGCAGCAGGCCGGCGTCCTCGATGCGGCCGAGGTCGCCCGGGGCGAACTCGGCGAAGTGGGTGTGGACCCCGACGCCGAGGCGCTGGCTGGCCTCGGCGACCAGGCGCATGGTCGGCTGGTCGACGATCTCGGGGACCTCCAGGCCCAGCCAGGTGCGCACCCGGTCGGCGCCTCCGGCGGCCTCGGCCTCGATGCGGGCGATGGTCGCCTCGACCTCGCCGGCGGTGGCCACGTGCGGGATCAGCCGGGCGCGGATGCCGCTGTCGACGGCGGCGGCGACCTCGCTGTCCTCGACCACCGAGATGCTGGTCATCACCTGCACGGTGGTGATGCCGTTGCGCAGCATCTCCAGGAAGGTGTTGGCCGCGCCCCAGTAGGCGTCCTCGGCGGTCATGGCGGCCGAGAACTGGTGGACGAAGCGGTCGTGCCAGGCCATCATGCCGAGCCCGTCGCCCAGCCCGCGGAACGGCCGGCAGTGGGCGTGGCAGCTCACCAGGCCGGGCAGCACCGCGCAGCCGGCGGCGTCGACCCGCGTGACCGACGCAGCCCCGACCGGCCCGGCGCCGTCGGGTCCGGCGGCGTCGGGCCCGCCGGCTGGGTCGCCCCGGTCGCCGACCGCGACGATCCGGTCGCCGCGGACCAGCACCGCGGCGCCCTCCAGCAGCTCCCCGTCGCCGGGGTTGGGGATCACCAGCCCGTTCTCGATCACGATCGTGCCGCGGCTCGGCTCCATGACCAGCTCCTTCTCGTGGGTCCTCAGCGGTCGCCGCCCAGCCGGCCGGCGAGCGCCGCCAGGCTGTCGAAGGTGTCGCCCGCCACCAGGTCGTCGAGGTAGGGCAGCGCGGCCCGCATGCCGCGCGAGACCGGCTCGAAGCCGGGGTCGCCCTTGAGCGGGTTGACCCAGACGATGCGGTGGCACAGCCGGGAGAGCCGCTCCAACTGCTCGCCCAGCAGCGCGGGCTCGCCGCGCTCCAGCCCGTCGGAGCAGATCAGCAGCACCGACTGGCGCACGAACCCCTGGCGCCCCCAGGCCCGCACGAACTGGCGCAGCGACTCGCCGATGCGCGTGCCGCCGTCCCAGTCGACCACCGTGGCGGCCGCGCGCTCGAGCGCGTCGTCGGGGTCGCGCAGGCGCAGCATCCCGGTGATCCGCGTCAGGCGCGTGCCGAAGCAGAACACCTCCAGCGGCACGCCGCCGCGCCCCAGCCCGTAGGCGAACTGGAGCAGCGCGCGGGAGTAGCTGGTCATCGAGCCGGAGACGTCGAGCAACAGCACGATCGTCCGGTGGCGCCGGCGCCGGCGGCGCCAGTGCCTGCCGAGCAGCTCGCCCTCGGTGCGCAGCGAGCGGCGGACGCTGCGGCGCAGGTCGAGCTGGCGGCCCCTGGCGCTGGGGCGGGTGCGGCGGGTGGTGCGCATCGGCAGCCCCGGGCGGAGCCTGCGCAGCAGCTCGTCGAGGGTCGCCCGCTCCCCGGGCGTGATCGACGGGAAGCTCTTGTGCCGCAGCACCTCGAACGACGACGCCGTCTCGCCGACCGTGGCCGCATCGGCCCGGTCGCCCTCCTCGGCGTCGGGCGGCGACAGGCGGTCGCGGCGCTTCGTCGGCAGGCTCGCCGGCGGCTGGCCCGCCGCACCCGGCCCATCGGCGTCCGGCCCGGACGGCGACGACCCGGAGGGCGGCCCGCCGGCGGTGCCGAGGAAGTGCTCGGCGAAGGCCAGCTCATAGGCCGGCAGGTCCTGGTGGCCGGTGACCAGGCAGGCGCGGCCGGCCCAGTAGAGGTCCTCGACGTCGGTCCGGTCGAGCGCGGTCAGGGCCGCCTGGTAGCGCACCAGCTGACCGGGGCCGACGGCCACGCCGCGCTCGCGCAGCAGCCGGCCGAAGCCGACCAGCGAGCCGGTGATCGCGGCCTCAGCGGGCTCCATGGGCGAGCAGCTCCTCCAGGCCGGCGTGGACGCGCAGGAGGTCGTCGCGGTCCTTGAGCACCGAGCCGAGCGTCGGCGCGACCGCGTCGGGCTCCAGCCGGCCGACCCCCAGCAGGCCCAGCGCCCTGGCCCAGTTGATCGTCTCCGCGACCCCGGGCGCCTTGGCGAGGTCCAGCTCGCGCAGCCGGCCGACGATCGCCACCACCTCCCTGACCAGCGGCTCCGGCAGGCCGGGGGCGCGCAGCCGGACGATCTCGACCTCCCGCTCCAGCTCCGGGTAGCCGATCCAGTGGTAGAGGCAGCGGCGCTTGAGCGCGTCGTGCAGCTCGCGGGTGCGGTTGGAGGTCAGCACCACCAGCGGCGGCCGCCCGGCTGCGATGGTGCCGATCTCAGGGATGGTGATCTGGAAGTCCGAGAGCAGCTCGAGCAGGAAGGCCTCGAACTCGTCGTCGGCCCGGTCGATCTCGTCGACCAGCAGCACCGCGCCGTCGCCGCGCCGCAACGCCGCCAGCAGCGGGCGCTCCAACAGGAAGCGCGGGCCGAAGAGGTCGTTAACCGCGCCGTCGGCGGCGTCGCGGTCGGCGGCGGTGTCGGTCACCGCCCGCAGGTGCAGCAGCTGACGCGGGTAGTCCCACTCGTAGAGGGCCTGGCTCGCGTCGATGCCCTCGTAGCACTGCAGGCGTACCAGGCAGCGGCCGAGCGCGTCCGCCAGGGTCCTGGCGACCTCGGTCTTGCCCACCCCTGCCTCGCCCTCCAGCAGCAGCGGCTGGTCGAGCGTCAGTCCCAGGTAGACGGCCGTGGCGAGGCCTCGGTCGGCCAGGTAGGCGCGCGATCGCAGCAGCTCGGCGACGGCCGCGGGCGAGCCCGGAGCCGCCGCACCCTGACGCTCGGCCATGCCCCACGCTCCCAGGTCAGCCGGTCCAATCGGGCCTCGACTTTCGCATGGTAGAACACACTTTCAAAATTTTGCTCGACCGCCTACGATGCAGCGGCAAGCCGCCCACCGTTGCCGTCACCCTGGACCAGCTAGAGACGCGCGGTCCCCTCCCAGCGAGCAGAGGCGATGATCCGAAGCAGGCGAATCCGTGCGTGAGGTGGCTCCGGCGCTGGAGCTGCGAGGGGTCGGCAAGTCCTTCGGCAAGGGCGCGGCGCGCACCGTCGCGCTCTCCGGCATCGACCTCGAGATGCGCAGCGGCGAGTTCCTCTCGATCGTCGGCCCGTCGGGCTGCGGCAAGTCGACCCTGCTGCGGATCGTCGCCGACCTGGTCGAGCCGAGCGAGGGCAGCGTCGCGGTCGGCGGCCGCACCGCCCGCCAGGCCAGGGAGAACCGCGACTTCGGCGTGGTCTTCCAGACGCCGGTGCTGTACGAGTGGCGCTCGGTGGCGCGCAACGTGCAGCTCCCGCTGGAAGTGATGGGCTTCGACGCCGAGGAGCGCAGGCGCCGCGTGCGGCAGATGCTCGAGCTGGTGGGCCTGGAGGGCTTCGAGAAGCACGCCGTCTGGCAGCTCTCCGGCGGCATGCAGCAGCGCGTCTCGATCGCCAGGGCGCTGTCCTTCAACCCCTCGCTGCTGCTGATGGACGAGCCCTTCGGCGCGCTGGACGAGATCACCCGCGACCGCATGAACATGGAGCTCCAGCGCATCTGGATGGAGACCGAGACCAGCGTGCTGTTCATCACCCACTCGATCGCCGAGGCGGTGTTCCTCTCCGACCGCGTGGTGGTGATGAGCTCCCGCCCGGGCTCGATCGACTTCCAGCGCGACATCCCCCTGCCGAGGCCGCGCACCGAGGCCGTCCGCGAGCAGGACGACTACTTCCACCTGATCGGCGAGATCCGAAGCCATCTGCGCAGCCCGGATGGCGTGCGCGTGTGAGTGGCGACTCGAGAGGAGGCGGGCTGGTGATGCGGGGAACCCTTTCCAGGGCTCGGGCGCTGGTGACGGCCGGCGCGATGTTCCTGGCGGTGGCCCTGGTGGCCACCGCGTGCGGCGGCGACGACAACGGCAAGGCCAGCTCCAGCCGGCCTGGCGCGCCGGCCAAGGTCCGGGTGCAGCTCTCCTGGATCCCGGACGGCCAGTTCGCCGGCTACCTGATGGCCAGGGACAAGGGCTTCTACAAGGCCGAGAACCTCGACGTCACGCTGCTGCCGGGCGGCCCCAACGTCAACGCGGTCCAGCAGGTGGTCACCGGCGCCGCCGACATGACCATCAACAAGGTCTCGGAGCTGTACGCCGCGCGCGACAAGCGCCTGCCGGTCGTCTCCATCGCCCAGTTCGACCAGCGCTCGAGCTTCCCGCTGGTGGCCTTCAAGAACACCGGCATCAACGGGCCCAAGGACTTCAAGGGCAAGAAGGTCGGCATCTGGTACGGCGGCGACGAGTACGAGTTCTTCGCGCTGATGCAGAAGGTCGGGCTCGACCCCAAGAAGGACATGCAGCTGTTCGAGCAGGGCTTCACCATGGACCCGTTCCTCAAGCACGAGTACCAGGTGGCCATGGTGACCACCTTCAACGAGCTGAACGTCATCCGCCTCAGCGGCGTCAAGGACAGCCAGCTCACCGTGGTGAACCCGTCCGACTACGGCATCTCGATCCCGCACGGCGCGCTGATCGCCAACCAGCGCTGGCTTGACCGCTCCGGCAACAAGGACGCGGCCGCCCGCTTCGTGCGCGCCACCCTGAAGGGCTGGGACGACGCCTTCGACCACACCGACGAGGCGGCCGACGTGGCGGCCAAGTCGGCGCTGGCGGCCGGCGGCGACGCGGCCACCAAGGACCTGAAGCAGCTCCAGACGATGAGCATCAACGCCATCAAGGAGCTCCAGTACCCGGCCGGGTTCCCCAGGGAGCAGCACGGCAAGATCGACCCTGCCCTCTACCAGAACGTGGCCAACATCGTGAAGGAGTTCGGCTACGTCAAGAAGGACCTCGACGTGGCCTCCGCCTACGACCCGAGCATCTGGCAGGCGGCCACCTCGGGAGCCAAGTAGGGGCGCATGGCCGTCGCGCACGAGCACCAGTCGGTCGCCAGGCCGTCGTTCGGCACCCAGGTGCGGGCGGCGGCCCGGCGGCACGCCGCGCTGTGGGCCGGCCTCGGCCTGCTGGGGCTCTGGGAGCTGGCCGCAGCCGGGCTGCACGCCACCGGGACGCCGCTGGCCACCTCGAAGCTGCCGTATCCGCACGCGATCGCGCAGCGCATGGTCAAGGAGGCGCCGCTGCTGGCCGACGCGCTCTGGGTCACCGCGCGCGGGGCGCTGATCGGCCTGCTGGCGGGGATCGTGCTCGGGGTGGCGATCTCGCTGCTGCTGGCGCAGTCACGGGCGCTCGAGGCGGCCTTCTATCCCTACGTGATCGGCGGGCAGATGCTGCCGACCATCGCGCTGGCGCCGATCCTGCTGGCCGCACTGCAGAACGCCGCGCTCACGCGCGTGCTGGTGGCCACCTACATCACCTTCTTCGCGATCACCCTGGGCACCCTCAAGGGCCTGAAGAGCGTGCCGCGGGAGTCGGCCGAGCTGCTGCGCACCTACAACGTCAACCGCTGGCAGCTCTACACCAAGCTGAAGCTGCCCGCGGCGCTGCCGTTCCTGTTCGCCGGCATGAAGGTCGCCGCGCCGCTGGCGGTGGTCGGCCAGATCGTGGTCGAGCTGACCGGCTCGACCAGCGGGCTCGGCTACCTGATCCTCACCACCCAGTACTACGGCCCCCAGTACGCCACCCTGTTCTGGGCCTCGATGCTGATCACCCTGGCGCTGGGGTTCGCCTTCTACCGGGCGGTGGCCGTCCTCGAGCGATTCGCGAGCCCGTGGCAGCATGAGTTCCGTACCCGTTGAGCCCACCCGCCCGGAGCGGGCGACCGCGACCGGCGCGGGCGGCCCACGGCGGCGCACCGGCCGGGTCGCGCGGGTGGTGCTGCCGGCGATCACCCTGGCGGTGGTGCTGGCCGCCTGGCAGGGGGGGCTGATCCACAAGGCGTTCGGCCTGGAGCCGTACACGCTCGCCTATCCGTCGGACGTCGTCGACACCCTGCGGAGCGAGCCGGGCACGCTGGTGCCCGAGACGCTGACCACCGTGGTGGCCGCCCTGGCCGGCTTCGGGCTCGGCTCGGCCAGCGGCTTCGTGCTGGCGGTGCTGCTGGCGGAGTTCGGCGTGCTGCGCCGCACGCTGCTGCCGATGCTCAGCGGGCTGGTGTCGATGCCGATCATCGCGCTCGCGCCGCTGATGGTGCTGTACTTCGGGCTCGGCATCTCCTCGAAGATCGCGGTGGCCGCCATCATGACCGCCGCGCCCATGGCGGTGACCGCCTACAAGGGGCTGGGCAGCTACGACAGCGACTCGGCCGACCTGCTGCGCTCCTACGCCGCCGGCCGCGCTCGCTTCTGGCGGTCGCTGCGGCTGCCCGTGTCGATGCCGATGGTGTTCACCGCGCTCAAGCTGAACGTCAACCTGGCACTGATCGGGGTGATCATCGCGGAGTTCTTCGGCGGCCGGCACGGCCTCGGCCGTGAGATGAAGTACGCCATCGACAGCTTCGACATGCCGATGGCCTGGACCACCATCGTGATCGCCGCCGTCCTCGGTATCGCCTGGTACCAGCTCGTCGCCCTCCTCGAACGCCTCCTCGTCCCCTGGGACCCCACCTTCCGCCAGACGGCGGAGTGAGGGGCCGCTTGGGCAGTGTTCTCACTGATCGAAAGACGCTTCCGCAACATGATCGGTCGCACTACGATTGCTGACGCAGCACCGAGGGCGACGAGGAAGGGGTTCAGGGCATGGGAGAATCCACCATCCAGGTCAGGCCGTTGCACGTCGCGGGGGAGACGGTCGCCGGCGGCCCGACGCTGGACGTCCGGTCCCCCTTCGACGGCAGCCTGGTCGGCACGGTCCCGGTGGTCGGCGCCGACGCGGCCAAGGCGGCGGTCGACGCGGCCGCCGACGCGATGGCCGCCGGCCTGCCCTCGCACGAGCGCGCCGGGATCCTCGACCGCGCCGCCGCGATCCTGCGCGACCGCCGCCAGGAGCTGGCCCGCACGCTCGCCCTGGAGGCCGGCAAGCCGCTCAGCCAGGCCCTGGTCGAGGTCGACCGCGCCGTCCAGACGGTCACCTTCTCGGCGGTGGAGGCGCGCACCCTGGCGGGCACCGGCGTGGTGGTGGACGCCCACCCGGCCGGGGTCGGGCGCCGTGGCTGGACGATCCGCGTGCCGATCGGCGTGATCGGCGCGATCACCCCGTTCAATTTCCCGCTCAACCTGGCCGCCCACAAGCTCGCCCCGGCGATCGCCGCCGGCTGCGGGGTGGTGCTCAAGCCGCCGCGCCAGACGCCGCTGACCGGCCTCCAGCTCGCCGAGGTGTTCTACCAGGCCGGCCTGCCGAAGCCGTGGCTCTCGGTGATCGTCGGCCCGGCCGCCGAGCTGGTCGACGTGCTGGTCGACGACCGGCGGGTCGCCATGCTGACCTTCACCGGCTCCAGCGAGGTCGGCTGGGGCCTGGCCGCCAGGGCGCCGCGCAAGCACGTGGCGCTGGAGCTGGGCAACTCGACCCCGCTGATCGTCTGCGCTGACGCCGACCTGGAGGCCGCCGCGCAGACCACCGCGGCCAGCGCCTTCAACTTCGCCGGGCAGTCCTGCATCTCGGTGCAGCGGGTGATCGTCCACTCCAGCGTCCACGACGCCTTCGTCGAGCGCCTGGAGGCGGCCACGCACGCCAAGCAGGTCGGCGACCCGCTGTCGCCGGACACCTCAGTTGGCCCGCTGATCGACGGCGAGGCGCTCCAGCGGGTGGTCTCCTGGGTCGAGGAGGCGGCGGAAGGCGGCGGGCGCCGGCTGGTCGGCGACGGTGTCAAGGGCACCTGCCTGTCGCCGGTGGTGCTGGACGAGGTCGACGTGACCGCCAGGGTGTGGCGCGACGAGGTCTTCGGCCCGGTGGTCTCGATCCGCTCCTTCGACTCGGTCGACGAGGCCTTCGAGCTGGCCAACGACACCGAGTACGGGCTCCAGGCCGGCATCTACACCCGCGACCTCGGGGTCGCGCTGAGCGCCGCCGAGCGGCTCCAGTTCGGCGGCGTGACCATCAACGAGACCCCCACCTTCCGGGTCGACCAGATGCCCTACGGCGGCACCAAGGAGTCGGGCAACACCCGCGAGGGCCCGCACTACACGGTCCGCGAGATGACCGAGGAGCGGATGGTGCTGGTCGGCGGCTGAGCCGCGCACCCCGGGAGGAGCAACGGAGCCGTGCCATGTGGGTAGGAGCGCGCAGTGCCCGGCCTGACGGCATGACCTCGGTCGGTCGCGGTCTGCCCGCGCGCGCCAACGCGCGCCTGGCGCGCGGCCGTGGCCGCTTCGTCGACGACGTCCGGCTGCCGGGCACCTGCCACGTGGCGATCGTGCGCAGCCCGCACGCCAGCGCCGAGGTGCTCGAGGTCGACCTGGAGCCGGCGCTGGCGCTGCCCGGCGTGGTCGCGGCGGTCGACGGCGCGGAGATCCGGCGGCGCACCCGGCCGATCCCGGAGGGCTGGGACACCTTGGTGATCGGCGCCCGCAGGGTCGACTGGTACGCGCTGGCCGCGGAGCGGGTGCGCTACCTCGGCGAGGCGGTCGCCGCGGTGGTGGCCAGCGACCGCCACACCGCGATCCAGGCGGCCGAGGCGGTGGAGGTCCGCTACCAGCCGCTGCCGGCGGTCACCTCGGCCGAGCGGGCGCTGGAGCCCGGCGCGCCGCTGGTCGAGCCCGCCTGGGGCGACAACCTGCTGCTGACCCAGGAGTTCGACGCCGGCGACGTGGACGCCGCCCTGGCGCGCGCCGAGCGGGTGCTCTCCGGCCAGGTCAGCTCGCAGCGGATCACCGGCGTGCCGATCGAGCCGCGCGGCATCCTGGCGAGCTGGGACGCGGGCGAGGGCCGGCTGACCTTCTGGGAGTCGACCCAGCAGCCCCACCAGGTGCGCAGCTACCTGGCGCAGGCGCTGGCGATCGACGAGGCCGCCATCCACGTGGTGCAGCCGCACGTCGGCGGAGCCTTCGGCCTGAAGCAGCCGACCTCCCAGGAGGAGGTGCTGCTGGCCTTCCTGGCGCTGGAGCTGGGCCGGCCGGTGAAGTGGATCGAGTCGCGCTTCGAGAGCCTGGCGGCCGGCGGCCACGCCCGCGAGACCTCGTGCGAGTACCGGGCCGCGGTCGACGGCGACGGCCGGATCACCGCCCTGCGGGTCGAGATCGTCGCCGACGTGGGCGCCCCGACCGCTTTCCTCGGCTGGGGCATGTCGCTGGTGACCATGTTCTGCGTGCCGACCGTCTACCGGGTGCCGGAGATCGCCGTGCGGCTGCGCTCGGTGGTCACCAACAAGTGCCCTTGGACGCCCTACCGCGGCTTCGGCAAGGACGTGGCCACCCTGCTGATGGAGCGGGTGATGGACCACCTCGCCGGCGAGCTTCGCGAGGACCGGGTTGCCGTGCGGCTGCGCCACCTGATTGGCCCGGACGAGTTCCCCTACCGGCGGCCCTCCGGCGCGGTGCTCGACAGCGGCGACTACCCCAGGGCGCTGCGCCGGGTGGTGGGGCGCGCCCGCTCCGGCGAACTGGAGGCCCAGCGGGCGGCCGCGGCGGCGCGCGGGCGGCGGCTCGGGCTCGGCGTGGCCATGGAGCTCACCCCCGAGGGGGTGGCGGTGCACGGCTCGCTGATGAACAACGGCTACGACGGCGCCACCGTGCGCATCTCCCCCAGCGGCGAGGTCACCGTGCTGACCGGGGTGACCAACCCGGGCAGCGGCAACGAGACCGCGCTGGCGCAGATCGCCGCCGACGCGCTGGACTGTGCGGTCGAGCGGGTCACGGTGGTGCAGGGCGACACCGACGCCTGCCCGTGGGGCCTGGGCAACTACAGCTCGCGCAGCGTCATCATCGGCGGCTCCGCGGTGCAGCTGGCCGCCGCCGACCTGCGGGTCAAGCTGCTGGCGGTGGCGGCGAGCATGCTCGGCGTGGCGCCCGGCGAGGTGACCATCGGCGACGAGCGCTTCAGCGCCGCCGGCCGGTCGCTCGGCTTCGCCGAGGTGGTCCGCGAGGTCTACTGGCACGCCTACGAGGGCCACGCCGACAAGGTCGAGCCGGCGCTGGAGGCGACCCGCTACTACCGGATCGACAACATCAACCACCAGCCACGCCCGGGCGAGCGCGCCAACCTGTACCCCACCTGGGCCAGCGGCGCGGTCGCCTGCCTGGTCGAGGTCGACCCCGCCACCGGGCTGGTCGAGCTGGTCGGCTACCACGCGGTCGAGGACGCCGGCACGATCGTCAACCCGCTGCTGGCCGAGGCCAACCTGCACGGCGCCGTCGCCCAGGCGGTCGGCGGGGCGCTCTACGAGCGGCTCGCCTACGACCAGGGCGGGCAGTTCCTCAGCGGCACGCTGATGGACTACACCATCCCGACCGCGGTGGAGCTGCCGCTGCTGGAGATCGAGCACCAGCGGACCCCGTCGCCGTTCACGCCGCTTGGGACCAAGGGCGTGGGCGAGTCCGGCATGGGCGGCACCCTGGCGGCCATCTGCGCCGCCGTGGAGGACGCCTTCCCCGAGCTGGAGCTGCGGCTCGGCGAGCTGCCGCTGACCCCGGACCGCGTCTGGCGGGCGATACGCCAGGCCGACAGAAAGGAGCCGGCGTGCCGGACGGCTACATCGGCCAGCGCCACCCGGGGCTGAGGAACCGCCGCCTCAGCCAGGGCCGCGGCACCTACGTCGCCGACCTCCAGCTGGACGGCATGCTGCACGTCGCGGTCCTGCGCAGCCCCCACGCCTCGGCCCGGATCGTCTCGCTGGACCTGGCCGGCGCGCTGGCGCTGCCCGGGGTGCGCTACGCGGTGGCCGGCGAGGAGATCCGCCGGCACACCCGGCCGATCCCGGAGGGCTGGGACACCTCGACGATCAACGCCCGCGGGGTGGTCTGGTACGCGCTCTGCGTCGACCGGGTCCGCTACGTCGGCGAGGCGGTGGCCGCGGTGGTGGCCGACACGCGCTGGCTGGCGGAGCGGGCGCTGGCCGGGATCGAGGTGGTCTACGAGGTCCTGCCGGCGGTGACCGACCCGGTATTGGCTCTCGATCCCGGCGCGCCGCTGGTCGAGCCGGAGTGGGGCACCAACGTGCGGGTCGCGCGGGACCTGAAGATCGGTGACGTCGCGGCGGCCAGGGCGGCGGCCGACGGGATCGTCGAGGGCTCGCTGCGCACCGGCCGCACCACCGGCGTGCCGATCGAGCCGCGCGGCATCGTCGCCTCCTGGGACGCCGACGCCGAGCTGCTGACCTTCTGGGACTCGACCCAGAACCCGCACCCGCTGCGGCTCTACCTGTCGCAGACCATCGGCCTGCCGGAATCGAGCATCCGGGTGATCCAGCCGCAGGTCGGCGGCGCCTTCGGCCTCAAGCAGCCGACCTTCCAGGAGGAGCCCCTGCTGGCCTGGCTGGCGCTGCGGGTCGGCCGGCCGGTGCGCTGGATCGAGGAGCGCGACGAGAACTTCCTCTGCACCGGCCACGCGCGCGACATGCGGGTCGACTACCGGGCCTCGTACCTGGCCGACGGCACCGTCACCGGCCTGGAGCTCGACATCCTGGCCGACGTGGGCGCGCCCACCTCGCTGGTCGGCTGGGGCATGGCCGTCTCGGCCAGCGGCATCGTCCCCGGGCCCTACCGCATCCCCAACACGCGGGTGCGGCTGACCGCGGTGGTCACCAACAAGGGGCCCTGGAACTCCTACCGCGGCTTCGGGCGCGACGCGGCCAACTGGTGGCTGGAGCGGATCCTCGACCAGATCGCCGGCAGGCTGGGGCTCGACCGGGCCGAGGTGCGCCTGCGCAACTTCATCGGCCCGCACGAGTTCCCCTACTCGCGCGAGGGCGGCGGGATCATCGACAGCGGCGACTACCCCGCCTCGCTGCACGCCGCGCTGGAGCTGATCGGCTGGCGCGACTTCCCCGCCGAGCAGGCCGCCGCCCGCGCGGAGGGCCGCTTCATCGGCATCGGGATCGGCAACGAGCTCGGCTCCGAGGGCTGCGCCATGCCGGGCTCGGCGATGATCTCGGCGTTCGACGGCGCCACCGTGCGGATGAGCCCCAGCGGCGAGGTGACCGTGCTGTCCGGGGTCACCTCGCCGGGCAGCGGCAACGAGACCGGGCTGGCGCAGATCGTGGCCGACACCATCGGCTGCGAGCTGGACCGGGTCACGGTGGTCCAGGGCGACACCCAGCTGTGCCCCTGGGGGCTGGGCAACTACAGCTCGCGCAGCATCATCATCGGCGGCTCGGCGGCGGAGCTGGCCGCCGGCGACCTGCGCGACAAGCTGCTGACGGTCGCGGGGAACATGCTGGAGGCCAACCCGGAGGACCTGGAGATCGCCCGCGGGCGGGTGCGCGTGCGCGGCGCGCCGCGGCGCTTCCTGCCGCTCGCCGAGGTCGCCATGGAGCTGTACACCCGGCCGTACGGCCCCAACGCCGACGGGGTCGAGCCGGGACTCGAGGCGACCCGCTACTTCCGCGCGCCGAACATCTACCACCAGCCGGCCACCCAGGGCCGCTTCAACGCCTACCCGACCTGGCCCAGCGCCACCGCCGCCTGCGTGGTCGAGGTCGACCCAGAGACCGGCATGGCGCGCATCCTGCGCCACTGCGTGGTCGACGACTCCGGCACGGTGGTCAACCCCACCCTGGTGGAGGCCAACCTGCACGGCGCCACCGCCCAGGCGATCGGCGGCGGCCTGTTCGAGCGGATCGCCTACGACGGCGCCGGGCAGCTCCAGACCGCCACGCTGATGGACTACACCATCCCGACCGCGCTGGAGGTCCCGCCGATCACCGTGGCCCACCGGCACAGCCCGTCGCCGTTCACGCCGCTCGGCACCAAGGGCGCCGGCGAGTCCGGCATGGGCTCCGCGCTGGGCGCGCTGACCAGCGCGATCGAGGACGCGCTGCCGCACCTGCCGCTGCGCCTGGACGAGCTGCCGCTGACGCCCAGCCGGGTGTGGCACGCCATCCGGCGCGCGCAAGCGGAGGCCGGCGCGCCGGCCCTGACCTGACCACGAGGAGGCAGCCAGATGGGCTTCGACGACCTGCGCTCGTTCCTCGCCGAGCTCGACGACCGCGGCGAGCTGGCCACGGTCGACGACCCGGTGGACCGCACCTACCAGATCGCCGCCTTCATCCGCCGCAGCTCCGACGCGCAGGGCCCGGCGTTCCTGTTCAACGAGGTCAAGGGCTCGCCGATGCGGGCGGCCGGCGGGCTGTTCTGCACCCGCAGCAAGGCGCTGCACGCGCTCGGGGTCCAGCGCCACCAGGACGCGGTCGAGCGCTTCATCGAGGCGATCGCCAACCCGGTCGAGCCGGTGGTGGTGGCCGACGGCCCGTGCAAGCAGGTGGTGCGCACCGGCGAGGAGGTCGACCTCGGCGAGCTGCCGGTCCCGGTCTACTCCGAGCAGGACCCCGGCGCCTTCATCACCGTCGGCGTGCAGATCACCAAGGACGCCGGGACCGGGATGCGCAACGCCGGCATCTACCGGATGCAGCTCCACGGCCGGCGCGAGCTGACCCTGGCGGCCAGCCCGTACGCCGACTTCGACGCGATGTACAAGCGGGCCGAGGCGGCCGGGCGGCGGCTGGAGCTGGCGGTGGCCATCGGCGTCGACCCGATCACCCAGCTCGCCACCCAGGCCAGGGTGCCCTACGGCTTCGACGAGCTGACCGTGGCCGGCGCGCTGCACGGCCACCCGCTGGAGCTGGTCCACTGCGAGACGGTCGACCTGGAGGTGCCGGCCAGCGCCGAGATCGTGCTGGAGGGCTACTTCGAGCCGGGCGAGCGCCGCCCCGAGGGCCCCTTCGGTGAGTTCACCGGCTACGTCGGCCCGGGCGGGGTCGAGCCGGTGTTCCACTGCAGCGCGATCACCACCCGGCGCGAGCCGATCTTCCAGGCAGGCCTGACCGGCATCCCGATCACCGAGAACCACGTCATGAAGCTGCTGCCGATGGAGGCCAACCTGCTGGCCACCCTGCGACAGGCCTACCCGGACGTCCAGGCGGTCCACTTCCCGCCGGAGGGCGGCGCCGAGTTCCTGGCGGTGATCTCGCTGCGCCAGCGCTACGTGAACCAGGCGAAGAACCTGCTGCTGGCGGCGCTGGGCAGCACCGGCCATCCCAAGATGGCGATCGTGGTCGACGACGACATCGACGTCTACGACCCGGTGAAGGTCTGGTGGGCGGTGCTCACCCGGGCGCAGCCGTCCGACGACGTGCTGATCGTCCCCAAGGCCGCCGGCGGCCAGCTCGACCCGTCCGCCCCGAGCCACTTCGCCAGCTCACTGATGGGCATCGACGCCACCCGCCCGTTCGGCCAGCCCTTCGCCGAGGTCGTCCGCGTCCCCGGCGTCGACGACGTGCCCGACTGGAGCGGCCTGCTCCACCGCTACCGCGGCTGAGCCGGCCGGCTCGCCTCGATGACGCTCATCGGCCCGGGGCTCGCCACCACGCGCTCGAAGCGCCAGCCGGTGCGCTCCAGCAGGTTCCGGAACTCGGCGGCGGTGCGTTCGCGGGCACCATCGAACAGCAGCAGCATCGACACGTCGCTCATCTTGGCCCGGTGCGGTGTCGCGTCGTCCGGGAGCAGCATCTCGAAGACCCGGAGACGGCTCGCCGGGCCGGCGCCGCGGCCGATGGCCATCAGGATCCGCGCGGCGTGCTCGTCGCCCCAGTCGTGCAGCACGCTCGCGAGCAGATACAGGTCGGCGCGCGGCGCGGTGGCGAACAGGTCCGCCGGGTGCAGGTCGCAGCGGCCGACGAGGCCCTTCCGCTCCAGCAGGGGCCGGGCGCGCGTCAGCACCGCCGGCTGGTCGATCAGGATCGCCCTGAGCCCGGGCGCCCGCTCGAGCACGGCGGCCAGGAGCGTGCCGATGCCGCCGGCGACGTCGGCGACCGTGCCGCCGGAGGGCCAGTCCAGCGTCGGCACGCAGGCGAGCGACAGCGCCGTTGCCCGCTGCCGCATCGCCTCGTCGAACAGCGCCTGCTGGTCGGGATGGGCGGCCAGGTAGTCCCAGTAGGGCGCGCCGAGGACCGCCGGCGCGGCCGGCCGGCCGGTGCGCAGGGTGTCGACCAGCGCGTGGGCCACGTCGGCGACGCCGGCCGCGGCGAAGGCCGCCTGGATCGACTGGGGATGGTCCGGGCACAGCAGCCGTCCCCGCTCCGTGAGACCGACCAGGTCACCCTCCAGGGTCACGATGCCGTGGTCCCCGAGCAGCCGCAGCACGCGGTACAGCGCGTCACGGTCGGTGCCCGTGGCGGCCGCC
>DASVXQ010000617.1:0-4932 GCA_036392615.1 Actinomycetes bacterium | reverse complement strand
GCGCCGGCGACGACCACACCCGCCACGGCCCCCCGGGCCACCACCCCGGCGTCGAGCCCGGCGCCGTCGAGCCCGGCGCCGTCGTCCTGCGCCCCGATCCGGATCACCTCCGGCGGCACCTACTCCGGCTGCTACACCTCGAGCTCGACCGGCACGCCGGCGGTGACGCTGGCGACCGCTCAGCCGGTGAAGCTCGACCGCGCCCGGGTGATCGCCAAGGGCTACGGCGTCCAGGACACGGTCAGCGGCACCCGCCTGACGGTGGTCGACTCCACCTTCGAGCAGCGCGACCCCGGCGCGGTGGTGACCCACCGCGCGATCGAGCTCCAGCAGCCGGCCTCGTTCGTGGCCGAGCACAACCGCTTCAGCGACGGCGACGGCATCTGGATCGGCGGCGGCACCAGCAACCCGCTGACCGTGCGCGACAACCTGGCCAGCAACATCGGCCGCTACCCGCACCCGAGCTCTGGGAACTGCTGCGTGCAGTTCCTCCAGCTCGACGGCGTCAGGACCCCGGCGGGCGAGATCGCCTGGAACCACGTCCAGAACGCCTCCGGGCAGTCCGGCGTCGAGGACAACATCAACCTGTTCCAGTCCGGCGGCACCGACTCGGCGCACCGGGTCGAGATCCACCACAACCTGATCGACGGCGCCTACCCCCGCAGCCCGTCCAACACCGGCTTCACCGGCGGCGGCATCATGGGCAGCGACGGCTCCGGCTCGTTCGGCCACACCAACGTGCACGACAACACGGTGGTCTCGACCACCAACTACGGCGTCGCCGCCGCCGCGGGGACCGATGTGCACCTGGACAACAACCTGCTGGTGAACGACACCCTCGGTTCCGACGGCGGCACGCACTACTTCTCCAGCTTCGGTCAGGCGATCTCCGCGCACGACACCAGCGGGTCGACCGCCGGCGGCAACCGCCAGAACTGGCGGCGCGACGCCAGCGGCAGCCGCTTCCCCTGCTGGACCGGGCCGATGTGCTCGGGCGTCTCCGCGGTGAGCACCACCGAGCAGCAGGCGCGCGACGCCTGGGCGGCCTCGGTGCCCGCCAGCGCGCAGCCCATCGGTCCGAGGAGCTGACCGACAGCGGCCGCCCGCCGCGGCCGAGGTGGCCGTGCCCGCACCCCGCGGGCACGGCCACCAGCCGGTCCGGTCGTGGCGGCGTGGTAGCGTCGGGGCATGGTGCGGATCCTGGTCCCCTACCACCTCGACGAGCGGCTGGACGATCTCGACCTGCCGCTGGCGCCGGCGGACGCCATCGTCACCGCCGAGCTTCAGGACGGCGACGCGTGGTCGCGCATGGCGCGGCTCTACGACGAGCTCGGCGAGCGCGTCGCCGCGACGGTCCGCGGCGGCGCCAGGCCGATCGTGCTGTCGGGCGACTGCACCGCCTCGCTCGGGACGATGGCGGGATTGCAGCGCGCCGGAATGGAGCCCTCGATCGTCTGGTACGACGCCCACGGCGACGTGCAGACGCTGGAGACCACCCACTCCGGCTACCTGGGCGGCTTCCCGCTGCGCATCCTGGTCGGCTACCGGCCGGAGCTGATCGCGGCGCGGCTCGGCCTGCGTCCCGTCGCCGAGGAGTGCGTCGTGCTGGTCGACGCGCGCGACCTCGACCCGCCCGAGGTGACCTACCTGGAGCGGGCCGCCATCCAGCGCTCCGAGGTGGCCGATCTGGACGCCGACCGGCTCCCGGACGGCCCGCTCTACCTCCACCTCGACCTCGACGTGGTCGACCCGGAGCAGCTCCCGGGGCTGCGCTATCCCGCGCCCGGAGGTCTCGGCTGGCCGCCGGTGGCCGACTCGGTCAGGCGCGTGCTGGACTCCGGCCGGGTCGCCGCCGTCGGCATCGGCTGCACCTGGCACCCGGGCCGCGGCGCGGGCGAGCGGGCGTCGTCCGAGCTCGAGGGCGTGCTGCGCGCCTGGGGGTGACCGGGCCGCCTCAGGCGCCGTCCCGCAGGCACGCCTCGACGTCGGCGATCGCCTGGGCGGCGTCCCGGAACCGGATCGCGCGCATGCCCACCTCGCGGGCGGCGACCACGTTGTCCTCGACGTCGTCGAGGAACACGGCCGCCTCAGGGGGACGCGGAGCCGCTCGCAGGTGCGCAGGTAGATGCGGTGGTCGGGCTTCTGGACGCCCTCCTCGAAGGAGTAGACCAGCACGTCGGCCATGGCCGAGAACCGGTAGCGCTCCTCCTCGCGGCGCACCCCGCCCGCGGCGGCATTGCTCAGAATGGCCGTCCGGTAGCGCGGCCGCAGGCTCCGGAAGTAGCCGGCGACCTCGGTGTTCAACGGGCCGGCGTACCAGTCCCACAGGTCGTCGAGCAGCTCGCCGGTGCGCCGCCGGTCCAGGCCGAACAGCGCGCCCAGCGCCCGGCCGAACTCCGCCTCGGAGACCCTGCCCAGGTTGGCGTCCTCGGCCAGCCGGGAGTGGCGCAGCCGCTTGACGAACTCCCCGGGCTCGAGCCCGAGGCGCCGCTCCCAGCGGGCGGTGAAGCCAATGTCGCCGTGGTGCTCCAGCACCCCGCCGACGTCGAACACCACCGCCCGCACCGCCGCCATGGTCACCTCCCGCGACGCCATCCTCGCACGCTGGGCCTGTGGCATAGTCGTGCCGGTCCGTCCGCCCGGAGGTGCGATGCCCAGGGAGCCGTGGTGACGTGATGGCCGGGGATGCGGTCGACTTCTCGAGCGGCGCGCCGGTCAGCGGCGATCTCGACGTCCGCTGGATCCACGGCTCGCCGCCCGGGCGGCCCGACACCGACCCGGGGATCCAGGTGCACGCCTACGACCCGCACACCTTCGTGCTGCGGCAGAGCAAGGCGGTGCACTACGAGGCGCCGTTCCTCTACCTGTTCTGCGGCAACCGGCGCGCGCTGCTGCTCGACACCGGCGCGACGGCCGACCCGCGGCGCTTTCCCCTGCGCGCCACCATCGACCGCATCCTCGGCGACTGGCTGGCGGCGCACCCGCGCGAGGGCTACCAGCTGGTGGTCGCCCACACTCACGCGCACGGCGACCACGTGGCCGCCGACCCGCAGTTCCTCGACCGACCCGCCACCCTGGTGGTGCCGGTCGACGTCGAGTCGGTCCGCTCGTTCTTCGGCTTCGGCGACTGGCCGTCGGAGGTCGTGCGGTTCGACCTCGGCGGCCGGGTGCTCGAGATCACCGGCTGCCCCGGGCATCACCCGGCGTCGATCGCGGTCTTCGACCCGTGGAGCGGGTTCCTGGTCACCGGCGACACGGTCTACCCGGGGCGCCTCTACGTGCGCGACTATCCCGCGTTCACCGCCAGCATGGACCGGCTGGTGGCGTTCGCGCGCTCGCGGCCGGTCACCCATGTGATGGGCTGCCACATCGAGATGACCCGCACGCCGCGCCGCGACTACCCCACCGGCACGACCTGGCAGCCGGACGAGGCCGCCCTGCCGATGACCGTCGAGCAGCTGGTGGCGGTGCGCGACGCCGCCGCCTCGGCCGGCCGCCGCGGTCGCCACGTCTTCGACGACTTCATCATCTTTCACTATCCGAGCCTGTCGGCCGTACTGGGCGAGGCCGCCCGCTCCCTGCGGGCGCGGCTGCGCGGGTGGAAGGAGGAGTGAACCGTGGCCGGAGGGCAGCGGCCGCTCGCCTACCTGTTCTGGCACTGGCCGAGGGCCGAGGCCCCGCGCGCCACGTACGAGCGGGACCTGGTGGCCTTCCACGCCGCGCTGCGCGCCGCCCGGCCGCGCGGCTTCCTGGACTCGACCACCTTCCGGGTCGCCGCGCCGCCCTTCGGGTCCCGCCGGGACGGCTACGAGGACTGGTACCTGGTCGACGACTACGCCGCCCTCGGCGTGCTGGAGACGGCGGCGGTGGCCGACGCCGGCGGCGTGGGCGAACGGCACGACCGTGCCGCCCGGGCGGCCGGTACCGGTACCGCCGGCCTCTACGGCCTGCGCGCCGGCCGGCCGGGCCTGGGCGGCGGGGTGGCGCACTGGTTCCACAAGCCGGACGGGATGGGCTACGGGGACCTGGACGAGCTGCTGACGCCCCTGCTCGACGGCGGCGGGGCCGGCGCCGGCCTGTGGCAGCGCAAGCTGACGTTCGGCCCGGCGCCGGAGTTCTGCGTCGCCGCCGCCGGGCGGCTGGAGCTGCCGGCCGGCCTCGAGGTCCTGGCGCTCGGCCGCACGCGGCTGCCCGACCGCCCATAGCCCTGGGCCGAGCTCCCTGTGGTTGCCCAACTGGGGTGGCGGTCTAGACTGGAGTGCGGGGGAGGGGCCGTTCGAGCCACCCCCGGAGAGGGATGTGGCGATGAGCAACGAGCTCGACCCGTTGGGGGGCTACCGGGTCGGCGACGCCGAACGAGCCCGCACTGTCGACCTGCTCAAGGAAGCGCACGTCGTTGGCTATCTCGACCTGTCAGAGATCGACGAGCGGCTGAGCGCGGCCCTGGCCGCCAAGACCCGTACCGACCTCGACAAACTGGTCACCGACCTGCCGCCGGAGTGGCGGGCGCGGCAGGCGGGGGAGCCCGCCACGCCGGCACCCAGGCGGCGGCGGGCGCGCGAGGTCGCGCCGCAGCTCGCGCACGTCGTGCCGGTGCTGGTGATGGTCGCGATCGTCGCCCTGGTGGTGCTGGCGATCAGCCGCGGGTTCTTCTTCCCCTGGCCGCTGCTGTGGATCTTCCTGATCTTCGGCCGTCACCATCACCGCGGGGGCCGCGGTGGCGGCGGCTGGGACGGGCGGCACCAGGACCGCCGGACCACCTGGGTCTAGTACTAGTACGCGCCCTCGCGCCGCAGGACCGCGCCGAAGGTCTTCAGCACGATGTAGAGGTCCAGCGTGAGCGACCAGTTCTCGATGTAGAACTGGTCGAGGTGCAGCGCCTCCTCCGGGGTCACCTCGCTGCGGCCGTTGATCTGCCACCAGCCGGTCATG
>DASVXQ010000616.1:0-4059 GCA_036392615.1 Actinomycetes bacterium | reverse complement strand
CCAGGCGGGCCCACTGGCGCTGGACCGGGATGGCGTCAAGCTGGGCGGACAGCGCGGCCACCCCGGCGGCGGCCGCGTACAGCGCCGCGTCCCAGCGCGCGCCGCGGCCGGCCCCCTGCTCGCGCACGCCGCCCCCCTGGTCATCCCGGCTCGACCTCCCAGCGCAGCTCCCTCAGGTTGCTTCGTCGCGGGTACCAGGACGCTGAAGGCGAGGGGCGAAGGCAGCGAGCCGAGCGGCGGCGGGCGAGGGGCGGCGGCGGGCGGGGGGGCGGCCCCTCGCCTCCGCGGGCCGCCCCCTCCGGCTACCGGTCGGTGGTAGCGATCCGCTCGGCGACCTCGGCGAGGTCGCGGCCGACCACGTCCGGCGGCTCGGCCAGCGGGTCGAGCGCCTTGCCGGGCCGGGCGACGAACGCCGCCGCGCAGCCGGCGTGCCGGGCGCCGGCCACGTCCCAGGCGTGCGCCGCGACCAGCCGCAGCTCGCCGATGCCGACCCCGAAGCGCTCGGCGACCATCCGGTAGGGCTCCGGCGCCGGCTTGAGCCGCCGCACGGTGTCGGCCGAGAGCACCTCGTCGAACAGCTCGATCAGGCCGGCGTGCTCGAGCTGCGCCCGGGCGACCTCCAGGGTCGAGTTGGTCAGCGCGGCCATCCGGAAGCCCTCGCCGCGCAGCCGCCGCAGCGCGTCCGGCACCTCCGGGTGGGCCGGGAGCTCGCGCATCTGGCCGCCGATGGCGCCGCGGTCGTCGTCGGTCAGCTCGACGCCGGCCTGGTCGGCCACCATCTCGAGCGCGGCCATGGCGTGCTCGCCGAACTGGCGGTAGGCGCCGGTGACGGTGGCCACCAGCGCCGACTGGATCATCTGGCCGAACCAGGCGCGCCGCATCCCCGCGTCGCCGAAGACCCGCTGGAAGTGCGGGTCCATGGCCGCCAGGTCGAGCAGCGTCTCGTTGACGTCGAACACCTGCACACGGCGCATCCGCTGCCTCCTCGCCGTCTCAGAAGCCGCCACGGCGCCGCCGGGACAGCGGCCGGCCGTCCGGGTCGATCAGCGTGTGGTAGACCGGCCACGCCCACCAGGCCGCCCAGGGCCGCACCCGGCCGGGGCGGTGCGGGACGGCCCGGCCGGGCGGCCGCTGGCCGGCGCGGTCGCGGTGCCAGGCCTGGAGCGCGGCGGCCTGCCGGCGCCACGCCTCGAAGCCCTCCTCCGGATCGACCAGGTCGGCGTCGTCGTCGGGCGCGCGGCCAAGGTGCTCGCGCCACAGCCGCAGGCGCAGCTCCCTGGCGAACACCCGGGCGCCGTCGCCGAGCCCGGCCGGATCGCGCGGCTCCCGCGGGTCGCGGGTCGGGTCGAGCACCGCGGCGGTCAGCTCGGAGTCGTGGGTCCACGACCGGCGGTTGAGGTTGTCGGAGCCGACCGAGGACCAGACGTCGTCGACCACGCACACCTTGGCGTGGACGTAGATCGGGGTGCCGGCCTCGTTCTCCAGGTCGTAGACCGCCACCCGGTCGCCGCCGGCCTCGGTGACCAGGTCGATGGCGGCCTGCTGGCCGATGCGGTTGGGCGGGCCGGTGAGCGCGCCGTCCTGGTCGGGGTAGCGGGGCACCACCGCGATCAGCCGCAGCGACGGCGAGCGCCGCAGCGCCTCGGCCAGGATGCGGGCCACCTCGCGCGACCAGAGGTACTGGTCCTCGACGTAGATGAGCCGCCGGGCACGCCGGAAGGCCTTGGCGTAGGCGCGCGCGATGCTGCGCTCGCCGTGCGGCGCGAACGGCAGGCGCGGCCGCTTCGCCGGATAGGTGCGCAGCACCTGGACCGCGTGCGGGCCGGCCTCCGGCGGGTCGTCCAGCGGGTCCGGCAACGGGCCGGGGTGGCGCGGCTGGCCGATCCGGCGGGTCAGCCGGGCCCGCCAGGGGTTGCGGTGGTCGAGCGGGGTGGGGTCCTGCCAGCGCTCGCGGAAGGTGGTGGCCACGTCGACCACCGCCGGGCCGCGGATCTCGACCTGGGCGTCGTGCCAGGGCGGCCGCGGGCCGTAGCGGGGGTCCAGCGGAGCGGACTGGGGGTCGCCGAGGTGGCGCTCGTCGTCGCCGCGGCCGTGGCACAGGTCGATCCCGCCGAGGAAGGCGACGTCCTGGTCGAGCCGGCCGGGGTGGCGCAGCACCACCAGCTTCTGGTGCTGGCAGCCGGGCCCCTTGACCCGCTCGTCCAGCAGGATCTCGCCACCGGCCTGGTTCACCTTGGCGCCGAGATGGAAGTTGGGCTCCTCGTTGAAGTGCGCCCTGCTCGGGTGGGAGCGCCACAGCAGGCCCCGCACCTCGACCCCACGGCGGGCCGCCTCGGCGAGCGCCTCGCCGAGCTCGGTGCCGGGGCCGTCGAGGCGCTGGTCGGCGTCGCCCCGCCAGTCGGTCAGCTCCACCAGGTCGCCCGGCTTGAGCGCCTCCAGCTCGCGGTACAGCCTGGGGAAATAGCTGCCGCCGTGGATCAGCGCCTCGACCCGGTTGCCGAACGTCCACGGCCGGATCCGGGACGCGGGGTTGCCCCGCTCCCGCGGCTCCAGGAACCAGTCGCGCAGCGCGCGCCCTGGCTGGCCGTCGTCCTCCGGAACGCCGGCGGAGCCCCTGGCGGCATCGATCGCATCCATAGCCAAAGTCTGCCATGCCCGGCATGGGGACCGTTCGGGGAGGTCGCGAGGCATGGGATCATCACCCCTGATCGCACCCGCCGACAGCACCGCGAGAGGATCCGGATGCCATCCAGCCATGACGCCATCGTGGTGGGCGCGCGCTGCGCCGGCTCGTCCACCGCCATGCCGCTGGCCCGCGCCGGCCATCGCGTCCTGCTGCTCGACCGTGCGAGCTTCCCCAGCGACACCATGTCCACGCACCTGGTGCACCCGCCCGGGGCCGCCGCGCTGGAGCGCTGGGGGCTGCTCGACCAGCTGGCGCCAGCGGTTGCCCGCCGATCGGCAGCTACCGGATCGACTTCGGCCCGTTCGCGTTCGCGGCCTCGCCGCGTCCGGCGGGGACGGTGGCGACCGCCTCCGCGCCGCGCCGCACTGTCCTCGACAAGCTGCTGGTCGACGGCACCGTGGCGGCCGGCGCGGAGCTGCGCGAGGGCTGCACGGTCGAGCAGGTCCTGGTCGAGGACGGCGCGGTGACCGGGGTCCGCGTGCGCTCCGGCGACACCACCGCGGTCAGCGAGCCGCCGCCCCCGGAGCTGCAGGCGCTGCTCGGCGCCCTGCCGGGCAACCCGGAGGCGGCCGCCGGGTTCGTCAGCGTGATCGCCGGCACCCTTCCCGCTCCGGAGCTCTTCGCGCCCGACAACGTCCAGCGGATCATGGCCGCCGCCGCGCCAGGGGAAGGCTGAGCGGATGGTGCCCGGAGACCAGGTGCTGGCGCCCGGCGACCCGGTGCGGGTGCACCTGGTCAAGCGGCGCCACAACGACATCGAGTACCCCGCGGCGGTGCTGCGCGACGACGGCACTCACCTGGTGGTCCGCGGGCTGTGGTCGGAGCCGACCGCGCGCGACCTCGGCTACGTGCGCTTCGAGCCGGGCGACGTGTTCACCGAGCACTACTGGCGCGACCGCTGGTACTCGGTCAAGGAGGTGCGCGACGGGCAGGGCCGGCGCAAGGGCTGGTACTGCGACGTCGCCCGGCCGGTCCGCGTGCGCGACGCGGTGCTGTTCTCCGAGGACCTCGACCTCGACCTGTGGGCGTCCGCCGACGGCGCCACCGTGCTGCGCCTCGACGAGGAGGACTTCGCCGCCAGCGGCCTGGCCGAGCGCGACCCGGCAGCGGCGCGGCGCGCCCTGGCCGCCCTCGACGAGCTGGAGCGCCTCGCCCGCGACGGCTTCCGGCCGATCGGCGGCGACCCCTAGTGTCCTGAGTCGTTGATTCGTTGCTGATTTGGTAGGGTTCGGGCATGGATAGCGCCGCTAATCCTGGACCGCACCGACGCGGACCCAAGCTGCCCGAGTTGGCGCTGACCGACCAGGAACGGGCGACGCTGCAGCGCTGGGCGCGCCGGCGTAGCTCCAGCCAGGCGCTGGCGCTGCGCTGCC
>DASVXQ010000615.1:0-14432 GCA_036392615.1 Actinomycetes bacterium | reverse complement strand
GGCACTTCGGCGTAGTGGCTGAAATGCATCGTGGCCACCGCGCGGCCCTGGGTCATGGACCGCAGGTCGGTGGTGTAGCCGAACATTTCCGCCAGCGGGACCGCCGCCCTGACCGCCTGCGCGTTGGCGCGCGGCTCCATCCGCTCGATGCGCCCGCGCCGGCCGGACAGGTTGCCCATCACGTCGCCGGCGAACTCCTCCGGCGTGACGACCTCGACCTCCATCACCGGCTCCAGCAGGGCCGGGTCGCCCTTGCGCGCGGCCTCCTTGAAGGCCATCGAGCCGGCGATCTTGAAGGCCGCCTCCGAGGAGTCGACGTCGTGGTAGGAGCCGTCGTGCAGGATCACCCGCACGTCCACCATCGGGTAGCCCGCCAGCACGCCGGAGGTCATCGCCTCCTGGATGCCGGTGTCCACCGAGGGGATGTACTCGCGCGGGATCTTGCCGCCGACGATCTTGTTGACGAACTCGTAGCCGCCGCCATCGCCGCTGGTGGGCTCGACGTCGATCACCACGTGGCCGTACTGGCCGCGGCCGCCGGTCTGCTTGACGTGGCGGTAGCTCAGGTTCTTCACCGGCCGGCGCAGGGTCTCGCGGTAGGCGACCTGCGGCTTGCCGACGTTGGCGTCGACCCGGAACTCCCGCATCATGCGGTCCACCAGGATCTCCAGGTGGAGCTCGCCCATGCCGGCCATGATCGTCTGGCCGGTGTCCTCGTCGGTGTGGACCCGGAAGGTCGGGTCCTCCTCCGAGAGCCTGGCCAGCGCGCCGGCGAGCTTGTCCTGGTCGGACTTGGTCTTGGGCTCGATCGCCACCTCGATCACCGGGTCCGGGAAGGTCATGGACTCCAGCACGATCGAGTGCGCCGGGTCGGAGAGCGTGTCACCGGTGGTGGTGAACTTGAGCCCGACCGCGGCGACGATGTCGCCCGCGTAGACCGCTTCCTTGTCCTCGCGGTGGTTGGCGTGCATCTGGAGCAGCCGGCCGATCCGCTCGGTGCGGTCCTTGGTGGCGTTCAGCACGCGGCTGCCCGCCTGGAGGGTGCCCGAGTAGACCCGGAAGTAGGTCAGCTTGCCCACGTACGGGTCGCTCATGACCTTGAACGCCAGCGCCGAGAACGGCTCGGTGTCGTCGGCCTTGCGCTCGATCACGGCGGCCTCGTCGCCGGGCTTGGTGCCCTGGACCGGCGGGACCTCCTGCGGCGAGGGCAGGTACCAGACGATCGCGTCCAGCAGCGGCTGCACGCCCTTGTTCTTGAAGGCGCTGCCACACAGCACCGGGGTGATGCGGTTCTCCACGGTCGCCTTGCGGATGGCGCGGCGCAGCTCCTCCGGGGAGGGCTGCTCCTCCAGCACGTACTTCTCCATCAGCGACTCGTCGGTGTCGGCGAGCTGCTCGAACAGGCGGTGGCGCCACTCCTCGGCGACGTCCAGGTACTCGTCTGGGATGGGCCGGTCCTCCCACTGCTCGCCCATGCCCTCGCTGGGCCAGTAGTGGCCGGTCATCTCGACCAGGTCGATGACGCCGTGGAAGTTGCTCTCCACGCCCCAGGGCAGCTGCAGCACCGCGGGCACGGCGCCCAGCCGGTCGCTGATCATGTCGACCGTGCGGTGGAACTCGGCCCCCACGCGGTCCATCTTGTTGACGAAGCAGATCCGCGGGACGCGGTACTTGTCGGCCTGCCGCCAGACCGTCTCGGACTGCGGCTCGACGCCGCCGACCGCGTCGAACACGGCCACTGCGCCGTCCAGCACCCGCAGCGACCGCTCGACCTCGACGGTGAAGTCGACGTGGCCCGGGGTGTCCAGGATGTTGATCCAGTGGTCCTTCCACCGGCAGGTGGTCGCCGCCGAGGTGATGGTGATGCCGCGCTCCTGCTCCTGCTGCATCCAGTCCATCACGGCGGCGCCCTCGTGGACCTCACCGATCTTGTAGGTGCGGCCGGTGTAATAGAGGATCCGCTCGGTGGTGGTGGTCTTGCCGGCGTCGATGTGGGCCATGATCCCGATATTCCGGGTACGCGACAGCGGGAACTCGCGAATCGCGAGCCCGCCCTTGGCCGCACCGGCCTTCCGCTCTACTGCAGTGTCAGTCACGACGATCTCTTCATTCACTCCTGTTGCTCTGCGGGTACCCGACTGAGGACGCCGACAGGTTCGTCGGCGTCACCAGCGGTAGTGGGCGAAGGCGCGGTTGGCCTCCGCCATCTTGTGGGTGTCCTCCTTGCGCTTGACCGCGGCCCCGGCGCCGTTGGAGGCGTCCAGCAGCTCGCCGGCCAGGCGGTCCGCCATGGTCTTCTCGCGCCGGTTCCTCGAGAACTGCACCAACCAGCGCAGCGCCAGCGTGGTCGAGCGCGACTGGCGCACCTCGACCGGCACCTGGTAGGTCGCGCCGCCGACGCGGCGGCTGCGGGTCTCCAGCACCGGCCGGGCGTTCTCGACCGCCCGCTTGACCGTCGTCACCGGGTCGTTGCCGGTCTTGCGCCGACACTGCTCCAGGGCCGAGTAGACCACGCGCTCGGAGAGCGAACGCTTGCCCTTGAGCATGATCTTGTTGACCAGCTGCGTGACCAGCTGCGACTGGTACACGGGGTCCGGCGCCAGCGGCCGCCTATTGACTGAACCCTTGCGTGGCATTCGCTTATTCCCCTGTCCTCAAGGTGAATCCTCAGCCCTGCCTGGCCTTGGCGCCGTAGCGCGAGCGGGCCTTCTTGCGGTCGCGAACGCCCTGGGTGTCCAGGGTGCCGCGGATGACCTTGTACCGAACGCCCGGAAGGTCCTTCACGCGCCCGCCGCGCACCAGCACGATGGAGTGCTCCTGAAGGTTGTGGCCGACGCCCGGGATGTACGCGGTGACCTCGACGCTGCTGGACAGCCGCACGCGGCAGACCTTGCGGAGCGCCGAGTTCGGCTTCTTGGGGGTGGTGGTGTAGACGCGCGTGCAGACGCCGCGGCGCTGGGGCGAGCCCTTCAGCGCGGGCGTCTTGGCCTTGGCGACCTTGCTCTCCCTGCCCTTACGAACCAGCTGGGCGATGGTTGGCATCCAGTCTCCTTCTCCCTGCTCGTTTCAATTCCACGGCACCGGGCGTTCAACCATGGTCCGGGCCACACTCGAATCCAGTGCTCGTCGCTTTCCCAGGTCCGCGCCGTTGGGGGCCGCGCGTCAGAGCCGGCTGAGCCGTTCGCACGGCGACCACCGCCGCTGCTGCCGCGTGCGGGCAGGCCCCACCATGCGACGGAGGCGCGATCGCGAATGGTAGCGAACCGCCGAGCCGCGCGTCAAACGACGCCCGCCCAGGTCAGAAGCCCTCTACCAGGGTCCTGACCACGGCGGACCGCCCGAACGCTCTCGGTGCTGGTTGACATGATACCGGTCTGGGTGCGTAATGCTCAAAACGGTGTTCGGCATCATCGAACAACTGACTGGCGTCAGCACCTGGCGGAGGAATGGTCCCTGACCGGCGGCCCAGTGCGGGGCACCGGGGGAAGAATGGTCCCTGACCGGCGGCCCAGTGTGAGGCTCCGGCGGAAGAATGGTCCCTGACCGGCGGCAAGGGAGGCCAGCAGATGGCAAAGGAATACGTCCTCGCGATCGACCAGGGCACGACCAGCACCCGGGCGATGCTGTTCAAGCACGACGGCACCGTGGCCGGCGTGTCGCAGGAGGAGCACGAGCAGATCTACCCCAGGGCGGGCTGGGTCGAGCACGACCCAAAGGAGATCTGGAGCAGGACCCAGCAGGTGACCGGGAAGGTCCTGGCCGACAACAATCTCACCTTCGAGAACATCGCCGCCGTCGGCATCACCAACCAGCGCGAGACCACCGTCGTCTGGGACAAGAACACCGGTGAGCCGGTCTACAACGCCATCGTCTGGCAGGACACCCGCACGCAGCCGATCGTCTCCCAGTGGAAGGAGGAGGGGTACGAGGACGAGATCAAGCGCAAGACCGGCCTGGTCATCGCGACCTACTTCTCCGGCACCAAGATCGCCTGGATCCTCGAGAACGTGGAGGGCACGCGGGCGCGCGCGGAAGCCGGCGACCTGCTGTTCGGCAACACCGACACCTGGCTGATCTGGAACCTGACCGGCGGGGTCAACGGCGGCAGGCACATCACCGACTACACCAACGCCTCGCGGACGATGCTGTTCAACCTCGAGGACACCGACTGGGACGACCACCTGATGGAGCGCCTCGGCGTGCCCCGGTCGATGCTGCCCGAGCTGCGGCCCTCGTCCGACAGTGAGCTCTACGGCATGACCACGGCCGACGGCGTGTTCCGCGGCGAGGTGCCGATCTGCGGCGACGCCGGCGACCAGCAGGCCGCGCTGTTCGGGCAGACCTGCTTCGACTTCGGCCAGGCCAAGAACACCTACGGCACCGGCAACTTCCTGCTGCAGAACACCGGCAACAGCGTGGTCCCGTCCAAGTCGGGCCTGCTGACCACCGGGTTCTATGCGCGGGAGCGGGGCAACAGCTTCTACGCGCTGGAGGGCTCGATCGCCATCACCGGCGCCGCGGTCCAGTGGCTGCGTGACAACCTGAAGATGATCGCCAACGCCGACGAGACCGAGGAGATCGCCAAGTCGGTGGAGGACTCCGGCGGCGCCTACTTCGTGCCGGCGTTCTCGGGCCTGTTCGCCCCCTACTGGGACGAGAAGGCGCGCGGCGCGATCGTCGGGCTGACCCGCTACGTCAACCGCGCCCACCTGGTCCGCGCGACGCTCGAGTCGATGTGCTACCAGAGCCGCGACGTCGCCGAGGCGGTCGAGCAGGACTCGGGCAAGCCGCTGCCGGACCTGCGGGTGGACGGCGGTGCGGTGAAGAACAACTTCCTGATGCAGCTCCAGGCCGACATCCTGGGTATCCCGGTGATCCGGCCGCAGGTGCAGGAGACCACCGCGCTGGGCGCCGCCTACCTGGCCGGGCTGGCCACCGGCTACTGGTCGAGCCTGGACGAGATGCGCGACAACTGGCAGGTGGACCGGACCTTCGAGCCGACCTGGTCGGAGGATCAGCGGGAGACCGGGTACGCGCAGTGGAAGAAGGCGATCGAGCGGACGCGCAACTGGATCGACTAGGCGGGTTGTGGTTGGGGCTGTAGTGGCCCCGGAGGTCCTCCGTTCTCCGCTCCGAGCGCGAGGCAGTCGCTGCGAACGGAGGACCTCCGGGGCCGGCTTCGCCTGTGGTCCGGGCGATACGGTCCGCTCGGGGGAGGAAAATCGAACAGGGCGGGGCGGATCTGGTAGGAATGCGGGAATGGGGTTGGGTCGATGTTCACGGGTGAGCAGGCGGTCGGGTGGGTCAGGCGGACGGCCGATGTGGTGGAGGAGCATGCGTCGGCGCTGACGAAGCTCGATGCGGCGATCGGGGACGGGGACCACGGGACGAACATGGCTCGGGGGTTCCGGGCCGTCGTCCAGCGGGTCGATGGCCTGACCGACAAGGACTTCAACAGCCTCTTCAAGGCTGTGGCGATGGCGCTGATCGGCAAGGTCGGCGGGGCCTCCGGGCCGCTCTACGGATCGTTCTACATGGGCATGGGCAAGCAGCTCGCCTCGGGGGACGAGGCCTCGGACCAGGAGCTGGCGGCCGCGCTGCGCGCGGGATACGACGGCGTGGTCGCGCGCGGCAAGGCTCAGGTCGGCGACAAGACCATGCTGGACGCCTGGGACCCGGCCCTGCGCGCGCTCGACGAGGCGCTGGAGGGCGGGGCCGAGCTGGGCGCCGCGCTGGAACGGGCCGCGGAGGCCGCGCAGGAGGGCGTCAAGGCCACCATCCCGATGATCGCCCGCAAGGGGCGCGCCAGCTACCTGGGCGAGCGCTCCAAGGACCACCAGGACCCCGGCGCCACCTCGACCCAGCTGATCGTCCAGGCCCTGGCCGACGTGGTGAACGGTCGCTAGAGCTCTGGAGCGGTACTTCCCTATCTACTCGGCGCTGACGACCTGGTAGCTTCCGGACCAGTGCCGCGCAGTTTCGGGGGGAGGGACCGCGCGTGAGGGAGTTCGCCTCCGAGCCGCTGGTCCGGCGGCTGATCGACTGGGGGATCGACACCGTCTTCGGGCGGCCCGGCGACGGGCCGGAGGGCGTCGCGCGGGCCTTCGAGCGCCACCGCGACGCGATCCGCCTGGTGACGGTGGAGCACGAGGAGGCGGCCGGCCTGATGGCCAGCGCCTGGGCCAAGGCCACCGGCCGGATCGGCGTCTGCCTGGCGACCTCCGGGCCCGGCGCGGTCCACCTGCTGAGCGGCCTCTACGACGCCAAGCACGACCACCAGCCGGTGCTGGCGATCACCGAGAGCCCCCGGACGCGGCTGCTGGGGACCGGCTTCGACCAGGAGCTCTGCCTCGACAAGGTGTTCGCCGACGTGGCCGACTACAACGTCAGGGTGCACGTGCCGGTGCAGATCCCCGCGATGGTCGACATCGGCATCGGCAACGCCATGGCCAGGGGCTCGGTGTCCCACATCACGCTGCCGTGGGGTCTGGAGCCGGCGCCGGACGGGTCCGGCCCGTGGATGGCGCCGGCCTCCGCGCCGCCGACCGCGCCGGTGTTCGTGGCCGACCCGGGCGTGCCGCCCGCCGGCGACCTGGAGCGCGCCGCCGCGCTGCTGAACCGCGGCGGGCGCGTGGCCATGCTGGTCGGCGTCGGCGGCGGCGGCTCGACCAACGAGCTGCTGGCGGTCGCCGAGGTGCTCGGCAGCCCGATCGTGAAGTCGCTGCCGGCCAAGGCGGTGGTGCCCGACGACCACCCGCTGTGCACCGGCTGCGCGGGCGCGCTGGGCAGCGGCCCTTCGCAGCTCGCCCTGCGTGACGCCGACACCGTGCTGGTGGTCGGCAGCAACTACCCCTACCGCGAGACCGCCGGCGACCCGGAGGGCGTCAGCGCGGTGCACCTGGCCACCGACCTCGACCGGATCACCAGCCACGGGCCAAACGACCTGACGCTGGTGGGCGACGTGGCCGAGACGCTCCAGGCGTTGCTGCCCCTGCTGCGGCGCAAGCAGGACCACGCCTTCCTGGAGCAGGCAAGGGACGGCATGGCCGCCTGGCGGCGGCGCATCGAGCTGCTGGAGGACCCGGCCGGCGACCCGCTGCGGCCGGGCTTCCTGGTGCGGGCGATCGACCGGCTGGCAAGCGACGACGCGGTGCTGTGCTGCGACTCCGGGCCGATGGCGAGCTGGTCGGCGCGGCACTTCGACGTCCGCGGCGGCCGCGGCTACCTGATCTCGGCGAACCTGGCGGCGATGCCCAGCGGCCTGCCCTACGCGATCGCCGCGCAGCTCGCCAGCCCCGGCCGCCAGTGCCTGGCGCTGATCACCTCGGAGGGGTTCGGCCGGCTGATGGCCGAGCTGCGCACCGCGACCGGCCAGCGCCTGCCGGTCAAGGTGCTGCTGGCCGACACCACCATGGCGGCCAGCTTCGCCGTCTGGGCGGACGCCTCCGGGGCGCTCGGGCTGCGCGTCGAGTCGGCGCGGCAGCTCGACGAGGCGCTCGGGCTGGCACTCGGCCACGACGGGCCGGCGCTGGTGGACGTGCTGGTGGACCCGTCGGAGCAACCGCCTCCGGCGCTGCCCGCCGGCGCGTAGCCTGGTGGGACGCGCAGCGCGGGCCAGCGCAGCCAGCGGCCAGCGCGAGAAAGCGAGGCCAGGGATGAAGGCACCCAGCGTCGTCGTGATCACCGGAGCGGGCTCGGGCGTCGGCCGCGCGACCTCGCGGGCGTTCGCCAGCATGGGGGCGGCGGTCGCGCTGGTCGGGCGCGGCACGGACGCGCTGGAGGCGGCCGCCAAGGAGGTCACCAGCGCCGGCGGGCGGCCGCTGGTGCTGCCCGCCGAGGTCGCCGACCCGCGGGCCGTGGAGGCGGCGGCCGACAGCGCGGAGCGTGAGCTGGGCCCGGTCGACGTGTGGGTCAACAACGCCGTGACCTCGCTGCTGGCGCCGTTCGCCGAGGTCTCCCCGGAGGAGTTCCGCCGGGTCACCGAGGTGACCTACCTCGGCCAGGTCCACGGCACCCGCGCGGCGCTGCGGCGCATGCTGCCGCGCGACCGCGGCGCGATCGTCTGCGTCGGCTCGGCCATGGCCTACCGGGGCATCCCGCTGCAGGCCGCCTGGAGCGGCGCGGAGCACGCCATCCAGGGGTTCACCGAGTCGGTCCGCTGCGAGCTGCTGCACAGCGGCTCGCGCGTGCGGATCACCATGGTGCAGCTCCCCGGCGTCAACACCCCGCGGTTCGAGCTGATGCCGTCCCGGCTGCCGTACCGGGCCGCGCCGCCGCGCCCGGTGTACCAGCCGGAGGTCGCCGCCCGCGCGATCGTCTGGGCCTCGACGCACCGCCGCAGGGAGGTCTGGGTGGGCGGCTCGACCACCGTCACGCTGCTGGCCAACCAGCTCGCGCCCGGCCTGCTCGACCGCTACCTGGGCCGCGCCGGCTACCAGGCCCAGCAGACCAGCCAGCCGGCGGACCCGCGGCGCCCCAGCAACCTCTGGGAGCCGGTGCCCGGCGACCGTGGGGCGCACGGGCAGCTCGACCACCTGGCGCACCCGCGCAGCGCCCAGTCCTGGGCGAGCCAGCACCACGGCCTGCTCGCCGGGACTGCCGTGCTGGCGGGCGCCGGCGTCGCCGCGCTGCGCATCGGCGCCGCCCGCCGACGGCAGGGCGGCGGCTGAGGCCGGCGGACGCCAAACGGCCGGGGGCGTTGCCCCGGCCGCCGGTGGCGAGCTACCGCTCGGTTATCTGACCGTTCGGCGTCGGCCGCCGGTCACCATCCGCCAGATCAGCAGCAGCACGATCGCGCCGATGATCGCCGTCAGCCAGGTGCTGACGTCGAAGAAGTCATCCAGCGGATGCGCGCCGAACACCGCGGTCGCCAGGAACCCGCCGACGATGGCACCGAGAATCCCGATGACGGTGGTGATGATGATGCCGCCTGGGTCGTCGCCCGGCAGGATCGCCTTGGCGATCGCGCCAGCGATCAGGCCCAGCAGAATCCAAGCGATGATCCCCATCTGTCGCCTCTCTCATCATGGCCCGCGCCGGCGGCGCGAGCACCAGTTCATGGACCCGGGCCGCCCGGCCGCAACGGCCACGCTCCCGGTATGAACCAGCTTCACCCGGTTGAAACCTGCGTCGGCGGGCCGTTGACAAATCCGATCGATCTGCTCGAATCGTGTCGTACCGGTCGCCCGACCCGGTTTCGGGTCACCGTGCCATTGGTATCCGCGCGGGTGAGGCCGCCATCAGGTCATTCTCTCATTCCGCCGAACGCTGAACGGAGGCTCTGGATGGTTGCAGGCATCGCTGGCCCGATCCGCCGCGCGGCGGTGGTCGCGGTCATCCTGGCGCTGGCCGGGGCGGTCACCGGTTGCACCGGCAGCGACCGGCAGCAGCCCGCCGAGGCGGCGCCGGCGCCACGCACCGCCGGCGGTGCCACCGGGCGGGCGAACGCCAGCTTCGCGCAGATCCCCGACGTCGTCACCAAGGCGCAGCCATCGGTAGTGACCATCATCACCGGCGAGGGGCTCGGCAGCGGAGTGGTGTGGTCGCGCGACGGCGTCATCGTCACCAACGAGCACGTCGTCGGCAACGCCAAGCAGGTCCAGGTCGCCTTCGCCGACGGCCGCCGCGTCTCCGGCACCGTCAGGGCCGGCGACCCGATCACCGACCTGGCGGTGGTGCAGGCCGACCGCAAGGACCTGCCGGCCGCCACCTTCCAGCGGGCCCTGCCCAGGGTGGGCGACCTGGCGATCGCCATCGGCAGCCCGCTGGGCTTCGAGAACACCGTCACCGCGGGAATCATCTCCGGGCTGCACCGCCAGATCCCCGGCTCGGGCCAGCAGACCCAGTCGCTGGTCGACCTGATCCAGACCGACGCGGCCATCTCGCCCGGCAACTCCGGCGGCGCGCTGGTCAACGCCGCCGGCCAGGTCGTCGGCATCAGCGAGGCCTACATCCCGCCCTCGCAGGGCGCCGTCTCGATCGGCTTCGCCATCCCGGGGGACACGGTCGTCAACGTGGTCGGCCAGCTGCTCGAGAGCGGCCGCGCCAGGCACGCCTTCATGGGCATCCAGCCGGGCGACCTGACCCCGGAGATCGCCCAGCAGCTCGGCGTCGACACCGACAGCGGCGTGGTGGTGCTGGACGCGGTCGGCGGCGGACCGGCCGCCAAGGCCGGACTGGAGCCCGGCGACGTGATCACCGCGATCAACGGCAAGCAGGTTGACAGCGTCGAGAGCTTCCTGGCCATCCTGCGGCCGCTCAGCCCCGGCGACACCGTGACCGTCAGCTACCTGCGCGGCGGCGGCAGGCACGACGCCAAGGTCCAGCTGGCCGACCGCCCGACCAGCGGGTGAGCGGGGTGGAGCCGGCCTCAGGCGTTGCCGAGCCAGGCGATCTCGATCCGCGAGACCGTCCCGCGGCGGATGGCCTCCTCGATGGCGGCGCCCGGCTGGTCGGTGTGCAGGTGGACCCGGTAGCGGCCGTCTCCGCGGGCGACCGTGAGGCTGTCGCCCATGGCGGCCAGCGCGCCCTCCAGCTCGCGCAGCCCCTGCTCGTCGCAGGCCAGCAGGTACTGCACCTCGAAGCTCGGGCCGGCGCCGCGCTCGCGGTCCGCGGCCGCCTGGCGCCCGTCCCCCGCCGGCCCCTGCTGTGCCTGGCCGGCCGCCGCTGCGTCCCCGACGGAGGCGCCGGCCACGGTGGCGGCGAAGGCGCGCAGGCAGAGCTCGTAGCCCCTGGCGGCGGCGTCCACCACGCCGGCGCGGCGTAGCGCGGGAAGCTGCGCGGTGGTGGCCTCGACCGCCCGGCCGGCGGCGTCGGCGCCACCCGCCAGCAGGGCGCTGACATCGGCTGGCGCGAGCTGTCGCATGGCGTCGGCGGTGGCCCTGGCGACCGTCAGGATGGTGCCCTCGACCGGTTCGAGCACCGACTCCTCGGCCCGTACGGCGGCCATGCGGAAGCCCTCCACCAGCTCGGCGGGGCCGACCAGCTCGAGCGGCGCCCAGGTCTCGAACATCCCGCGCAGCGCCTCGGCCAGGATCGTGCCCGAGTTGCCCCTGGCCTCCAGCATGGCCGCGTCGACCACCGCGGCGGCCAGCTCGGCCATGGGGCGGCCACGGGTGGCCTCTACGGCCTTGACCACGCCCTCGAGCGTGGCCGCCATGTTGGTGCCGGTGTCGTGGTCGCGCACCGGGAAGACGTTCAGCCGGTTGAGCTCGGCCTCGTTGGCACGTATCAAGGCGAGCATGGCGCCCAGAACGTCACCGAGAACCGCCGCGTCCAGGCCTCTGACCGGCGCGATTTGCGATTCCGTGGCAGGCATGGGTTGAGTATACGGACGCTGGGTACGCAAGAATGATCGTGTTGAGCGTTACGATTGTGTCGCACCGAGATGGAGCCCCCCACTCGTGAACCCACTGACGCCACACTTCCCCATCCCCCGCTTGACGGCGCTCGCCCGCCACGCCACCCCCCACATCCTCGAGGCCACGCTCATCCCGCTGGCGTTGTTCTACGGCGGTCTGCAGCTGGTCGGCCTCTGGGGAGCGCTGATCGCCGCGCTGCTGTGGTCGTACTCGTCGCTGCTGCGGCGTCTGCTCATGCGCCGCCGGGTGCCCGGCGTGCTGCTGCTCGGCATCGTCGGCCTCACCGCCCGCACCGCCCTCGCGTTGGCCACCGGCAGCGCCTTCCTCTACTTCCTCCAGCCGACGCTCGGCACCGGCCTGGTGGCCACCATCTTCATCGGCTCCACCGTGCTCGGCCGGCCGCTGGCGATGAAGCTGGCCAACGACTTCATGCCGCTGCCCGAGTCGCTGCTGGCCCACGCCGGGGTGCGCCGCTTCTTCCACCGCATCTCGCTGCTGTGGGCCGGGGTGTTCCTGGCCAACGCCGGGATCAGCCTGTGGCTGCTGGTCAGCCAGTCGCTGACGACCTTCCTGTGGACCCGCACGCTCGCCTCGGCGGTGCTGACCGTCGGCGCGGTGGCCATCTCCACGATGGCCTTCCGCCGCTGCGTGACCTCCACGAGCCAGCCGGCCTGAGCCACCTGACCAACGGCGCCCGCGGGAAGCCCCGCGGGCGCCGAATGGTCCCCCCCGGATCTGGGCGCGTGGGAATGGGTACGGTGGTCGGGCCGGGCCTAGCGGCGGGCCTCCGTGACGAGCTCCCTGGTCTCCTCCGCGGGCTGGAGCGTCTCGACCAGCGGCGTGAACCAGTGGCCGCGCTCGCACATGGTCTTGACGTGCTCGACCGGCCCGCTGGTGGAGCCGAAGCTCCAGCGGTCGATGATCCGCGCCGGTGCGTCGCAGTTCGGGTCCGGGCAGGCGATCTGATCGGTCATCGGGTGGTTCCTCCCTGTGCTGGTCGCGCCGCCGTCGGCGCTTGTCCCCCGTTTCCCTGCGCGGGACAATGCGCGCGGGCGCTGACACCTGGCTGACAGCTCCACTGGAGTTCGATGGATTTCCGCCTCCTGGGTCCGCTCGAGCTGGCGGAGAGCGGGCGACCGATCGTCTGCGGGGGAGCCCGCCAAGGAGCCGTACTCGCCCTGCTGCTGCTGCATGCCAACCAGGTCGTGCCGAGCGGCCGCCTGCTGGTCGAGCTGTGGGGTGAGGACGCCCCGCCGAGCGCCGCCAACGCCCTCCAGGCCGCCGTGTCGCGCCTGCGCAGGGTGCTGCCCAGCGGGAGGCTGCTGACCAGGGCGCCCGGCTACCTGTTCCGGACCTTTCCGGACGAGCTCGACGTCGACCGCTTCGAGCGGCTGCTGGCCGCCGGGCGGCAGGAGCTGGCCGCCGGCCGGGGCGAGGACGCCGCGCGGACCCTGCGGCAGGCGCTGTCGCTGTGGCGCGGCCCGGCGCTGGTCGACTTCCGCTACGAGCCGTTCGCCCAAACCGAGATCGCCCGGCTGGAGGAGCTGCGGCTGGTCTGCCTTGAGGAGCGCATCGAGGCCGACCTGGCCCAGGGCGCGGGCGCCGAGCACGTCGGCGAGCTGCAACGCCTGGTGGCCTCCCAGCCGCTGCGCGAGCGGCCGCGCGGCCAGCTGATGCTCGCCCTGTACCGCGCGGGCCGGCAGACCGAGGCGCTGGAGGTCTACCGCGAGCTGGACGCGCTGCTGCGCGAGGAGCTGGGGCTGGAGCCCGCGCCGGCGCTGCGCGAGCTGGAGGCGTCGATCCTGCGCCACGACCCGGCCCTGCGCTCCCCGGCGCCGCGGCGCGCTCCGGTCGAGGCCGCGACGCGCAAGCCGGTGACGGTGCTCTGCGCCGAGCTGCGGGCCGCCTCCAGCGCCGGCACCGGGCTGGACCCGGAGGCGCTGGAGGGCGTGCTCGGCGGCGCCCTGGACGTCCTGGGCGGCACGCTGGAGCGCTACGGCGGGCGGCTGTCGGCCGTGGCCAGCCAGCGGATCCTAGGCGTCTTCGGCGTCCCCACGCTGCACGAGGACGACGCTCTGCGGGCCGCGCAGGCGGCCCTGGAGAGCCAGGCCGCGCTGACCGCCGAGGCCGCCGCACTGGAGCGGGACCGCGGGGTGCGCCTCGGGGTCCGCGTCGGCGTGGCCACCGGCGAGGCGCTGGTCTCCGGCCCCGACCCGGCCGGCTTCACCGGCGACGCGGTGGCCCTGGCGGTCGACCTGGCCGGCGACGCCGCCGAGGGCGAGGTGCTGGTCAGCGCCCAGACCCGTGACCTGGCGCCGGGCGCGCTGGAGGTCGAGCCGGCCGGTGACGGGCGGCTGCGCCTGCTGGCCGCGCGGGCCGGCGCCCGGCCGCTGCCGGTGCGGCTGGACGCGCCGCTGGCCAACCGCGGCGAGGAGCTGGCGCGGCTGCGCGACGCCCTGGAGCGGGTCCGGCGCGAGGGCGGTCCGGTGGTGGCGACCGTGCTCGGCGAGGCCGGCATCGGCAAGACCCGGCTGGTCCACGAGCTGGCCGCGCTGCTGGCCGGCGAGGCGATGGTGCTGATCGCCCGCTGCCTGCCCTACGGCGAGGGCATCACCTTCTGGCCGCTGCGGGAGCTGGTGCAGCGCGCCGGCGCCGAGCATGCCGCCCTCCAGGAGCTGGAGGCGCTGCTCGACGGCGAGCCGGACGCCGCGCTGGTGGCCGAGCGGCTGACCGGCGCGATCGGCCGCGGCGGGGCGGCCGCCTGGGACGCGGCCGAGATCTTCTGGGCGGCCCGCAGGCTGCTGGAGGCGCTCGCGCGGCGGCGGCCCCTGCTGGTGGTCTTCGAGGACCTCCACTGGGCGGAGGCGACCTTCCTGGACCTGGTCGAGTCGGTCGCCGCGCAGGCCGGCGGGTCGCTGCTGCTGGTCTGCCTGGCCCGGCCGGAGCTGCTGGAGGAGCGGCCGCGCTGGACGGCCGGCGCGGCCAGGGGCCTGCGCATCGAGCTGGAGCCGCTGGCCGACGCCGACGCCAGCGCGCTGCTGGACGCCCTGGCCGGCGCGCCGCCAGAGGCCG
>DASVXQ010000614.1:0-1984 GCA_036392615.1 Actinomycetes bacterium | reverse complement strand
GCCGCGTCGTAGTCGTCGGCGACGAGTCCACCGCCGAGCCTTCTCAGTGGGTCACGGTGCTCTTCAGCCGCTCCGGGCGCCCGGTTCGCCTGCATCGCCGCTGGGTCCGCCGCCTCGGTCCAGCGGCAGCGAAGCAGCGGTAGGCCATCTTACTATTTACTATGTTGGTGATCAGTGATTTTGTCCGCTTAAGTGATCACTGATAGTGTCCTCCGCGGTGGTAGGGTCGGGATTGCCCAGCCCTGTGGTGGCTGGTAGTATACCGTTGTCGGGAAGGACGGGCGGACGGTCCGCGTGGGCTGTCTGTCCGTTTTTCTGTCTGAGGCTCGGGTTGTTGGGCGAGAACGGCCGGCGCCACGGATGTTCGGCCGTCGGCCGCGGCGGCGCGCCGGTGGGGGGCGTCGTGGGGACGCGCGGGGGGAGCGCGGCGCCCGGCTGGGGCAGGGGGGAGGCGGGCCGCGGTTCGGAGCGCGCCCGCAACAGCGGGGCCTCGGCGGGGGCGGGGCGGGTCGCCAGCCGGCGGTCGTGGTACCAGACCGTGAGCGCCCCGTCCAGGTGCTCATGCACCGCCACCTGGGCGCGGGCGTAGCTGAGCCGGTCCGGGCCGGGCAGGAGCTGTAGGCGGGCGCCTTGCCATTGGATGGTGTTATCGGCGGCGACGCGGCGGGCGTACTTAAAGCAGAAGACCCGCTCGGGAGCGAAGTCGGGGGGCAGCGGGCGGTAGGCCGAGTCCGGCACCGCCGCCGGGACGGCGAAGCGGGCGTTGAACGTGGGCAGGTAGGCCCAGAGGACGCGGTTCGCGTCGGCCAGCGTGCGCGCCCGGGCCAGGCGCAGCTCACTACACAGGCGATCCTGGAAGGTGCCCCACAGCCGCTCGACGCGGCCTTTGGCCTGGGGGCTGAGCGCGTCGATCCGGGTGATCGCCAGCTCCTCCAGCACCCGCCCGAACTGAGTGGGCAGCGGCCCGCCGGCGAGTTCTTCGTCCAGCGTCCACTGAGCCCGCGGCTGCCGCCGAAAGATGCCGTGCCGATCCACGTACAGGGCGAGGGGAATGCCCGCGCGCTGGAGCACCTGGCGCAGCCACTCCATGTAGCCCTGGGCGTCCTCCTGCTCTCGGAACACCGCCCAGGGGACGGTGCCCGTCGCGTCGTCGATGCCGCCGACCAGCGTGAAGTATGGTCCGTCCGGTCCCAGCCAGCGATGGCGGCTGCCGTCCGCCTGGAGCAGCATCCCGGCCTGCGCCATCCGCTCCCGCCGCCGGCGGTGCTTGGGGGCGCGGCGGGGCCGCGGGCTCCCCAGCCCAGCGGCTAGCAAGAGCCGCCGCACCGTGGGGCGGCTGACGGCCAGATGTTCCTCGGTCTGCAGCTTCTCCGTCAGGTGCTGATGATTGAACCCGGCGTATGTCGTGCGCGCCAGCGTGACGACCTGCTCCCGCACCGTCTCTGGGATGCTATGGGCGGGCGCCCGCCCGCGATTGCCGTGGACCAACGCCGCGACGCCCTCCCGCGCGTAGGCAGCTTGGAGCCGCCGCACCTGCCGGACCGACAGGTCCAGCGTCGTGGCGGCCTCCTGTTGTGTCCACTGCCCGGCCAGCACCCGGGTCAACACCCACGCCCGCTTCTGTTCCCGTGCGCTCAAGGTGATCGGCTCCTCTCTCATGAGAGGACAGAATCACTGAACACTTCCGGAGGACAAATTCACTGACCATCGACACCGCGCCCGGTGCGCGGTTGACAGTAGCTATTCCGGCCCCTATGCTCTTCACTAAGGAGGGCGCGTCGATGGCCCGAGTACTGCTGGCGGCCGACCTCGAGCCCGTGAGCAACCGCGTCGTGGCCCGTCTCGCCCTTGAGGAGGCAGGCCACGAGGTCCACGAGGTGCACGACGGCTTCGACGCGCTTACGGCGGCCGACAGCACCCGGCCCGACGTGCTGGTGCTCGATACGATGCTCGCCGGCCTGGATGGCTTCCAGGTGCTCGACCG
>DASVXQ010000613.1:0-6409 GCA_036392615.1 Actinomycetes bacterium | reverse complement strand
AACCAGAGCTCGCTCGACGCCACCGTTCGGTTCCTGCGCGGCGCCGAGGCGCCGACCTTCGTGTTCACCAACCTGGTCGACTTCGACATGGTCTACGGCCACCGCCGGGACGCCCCCGGCTACGCGCGCTGCCTCGAGGAGCTCGACGCCCGCCTGCCCGAGGTCGTCGCCCAGCTCGGCGAGCACGACTGGCTGCTGCTCACCGCCGACCATGGCTGCGACCCCACCGCGCCCGGCACCGACCACACCCGCGAGCTGGTCCCCATGGTCGCCTTCAGCCCCGGCGGCACCAGCGGCGCCCAGCTCGCCGACCGCACCACCTTCGCCGACCTCGGCGCCACCGTCGCGGACCTCTTCCGCGCCGACCCCGTCGGCCCCGGCAGGTCGTTCGCCTCGGACCTGACCGGCTGAATCGCGGGACGGCCGGGCCGGATGCTCCGGGCCCTGCCGCTTGCCCTGGCTCCCGGGCACTCTGGCCAGGTCTCCCGGGCGGGGTCTCCGATGGGCGGTCCGCGGCGGCCGTTGACCCGGGAAGGGTGTCCCCGGGGGCCTTCCGATGGTCCGCGGCGGTGGTTGGCGGGAGGGCGTTCCGGGCGGCCCTCCATGGTCCTCAGCCGCCGTTGGCGGGAGGCGGGGAGGCGTTCCCGGGCGGCCGTCCACGTTCCTCAGCCGCCGTTGCGGGGAGGCGTTCCTGGGAGGCCCTGCCTGATCCTCGGTGGCCGTTGGCGGAGCCTTGGGCGCCTGGCGCGCTCAGCGGCCGGTGGCCGGGCGCAGCCCGTCCAGCATGATCGCCACCGTGCGTGTCTGGACCCCGCGGTCCCAGCCGGCGTGTTCCGCGGCGTGGGAGGCGCCGACCAGCAGGGCGATCACGTCGGCGACGGTCGCGTCCTCACGGACGGCTCCGACGGCTTGGGCGCGGCCCAACAGCACCCCCATCGTCCGGCGGAGCTCGCGGCCGACCTCCGCGGCGGCGCGCTCCACGTCGAGCCCGGCCGCCGCGAGCGCGTCCGCCAGCGCGATCTTGGTGGCGGACCGGTCGACCGCGCTGGCGAAGAACGAGAAGAACGCCGAGCCGGGATCCTCGGCGGTCGCCAGCGAGGCGGCCTCCGCGGCCAGCCGTTCCAGCCGCCCGACCACCACCGCCTCCAGCAGCGCCTCCTTGGTGGGGAAGTGCCGGAACACCGTGCCGATCCCCACGCCCGCGTCCCTGGCGATCTCCTCGGTCGACACCGACGGGCCCTTGCTGGCGAACGCCGCCTCCGCCGCCTCCAGCACCCGCGCCCGGTTCCGCCTCGCATCCGCCCGCAGCGCCCGACCAGCCGCAACGCTGGCGCCGCGCCGACCGGTCGGCACGCCTGCGTCGGCGCCGCATGCCTCGGTCGCGCCGGCTCCGGTGCCATGCCCGGCCGTCGAGCCCTCCGCCTCCGTCACTCGAGTCTCCTTCGCCCCGTTTGCCACAACCCTCACTCTCAACCACCGGTTGATGCCCGGCCGTCGAGCAGCCGTTGGGCGCACCCAGTGGTTGACAATCGGAGTACTGACTCCGTATATTGAGCCGGAGTCGCGACTCCGATTCTACACGCCTCCGGAAGCGGCGCCGTTCAGGCGCCGGTGCCCTGCATGGTGAAGGAGTCCTGAGATGACCGGTGGAACCCCAACGTCCGTGACCGCCGACGGAACCCAGACCGCTGTGGCCGCCGACCCGCGCGAGCTGGTCGAGCGGGTCCACCGCCTGGCGGCCGCCTACGACCTGCGCGGACAGGCCGACCTGTACGCGCGGGACGGCGTGCTGGAGTGGCCGTTTGCTCCCGCTGGCGTCCCGCGCCGGATCGAGGGCCGGGAGCGGATCCGCGAGGTGCTCGCATCTCTCGAGGGAGCCGTGCGCCGCGCCGCGACCCGCGTGACAGCGGTCCGCACGACGGCGGTCCACCAGACCCCCGACCCCGAGGTCGTGATCGTCGAGCTCGAGGTGGCCGGAGAGCTGACCACGACCGGCGCGACGTATCAGCTTCCCTACATCCAGGTCTTCAGGATCCGCGACGGCCAGATCCTGCTGTTCCGCGACTACTTCGGCCCCGGCACCGCCGCCGCCCTCGAGACCGCATTCGCCGCCGCGGGCGCCACCGGGCAACTCCCTCGCACCTGACCAAGTCCTGTTGACCGGGCCCTCGCCGCCCGCCAGGCGGTTGCGCCTGGCGGGCGGCGACGCCTGGGCCTCCCACCGACCTGCGCACCACATGCCTGCGGCTGGCCGATCCGCGTCGTGGACCGAGCGCGCCTCAGGCCGAGCTTCGCGCCGCACGCCCGCGGCTGGCGGGTGGCCGATATGGACCCACCGCCTCGGGCCAGGCAGCCGGACGATCCGATCCGATCTGGAGCGCGGCGCCCGAACCGTGCGCCGTCCAGAGCCGGCCACGCCGTGCACGGCCCAGGGCCGGCCACGCCGTGCGCCGCCTGCCCAGCACCGACCACGCCGGCGCGCCCACAACCGGCCACGCTCTCACCCCACGTCGTGGTTCACCCAAGTCCGTGCCCGCTCATTTGGGGTATGCCAGCAGCCGCGCCGGCGAGGGCATGCTCGATCAGGCACGCCGCGCGTACATGATGAGCGCGACGCCGAGGAGGCAGACGGCCGCCCCGACCAGGTCCCACCTGTCTGGGCGAAAGCCGTCCACCACAACGCCCCAGACAAGCGACCCCGCAACGAAGACTCCGCCGTAGGCCGCGAGGATGCGGCCGAAATGGACGTCGGGTTGGAGGGTCGCCACGAACCCGTAGGCACCGAGCGCCAGCACGCCGCCGACGGCCCAGAGGATCCCACGGTGCTCCCGGACCCCTTGCCAGACCAGCCAGGCGCCGCCGATCTCCGCGAGCGCGGCCAAGACGAACAGCAGCAGCGACCGGACGACGCTCACGGCCCGCCCGGCTCACGCCCGTCCGGCTCACGCCCGTCCGCCAGGCGCTCGCTCGCCAGGCGCTCGGCCGTCAGGCGCTCGGCCACCAGGTGCTCGCCCGCCAGCTCCGCGAACGGCAGCGGGCAGTCCGGGCTCGCGGCGCAGGTCGCCAGGTCGTCGCAGCCGGCGGCCACGGCCGCGGCCAGCGTCTGGCGGATCGTCTGGAGGTCGGCGATCCTGGCATCGATCTCCGCCAGCTTGACCTCCGCCTGGCGCCGCAGGCCCGCGTCGGGAGCGGTCCCGTGCCGGTGCCGGCCAGCGTCGAGTAGGCCCGCAACCTCGCCCAGGGTGAAGCCGAGCCGCTGCGCCGCCTTGATGACTCGCACAATCGTCACGGCGTCCGGCGGATACGCCCGGTGGCCGCCGGACGTCCGCGCGGGCTTGGCCAGCAGCCCGCGCCGCTCGTAGTAGCGGAGCGTCTGCAGGTTCACACCGGCGGCCGCGGCCACCTCACCGCTGCGGAGCGTGGTCGTCATGCCGAGGAGTCCGCCATCACCATCGCCGCGTGGCTGGCCAGCGCCTCCAGCGTGCCGATGTGCCTGTCGGCGACCCGAACCTCCAGCAGCAGCGCGCCATCCTCCGCGCGCCCGATGGCGAAGTCGAAGAGCGGGCAGCAGCCCTGCTCCTTGGTGACCAACTCCCGCACCACCCCCTCGACCCGATCCGTCCCGTCCAGCGTCAGCCGCAGGAGCGCCGGCGCAGGCCGAGCCAACCCTCGCAGCGCCGACGCGAACAGCTCGTCGAACGCCGCCACACGCTCGGGCCGCTCCTCCAACGACAGCGTGCATTCCACAGGCGCCCAGGTCATCGCATCGCTCCTCGCCGAGGTCCCGCCGGTAGGGGACTGTCGTCCAGACCATAAGCCTGTACCCGGGTACCGGATGCAAGCCTTGCCTGCGGCCGCTTCCAGAGGTCTTGCGGCGCCCTCCCTTGCGCTGGCGGCGAACTCGCTGGACGAGCTGGACGCTCGGCCCGGCGACCTGCTGATCCGGTGCCAGGTCGAGCTCCAGCAGTGGGAAATTGTCGCGAATCAGGGTTCTCTCAACCGGCCCTCAAGGGTTTATCCAAAATTCATTGGTCGTTGAATCCAAGAGGCTGCATAGTTATGCATGAAGTTGCATAGAACGAACGCGCAGCGTGAGGACAAGTCCGCGGAATGCCGCCACGGAGAGCGTTCACTGGGCCCCGCGATTCCGTGACGTCGCCAGATGGGCGTCGATCAGGGCCGCGAGTGCCGCCGGTAGGCGGGTGCGGCCGGTAGAGGGAGAGCGGAGGCCGTGGAGGTCGCCGAGGCGCCCCGGGCGGCGCCGGCCGGGCAGCTCAGCGGCCGGTGACGTCCTTCAGGAGCCGGGGCGTCCTTCTCAGGGCAGGGCAGGGCAGGGCGGGGCGGGGCGACCCCTTCAGGGCGCGGGTTCCTTCTCTGTGGGCTTCCCTCCAGAGCGGGCTTCCCTCCAGAGCGGGCTCCCCTTTCCAGGGCGAGGAGGCGCTACCGCGGTCCTTGTCCCTCTGGTGATGCGGGTGCTGCCCCAGCGATGGCGCGCTCCTGCTGGCTGCCCGCAGGCGGAGGCCCGGCTTCCACTACCAGGTCCGCTCGAGGCCGGCCGGCCCTTCCGGCGGCCGGCCCTGCGTGGGATGGCGGCATCAATGCAGCGCTGCGATGAGAAAAGGGAGGGCTTCCACCTTCCCGCGCGCGTTCCCTTCCCGCGTCCCGTGGCGGTCTGCGCGAACGTCGCATTCCGGATGGAGCGGTAACTGCCGTCCCGAGGGGGTGGGGACAACCGCTTTCGTGGGATTCGCGTGGCCGATATGATTCCGACCACTTCGACGTTCGTCGCTTGATCTATTAGGCGATTGAGGCATTTATGGCCAAAGCTATACATCAATCTGACGACATGGCGACTTATCGCTGAAGTGCTATATCGATAAAGCGACAAAGATCCCTTCAGATCGTAGGCCCGGTGGCGGTAGCACCCCGTGGAGGGCACAGGATGGGAAAGGTCATCGCCCTGGCGAACCAGAAGGGTGGCGTCGGCAAGACGACGACCGCCATCAACCTCGGCGCGGCGCTGGCTGAACGTGGCAAGCGGGTGCTGCTGGTCGACATGGACCCCCAGGGCGCGCTGTCAGTGGGCCTCGGGCTGAACCCACTCGCCCTCGAGAAGACCCTCTACAACCTGCTGATGGGGCCGGACCAGGACGCCAACTCGGTGGTGACCACCACCAAGATCGACCGGCTCGACCTGCTTCCCGCCAACATCGACCTGGCCGCGGCCGAGGTTCTGCTGGTCGGCGAGGTCGCTCGCGAGCAGGCGCTTGCCCGGGTGCTGCGACCGCTGCGGCGCCGCTACGACTTCACCCTGATCGACTGCCCCCCGAGCCTGGGACTGCTGACGGTGAACGCGCTGACCGCCGCCGACGGCGTCCTGGTCCCGCTGGAGTGCGAGTACTTCGCGCTTCGCGGCATGGCGCTGCTGATGGACACCATCTCCAAGATCGCCGACCGCCTGAACCCCAGGCTCGAGATCGTTGGCGTGCTTGCGACCATGTACGATGCACGGACTGTCCACGGACGGGAGGTGCTGGGCCGGGTGGAGGAGGCCTTCGGGGACCAGGTCTTCCGGACGGTCGTCGGCAAGACGATCCGGTTCGCCGAGGCCCCGGTCGCCGGGGAGAGCATCCTTACCTACGCTGGTGATTCTCCAGGCGCCGCCGCCTACCGGGAGTTGGCCAAGGAGGTGTTGGCGTCATGAAGGGCCGAGCCAGCCTACCCGGTGCCGACGAGCTCTTCCGGGTCACGTCGATCGACGGGAGCAAGGGCTCGCGCACCCGCGGGGCCAAGCGCCCCGCCGGCGACGACGAGGCGGGCGCGGAATCGCGCGACCGCGTGCCCAGCGGCCGCCAGCGCCACGAGGAGAAGATCACCATCTACTGCACTCCCGAGGAGCTGACGGACCTCGAGAACGCCCGGCTGCTGCTGCGGCGCCAGCACCGGATCGTGGTCGACCGCGGGCGCCTGGTCCGCGAGGCCCTCGCGCAGGTGCTGTCGGAGCTGGAGAGGGACGGGGCCGACGCCGCCCTTGTGAAGCGACTCTCGTCGCGGTGACACCGCTCGAGGTCATCGAACGCAAGCGCGACGGGGGAGCGGTCCCGGCGGCAGACCTCCGCGAGTTCGTTCTTTCCTATGCCAAGGGCGATCTGCCCGACTACCAGATGTCGGCCTTCCTCATGGCCGGCTACCTCCAAGGGTTCTCGCGAGGAGAGATCGGCGCCCTCACCGAGGCGATGGTGGCCTCGGGCCGGCGGCTCGACCTCAGCTCGATCGACGGGCCGACCGTGGACAAGCACTCGACCGGAGGGGTGGCGGATGGCACCACCCTGGTCGTCGCGCCGCTCGCCGCCGTGCTCGGCATGCGGATGCTCAAGCTCTCCGGCAGAGGGCTGGGTCACACCGGCGG
>DASVXQ010000612.1:0-5492 GCA_036392615.1 Actinomycetes bacterium | reverse complement strand
CTGCGACGCCGGTCCATGGGCGCGCCCGTCGCGGTTGCGGACCCCCTACCGGTTCGGCCTGCACGTCGACGAGCGCAACCTCAACGTCAACCTGGCGCGCGCCGAGAAGCAGGCCAGGCGCCGCGCGGACGTCGTGCTGCTGTTCGCCAAGCTGAACGAGCCGATCTCCGGCAAGGTCCGCCGGATGATGCACGCCGGCTACGAGGTCGCGCTCACGCTCGAATTCTGGGAGGGCGGTCAGCCGCACGACCCCGCCTACAGCCTGCGCGACATCGCCGCCGGCAGGTACGACGCCAGCTTCGACCGCTGGCTGCGATCCTTCCGCGACCTGCCGCGCCCGCTGCACCTGCGCCCCCTGCACGAGTTCAACGGCGACTGGTACCCGTGGGGCGTCTATGCGCCAGGCAATCTCGTGTCGGATTTCATCCCGGCGTGGCGCCACGTCACCCAGCGCGCCCGCGCGGTCGCCCCCGGCCGGGTGCTCATGCAGTTGTGCTACAACCGCGTCCACGCGCAGGGCAGCAACGAGCCCCTCGCCGCCTTCTACCCTGGCGACGAATTCGTCGACGAATTGGTCCTGAACGGGTACATGCGGCCGGGCAAGCAGCAGTGGAAGCAGTTCGTCGAGATCATCGGGCCGTTCTACCAGCAGCTCCGCGCGATCAATCCCCGCAAGCCGTTGTGGATCGGCGAGACCGCCTGCACCGAGCGGGGCGGCGACAAGGCGGCCTGGATCACCGGGATGTTCGACGCCCTGCTGTCGACCCATCCGGTCGCCTGCCTGACCTGGTTCGACGAATTCGTCAAGGCGCGCGGCGAGCCTGACCGGGACTGGCCGTTCGACACCAGCAAGCGGTCGCTGCACGCCTTCCAGCAGGGCGCGGCCCGGGGCGCGACCTGAGCCCGGCGCCCGGTGGGCTGCGCCTCACGGCCTCCGGGCCAGCTTGGTGCGGACGATCCCGCCCTTGAAGGCGCGCAGCGTCTGCGAGTCGGCGGTGAACCTCCAGTCGGCCCGCCCCTCGGCGGCCTTGTTGCGCTCGAACCAGATGAACCCGATCACCTCGTGGTGCGCCTTGAGCCACTGGAAGAGGTTCGCCGTCCAGGCAGCCTTGTACGGGCCGGGCTGCGCGCCGGTCTCGGTGATCAGCACCGGCTTGCGGGTGACCTGCCGCAGGACGGCCAGGGTCGGATCGAAGGTCGCGGCGGCTGTGGTCTCACCGACCCCGTAGCCGACCATGCCGATCCAGTCCACCCACTGGTCGCCGGGATACAGCGCGCGCAGGCTCACGCCGGGAACGGCCCGGATGATGTTGGGGCTCCACACCCAGATGACGTTACGGGCGCCGACGCGGTCGAACAGCGCGTGCACGTGGCGCCAGGCGCGCACGTAGTCGCCCGGCCGGTTGCCGCTGCGCTGCTCCGACCACGGGTACCAGTTGCCGTTCATCTCGTGCGCGAAGCGCAGCACGACCGGCCAGCGCTGCGCCCTGATCCCCTTGGCGAACCGCGCGATATAGGCGTCGTCCTTGCCGGCGGCGATCCTGGCCAGCGAATAGGCCGGCTGGTCGAGCCCTGGCTCGGGCCCGGCCCACGGCTCCCAGGAGAGCACCGGCAGGGCGTCCTGGCTGTAGCAGAGCGAGATCGCGCCCGGCCGGAACGGCTCGGTCCATTTCACGAAGTACTCGATCATGGTCGGGTGCCTGCCCGACAGCCTGGCGACGCGGTCGATCTCCGCGCCCGCCCAGGGCGCCTTGAGGGTGCTCACGCCGAAGTGCTTGCCGGTCGGGCGGAGCAGCTCGCGCTTGGTCGGGATGCGCGCCGGCGTGGGGGTCAGCGCAATCCGCTGGTCGGAGGGGGCGCGCAGGCTGGTGACGATCGGCGGCGCCGGCAGCCCGGGCGTCACCACCGCCACCACGCTGTAGACCAGGCTGCCGAGCACCAGCATGTGGACCAGCATCCACAGCCGCAGCCGCGAACGGGAGCGCCTGCGCCGGTCCGCCCCGAGGTTGAGCAGCAGCCAGGTCCGCTGGCGCCGGCGCAATTCGAGATCGCGGTAGTCAGACACTGAGCGTCACCGACCCGAGTAGCAGGGTGCAGCCGAGGACGTACGGGACCACCATCAGCGGGCTCCCCCTGGCGTCGCCGCGGTAGCCGTGCGATCGGGTGCCCCAGCCGGCGTTGTGCGCCATGCGGAAGAACCCGAAGATCCGGATCGGCATCAGCAGCGTGGTGTTGATCAGCATGAACACCGGCAGGTAGGCGAGGTCCCCTGGCCGGTACGCGAAGTGGCGCCCGAAGCGGATGCCCAGCGAGATCAGGGTCATCACCAGGGCGAGCGTCAGGGTGATCGCGAACGCCTGCCAGGGCACGTCCGGCAGCGGGAAGTCGGCGTAGAGGTCCCACTTCTGCCCGGTGGCGAGCGCCTCGACCCAGGACGCGAAGGCGCCGATCAGCACGAACGGCACGACGATGTCCGCCAGGTAGAAGATCGCCAGGACCGGCGCGTGCCGCAGCATCCACGGCAGCATGCGCAGGGTGTTGTACTGCGAGCCGCGGGCCCAGCGGTACTGCTGCTTGACCAGCTTCCACAGCCGGGTCGGCGCGTCGGTGTAGACCAGCGAGGTCGACTGGTAGACCGTCCGGTAGCCCGCCTTGAGGGTGTAGTTGGTCAGCGCCCGGTCGTCGCTGACCTCGAGGAACACCCCCAGGAACCGCTCACGCAGGAACTTGCCCATGCAGTCGAGCAGGATCCGCCGGCGGAAGGCGATCGTCCTGCCGGGCAGGCAGCCGACCGTGCCGAGGGCGCTCATCGCCGGCATGGAGTACTCGCTGCGCACGCTCTCGAGCCAGTCGGCCCAGCGGGTCAGCACGGAGCGGTCCGGGTCCAGGATGCGCTGCCGGGTGGTCACCCCGCCGACTCTCGGGTCGCGGAACGGCTTGACCAGCTCGACCAGCGTGTTCGACGCCCAGACGGTGTCCGAGTCGACCAGCACGACGATCTCGCCGCTGGCGGCCTCGACGCCGATGCGGACGGCGTTGCGCTTGCCGGGCACGTCGGTCCAGTACCACCACACCCCGAGCCGGTCGCAGACCCGTTCGATCCCAAAGTTCCGCGGACCGTTGATGACCACGATGACCTCGGTGGGACGCTGCGCCACGATGCGGCCGAGCACGAAGCTGAACAGGTCCTCCGCCTCGTCGACCACCGGGATCACCACCGACGTGGTGGCGTCCCAGTGGCGCCTCGCGGGCCGGTAGAACCGCCCGAGCGTGACGCGGAGCAGCCAGAGCGACCAGACGAGCGTCATGAAGACCGCGAATGGATATACCCGGCCAGTCTGGAACCACGCTCGAATCTCAAGCAGGTACGTCAGCATCGGGCAGTGGGTCAGACAAGCTCGGCTCCTCTGGGGGAGAGGACGCTGGGGGTGACATTCTGTTTGTACCAACCGAAGAGCGCCAGCGGAACGTTACACCGTGGCCTGACCGGGCGATTCCGCGCGAAGGCTCCAGGCGCGGAGACCGGGCGATTCATGGAGAAGGCGCCGCGAGGGTTTCCAAACCGGATCTTCTCGGCAGCTGAGCAATCGCTCTAGAATCCCCGCATGAACGACGGAATCGGGCGGGACCTGGCGACAATGGTGGCCCACGTGCGGGAACGGGTCGAGCAGCGCTTCCCCGCCGACCTGGAGCGGATCCGGGAATACCTCCGCACGCCGTCGGTGAGCGCCACCGGCGAGGGGATCCGCGAGACCGCCGAGCGGACGGTGGCCTGGGCCGAGGGCGCCGGCGGCAGCGCCGAGCTGGTCGAGACCGGCGGCCACCCGCTGGTCCTCGGCGAGCTGCCCGGCCCGCCCGGCTCGCCGCGGCTGCTGCGCTACGGGATGTACGACGTGCAGCCGGCGCAGGAGCCGGACTGGACCTCGCCGCCGTTCGCCGCCGAGCTGCGCGAGCTGCCAGGCGTCGGCCCAGCCGTGGTCTGCCGTGGCAGCGCCAATTCCAAGGGCAGCCTGGCCGGCTTCTTCGTCGCCGTGGAGGTGCTGCGCGAGCTGGACGCGATGCCGGCCACCGTGCTGCTGGCGATCGAGGGCGAGGAGGAGCTCGGCAGCCCCAACTTGAGCGCCGCGATCGCCGCCCATCGCGACGAGCTGGCCGCCGACGCGGCCTTCGACCTCGACCTGACCGCCGGGCTGGACGGCCGGCCCGAGCTGATCCTGGGCTGCAAGGGCCTGCTCGACCTGGAGCTCGTCGCCGAGGCGGGCGGGTGGGGCGGGCCCGGCGCCGACCTGCACTCCAGCGAGCAGGCGTGGATCGCCTCGCCGGCGTGGGCGCTGGTCCACGCGCTCGCCTCGCTGACCACGACCGACCAGGAGGTCGCGGTCGACGGGCTGGCCGGCGGGGAGCCCGGCGCCGAGGACGAGCGCCTCCTGGCGGAGCTGGCCAAGTCCTTCGACCCGGACGAGCACCTCCGCGAGGCCCGCGCATCGCGCTACCGGCTGGACGGCGGCGCCGAGCAGCTGCTGCGCGCCCTGCTGTACCGGCCGACGGCCAACATCAGTGGGATCGTCGGCGGCTACACCGGTCCCGGCGGCAAGACGATCATGCCGTCGCGGGCGCTTGCCAGGGTCGACGTCCGCCTGGTCCCGCCGCTCGACCCGGAGACCGCCGCGGCGGCGGTCCGCCGCCATCTCGACGACCACGGCTTCGGCCACGTCGAGCTGCGCGTGATGGACGCCTACCCGCCGGCGAAGGCGCCGGTCCGGAGCGGCGTCGCCGCGGCGATGCGCAGCGCCTACGACCTGCTCGGGCTGTCGCCGCTGCCGTACCCGCTGGCGCCGTGGTGCGCGCCGTACCACGTGTTCGACCGTGTCCTGGAGCTCGAGTGGGTGGTGGGCGGCGCGGGGCACGCCGCCGGCGCGCACGGCCCCGACGAGTACGCCGCGGTCGACGGGCTGCGGGAGCACATCATCTCGGCGGCCGCGTTCCTGCTGGCCTACGCGTCGGAGCACACCAGGTAACCCGCGGTGTGAAGGGGAGGGCAGATGTGGTCGCGGCCGCTGCGCTATGAGCGTCTGACCTGGCGGGAGGTGCGCCGCGCCGCGGCGGAGGACCGGGTCGCGCTGATCCCGGTCGCCACGCTGGAGGACCACGGCCCGCACCTGCCGATCGACACCGACCTGCGGATCGTCGCCGAGATCTGCGAGCGGGTCGCCGGTGACATGAGCGACCAGGTCGCGCTGCTGCCGCCGGTGCCGCACGGCTACTCGCCGCATCACATGGACTTCCCCGGCCCGGTCACGATCGGCTGGCAGACCTTCACCGAGTACTGCGCCGACGTGGGGCGCTCGCTGGCGCGGCACGGCTTCCGGCGGCTGCTGTACCTGAACGGGCACGGCTCCAACCAGAACCTGGTCGAGATGGCCGCGCGGCTGGTGATGCTCGACCACCCGGAGGTGCTCGCCGCGGCGGCGTTCTACCTCGCCAGCCCCGAG